>DASWHO010000342.1:0-1968 GCA_036398155.1 Acidobacteriota bacterium
ATCTCAAATCGGATCTCCCAAACGTCGCCGGCTGGATCGGCCACTTCGGCGTCGTTCGGATCATCGCCGTCGACCGCAGCGGACGGGCCGAGGTTGGCGATGCAGACCACCTTGCCGTGCAGATCGGCAACGGTGGTGCTCGGATCGGCTTCCACCACCACCTTGAACTGCATGTTGCCCTTGGCCGGATAAACCGTCGCGGTCCCGGCAAACGGCGGGAACGGCACCACGGTGCCGGCGCCGGTGGCCTGGCCGTTGAAGCCGCTGTAGTTCAAGAGCATGGCGGTGCCGTAGGGCGACACCGAATTGTAGTTCCGCGTGACGCCGCCCCCGGTGACCTTGGGGCTGGGCGCCGCTTGAGCAAACGCGGCGATCAACATCAACGCGGCAAACGCAGCCGCTGTGGTATGAAGCTTTCGCACTCTTGCACCCTCCGTAGGCGGCGATGAGATTCGCGTTCGGGTCCTTGGGCCGCCGAAATACATGGACACGAACTACCGGGAAGGTCCACAGTCTAGCTGATTCCAAAGCCCAGTCAATGGTCTGCAGCGCATTGGATCGAGTCGTTGGGGCTGCGTAAGGATTGTTCTAATGTCGTAGTGTTCCTCCTCGAAAGAGAGTCGTGGATAATGGTTCCGTGCGCCGTGCGACGCTTGCTGTGCTCGCCGCGCTTTGCGCGGCGGCGACCTGGGCCCAGCCGCGGCCGAGCGGCTCGCTCCATCCCGCCGAGCGCTTCAGCGCCGCGCAGCTCGAAAGCTGGGCGAGCCGCTACGGGACACCGCTCTACGTCTACGACGGCGATCGCATCCTGCGCAACTACCATGCGGTAGCCGCCGCCTTCCAAACGCTCTATCCGCGCAGCCGGGTGCTGTACGCGCTCAAGGCCAACAGCAACCAGGCGATCGTAGCGCTGCTCAAACGCGCCGGGGCCGGGGCCGAAGTGGTGTCAGGCGGCGAGATCGCCTTGGCGCGCAAACTGGGCTATGCCGGCAGCGAAATCTTCTTCACCAGCAGCAGCAAGTCGCGCGCCGAGCTCGAGCTGGCGCTGGCCGAGGGTGTCATGATCAACATCGACTCGCTCGACGAGCTCGAGCAAGTCGCCCGGCTCAGCGCCGGCCGCCCGGCCCGCACCAAGATTTCCTTTCGCATCAACCCCGATGTCGATCCGCACACCCACGCCAAGGTGGCGACCGGGATCCTCGAGTCCAAGTTCGGTCTGCATCTGGCCGAGGGCATCGCGCTGCGCGCGGTGCGGCGCGCGCTCGAGCTCGAGGCGCTCGAGCTGACCGGGTTGCACTGCCACATCGGCTCGCAAATCACTTCGCCGGCGCCGTTTCGGCTCGAGGCCCAAGAGCTGCTCATTTTCGTCCAACAGATCGAGGCCGAGTTCGGCGCGCGGCTCCGGTTCCTCAACTTCGGCGGCGGCCTAGGCATCCCTTACCGCGACGGCGAAACCGTGATCGATCCGCGGCAGTGGGCCGAGGTTCTGGTCGCAGAGCTCGCAGCGGCGCAGCTGACCGATCCGCCCGAGCTCTGGGTCGAGCCCGGCCGGGCGCTGGTCGGCGACGCCGGCTTGCTGCTCACCCGGGTGAACTCGGTCAAACCGGCGCCGGCCACCACCTTCATCAACGTCGACGCCGGCTTCAACACTCTGGCGCGCCCGGCGATGTACGACGCCTATCACCGGGTCCGTGCGGTCGGCAAGAGCGGTCCGGGCCGGCTGGTCGACATCGCGGGCGTGATCTGCGAGACCGGCGACATCCTGGCGCGCGACCGCTCGCTGCCGAACCTGGAGCAAGGGGATCTGTTGATGCTGCTGGACACCGGCGCCTACGGCTTTGCGATGGCCAGCGAGTACAACAGCCGCCCGCTGCCGCCCGAGATCCTGATCCGCGGCGACCGGGTCGAGCTCATCCGCGAGGCCGGCACCGCCGGCGATCTGCTGCGGCGCCAAATCCTGCCGCCCGA
>DASWHO010000343.1:0-2637 GCA_036398155.1 Acidobacteriota bacterium
GCCAATAGCTGGTCGAGATCGCCAGCCGGATCCGGTGTCCGGCCGGAAACGCGTGCGCGATATCGTTGAGCTGGACCCGAACCCGGTAGCGGCGTCCCGGCTCCAGCGGCTCGGGATGCTCGTGGCTGTCGCGATGGGTCAAATTGAGCAGGCCGTAGCTGACCCGGGTCGACGCGCCGTCGCGCGCCACGTCGTTGAGCCGGACCGCGACCAGGCCGCAGCGGCGATCGGCCGCCAGCTCCAGGGTCGCCACCGGCGCGCCGAGGATCTCGAGCGGCCTCTCCAGCGAGTCGCTGTCGAAGCACAGCGACTTGCCGTCGTCGGCACGCTGGTCGTCGGGCAGCTCGCCCTCGACCCCGAAGCCGCACCAGCTGCCGGCCGCCAGCCCCACGCTCTGCGGCGAGCAGAAATCGAGCCGCTGTTCCGGCCGCGGCTGCGGATCGAGGCTGCGGGAATTGAGCCGAAAGCGGCGCGGTCGGATCGAGGGCGCGGGCCATTCCGGCTCGGCGACCCAGCGACCCGGACGCTGCTCATAATGAGGCCTTGGACGCACGCTTTCCTGCATCCAAACTCTCAGCATCGGTTCGTCCGCCAGGCCGCTATCCATGCCGCGCAGCCAATGATCCCACCAGCGCAGCGCCTCGCTCAGGAAATCGATCGCCGGACCCGGCTCGCCGTCGTGCGGATAGACGTGCGCCCACGGTCCGACCAGCCCGCGGCGCGGCGCGCGGAGGCCGGCGAGCAGGCGCGGCACCGCGTTGGTGTACCCGTCGGCCCAGCCGCTGATCGCGTACACCGGACACCGAATCGCATCGAAGTCCTCGCACACCGAGCCGTGCTTCCAATAGTCGTCGCGGCGCTGGTGGCTGAGCCAGACTTCGGGGAACAGCGGGCTCTGCTCGAGCCGCTCGAGCCACATCGCGCGCCAGCGCGGGCCGACCAGCGCCGGATCGGGGGCCTGGGCGTTCAAGGTCATCAGCACCGAGCCCCAGATCAGGTTCTCGTTGAGCAGGCAGCCACCCATGTAATGGGCGTCGTCGGCGTAGCGGTCGTCGGTCGAGCAGACCGTGATGATCGCCTTGAGCTTGGGCGGGCGCCGGGCCGCGACCTGCAGCGCGTTGAAGCCGCCCCAGGATTTGCCCATCATCCCGACCACGCCCGAGCACCACGGCTGGGCCGCGATCCAGCGGATCGCCGCGAGTCCGTCTTCCTGCTCCTGCTCGAGGTACTCGTCGCGCAAAAGGCCGTCCGATTCGCCCGAGCCGCGCAGGTCGATGCGGACCGCGGCGTAGCCGTTTTCGGCGAAGAAGCGGTGCATCGGTTCGTCGCGCCGCCGGGTGCGGTCGCGCTTTCTGTAGGGGATGTACTCGACGATCGCCGGCACCGGCGCGGCCTCGGCGCCGGCCGGGAGCCAGATTCGGGCCGCCAGCCGGCAGCCGTCCGGCATCGGAATCCAGCAGTTCTCGATCTCTCGGATCAGGGCAGGTGTCAACCGAGCGCCAGCGGAATGCGGGTTCCATCCGGGCGCCGCCAGGTGGTCCGAAACTCGCGATCGTAGGTCCACACCCTCCATCCCACTTCCACTCCCGACACCACGGCAAGATAGCCGTCGGCCCAGTCAGGGTCGTGCTCTCGGTATAGAATCAGCCAATCGAAGATCTGGAGCCAGAGTCCGATCTCATCTTCGCTGCGATAGGCTGCGACCGAGAACTCGGTTAGGAAGCTCCGCAAGCGTTCGCGCTCCACGGCGTGCGCCAGCAGGAAGCAGGCCTCGGTTAGGTTCGGCATGCAGAGGACGAAGGGTCCGGCACTGAACCGGTCCAGATCGCGCAGCGCTCTCCGATTGAGGCGGTCACGGGGATCACACAGCGCTACCAGCGGCGCGGTGTCGAGCAGGATCACGAGCGCGGGCGACGGAGCCGCTGGCGGATCACGCGCCGAACGGTCCGCCGATCCAGCAGATTGCGCTTCCGAGATTGGAGCTCCGGAGGATCGGGATACTTCTGATAGATCTCAGCCATGATTTCGCTTCCTGGCTTTCGACTGGCACCGGCGGCCACCTGTCTTTGGTAGGCAGAGCGGATAGCCTGACGCACCAGGGCGGAGATCGGCGTTCCGCGCTTTTTGAGGCGCGCGACCATTCGAGCGTCCTCAGGCCCGAGTCGGACATTCAGGGAAGCCATGCACCCTACTGTAAAGACAGAACGTCTTTACGTCAACAGGTTGGAGGGTATGCCACTCCACCAGGCATGAGTCCATGGGTCACCGCGGAGGGCCACGGGGACAGTTATTGACGGAACCGGTCATGAGAACTACAGTTTCCTGCCGGCCGTTTTGCCGCTGGACCGAGTGGCGACCCCAAACGGCCAAGGGGTGACACCATGAGACACGATCGGAGACTGGTTGCAATCGGGATCTTGTTGGCGCTGACCGGGCTGGCGGGTCCTGTGGCCCTCCACGCCGAGGAGGCCGCAGCGGCGCCAACGCTGTACCAGCGGCTGGGCGGCTACGACACGCTGGCCGCGATCTTCGACAACGTGGCGCCGAAAATGGCGGCCGATCCAAAATTCGCCGCGTTTTTTTCGGGACACGCGACCGACAGCGACATCCGCCAGCGCCAGCGCGCGCTCGAGCTGC
>DASWHO010000344.1:0-8651 GCA_036398155.1 Acidobacteriota bacterium
CCCGGCGACCCCGCCCAGCAGCGCCAAGAGCGTGCTCTCGGTCAGCAGCTGCCGCACCAGCCGGCTCCGGGTCGCGCCCAGCGCGCTGCGCAGCGCCAGCTCGTGCTCGCGCCGGATCAGCCGCGCCAAGGTGAGGTTGGCTACGTTGGCGCAAGCGATCAGCAGCACCAAACCGACCGCGGCCAGCAGCATGAAGAAGGTCGGGCGCGCCCCCTGAACCAGCTCATCGCGCAGCGGCTCCAAAGTGGAGGTGTATCCCGAGCCGGCCGGGTAGAAACCGGCGTGCGCCTGCTGGAGCTGCCGGGACACTTGTTGGAGATCGGTCCGCGCTTGCTCCACCGTCGCGTGGGTCTTGAGCCGGCCGAACACGCTCATCAGCCGCGCCGCGCGGTTGGCGACCAAGCCGGGCGCGCTGCGAAACGGGCAGGCCGAGGTCGGCATGTAGACGTCGTTCGGATCCGGATACTGCGGCAGCGGCGGCAGGACCCCGATCACGCGGTGCGGCCGATCGTTCATCTCGAAGCGGCGGCCCACGACCTCTGGATCCGCGCCCAGGCCGCTGACCCAAAAACCGTGGCTGAGCACCAGCACCGCTTCGGCTTGCGGCGCTTCGTCGTGCGGCAGAAAGGTGCGGCCCAGCAGCGGCCGCACGCCGAGCACCGCGAAGAAATTGGCCGAGACCACGCCGGTCTGCACCCGCCTGGGTTCTTCGCCGCCCAGCAGCACGAACCACATGGTGTGATACTCGACCAGCTCATCCAGCGTGCGGTTGAGCTCGCGGTAGTCCTGCACTTCCTGCACCGAGAACCCGAACTGCTCGAACTGAGTCGAGGATTGGTAGAGGCGCACCAGGCGGTCGCCCCCGCCATAAGGCAACGAGCGCAGCAGCACGCCGTGGATCAAGCTGAAGATCGCGGTGTTGGCGCCGATGCCGAGCGCCAAGGTGAGCCCGATCACCGCGGTGAACCCGGGATTGCGCAGCAGACCGCGGGCTCCCTGCCGCAGGTCTTGCCTCAGAGCGTCGGCATGCTGCACACCCCACGAATCGCGGCACTCTTCCTTGATCTTGGCGACCCCTCCGAAGCTGCGCAGGGCGGCGCGGCGCGCCTGCTCGGGACCCATGCCGCGCTCCAGGTTCTGCTCGGTCGCCATCTCGAGATGAAAACGCAGCTCTTGATCGAGCTGCTCTTCCAAGCGCCGGCGCCTCAGCATCGCGCGCAGCCGCATCCACCCGCAATGGACAGCGGCCCAGGCGCTTGCCGCGGTGCGCGCGCGCCGCATCAGGCCGTTTGCAGGATGCGGGCGACGGCGGCCGACAACCGGTCCCAATTGGCGATCTGTTCCACAAGCTGGCGCCGGCCGGCCTTGGTCAGGCGGTAGTACTTGGCGCGCCGATTGTTGTCCGACACCCCCCATTGCGCCGCGATCCAGCCCTGTTGTTCGAGCCGGTGGAGCGACGGGTAGAGCGAGCCCTGGTTGACCTGCAGCACATCGCCGCTGACCTGCTGGATCCGCTGCGAGATGCCCCAGCCATGCATCGGCCCGGTTTGAAGCGTGCGCAGAATCAGCATGTCCAGGGTTCCTTGCAGCAAATCGCTCTTGCTTTCGCCCACGGTTTCACCTCCGCAACCAATCTGGACCGCTTCCTGTAGAACGTCAAGGGGAAGCCGGCGGTTCCAGGAATTGCGAAACGGGTGGCATGGGCGGCCGACGGGCGCCCATGGACGAGCTGCGCACAGAGACTGAGTCTGACCGACCTGGATTCCGGCTTGCACCGGAATGACGGCGGAGGGTGATAGGATGAAGCGGTCATCCCGCCGCCCCGGGCCCACCGACGATGGCTGAAAAACGCATTGCCTGGCTCTGGCTCGCGGCCGCGCTGCTGGTCGTCGGTCTCGCCGGCGTCCAGCTGGTGAGACATCTCGGCACCCAGCGCCCGCCCTCTGAAGGGCTGGCGCGCGAGCGCATCCACACCGTCTTGCTGCGCGCCGGGCTCGATCCCGAGCGATTCGAAGAGTCGCTGAAGCCGGAAGTGATCCGAACCCGCGGCGGCCGGCTGGCGGTCGCGTGGGTGGGCGCCTACTGGGATTCGGCTCGCGCCGAGCTTCACCAGGTCCAGCTCGGCCCCGAGGCCGAGCCGATCGGATTTCACCATTTCCGCGTCGCCCTGGATCCGCCGGCCGGGCGCAGCTTCACGATGCAGGCCGCGCGCGGCGCGGCGCGCCAGCGCGCTCAGGAGCTGCTCGGATTCGACCTCGGTCGAGCGCGTTTCTTGGATCACGATCAAAAGCTGATCCATAGCGGCAGCCTGATCTTGGGTCGCGAGCTGTTCTGGCGCGACGCCGACCGCCAGGTGCGCGCTGCCTTCTCCGGCGACCGCTTGGAGTCGCTCGAGATCACCGGCGGGCGCATACCGATCCATCACTACGAAGGCCTGCCGCTGCTGTCGCTGCTCTTGCATCTGTTCGTCGGTCTGATCCTGGTGGTGCTCTTCTCCCTGCGCCTGCGCCGGCGCGCGATCGTGAGCCGGGCGGCGCTCGCCTTGGCCGCCGCCGCGGTGCTGATCCCGACGACCCTGCTCGCACTCCAACTCGCGAGCCTCCCGCTGCACATCGTCTCGGTGGGCTCGCTCAAGGCCGCGCGCTACAGTGACATCGACAGCAGCGAGGAGCTGCGTGCGTTTCTCGAGGCGCCGCCGGTCACCGCGACCACCGCCACCATCAACCTGATCATGGTGGCCTTTGTGGTGCTGATCATGTTCGCTCTGGTGTTGGTTCCGGTCGGGTTCGCCGAAGCCTGCGACTGGGAACGCGACGGCCATCGCTTCCGCTCGCTGATGGCGCTGTTCAAACGCGGCCACCTGATCGGCACCGAGTTCGCGGTCTCGGGCGCCGGAGCCTATGCGATCGCCGCTTTGCTTCTGGGCGTCGACATCTGGGCGGTCTTCGGGCTGTCGCGCAGCCGCTACGATCTGGCCGCCCAAGCTCTTCAAGCCTCGACCGGGAGTGCGCTCGAGGCGCTCTACTACTTCGGTCTCGAAGGCATGCTGAGCCTGATGGTGCCGACCTTGTTCTGGGCGCTCGGCGGCGTCGCCCTGATCGAGCGGCTGCCGGCGCCGCGGCCGCTGGCTGTGCTGGGGCTGGCGGCGATCGCCGGCATCGGCCTCACCGGCGCGCCCGGGCCGGGCTGGCTGCACTGCGCGAGCTGGATCCTGGTGCTCAGCGTCGGGCTGGTTCGATTCGACCTGCTTGCGCTGCTGCTCGCGCCCCTGCTGGAGCGAGCCATGGCGATGGGCATGGCCTCGTTCTGGATCGGCGCCGAAGCGTGGCCGACCGCGCTCTTGAGCCTGCTGATCCTGGCTGCTCCGCTGCTCTTGTGGACCGGGCTGCGCTGGCCGCGCTCGCGTCGCGCCTTCGCCGGCCTGGAGCTGGCGCCCGAGTTCATCCGCCGCCAGCTTCTGGCGGCGCGCTATGCCGAAGACCGCCAGATCGGTTGGAGCATTCACCGCCAGCTTTTGCCCCAGGCCCCTCCACAATCCCATCTGGCGGCCGAGTACTTCCACCGCCAAGAGGTGGGGCGCGAGTTCTTCACCTTCATCGAGCTCGGCCCGCGCCAGGTCGGGATCGCGCTCGGCGAAGTGGACGGCGAAGGACTGCAAGCCGCGCTCTGGATGACCGTCGCGCTCTCCGCCCTCAAAGGCAAGGCGCGCCGCTATACCAGCGACTGCGGTCTGGTGATGGAGTCGCTCAACGGGTATCTGCTGCGCAAGCTGGCCCCGCTCGGCGCTCAGGTGCGCCTGGTCTACAGCTTGCTCGACCTCGATCGCGGCATGTTGTCCTTTTCCAACGCCGGGTACATCGAGCCGCGCTTGGCGCGCGGCGGCGGCTGGCACGCTTTGGGCGTGCCCGGGGCGGCGCTAGGCAGCGACCCGGAAGCGCGCTACCCCAGCGAACGTATCGAGCTGGAGTCCGGCGATCGATTGTTGTTTTCATCCGACTGGTTCTTGGAACGGGAGCCCGCCGCGGCGGCGACGTCCGCCGAGCTGCTCGGCGAGGTGCTGCAACACTGTCAGGCCGACACTCCGAACGCGATGGCCCGCGCCTTCCTGGACGCGGTGCTGGCGCAGGCTCAGGACCAGGTGCCGCCCGAGGTTACCGTCGTATGCGCCCACATTTAACTCGGCGGCGGCTGGGCTAGGCCGATGAGGCTCGCAACGGCGGTGGTGGCGGTGGTGGCCGGCGCGGTCGGCTTGTTCTATGGACTGGTGCCGACCCGCATCGAACGGTTTCTGGACCACGATTTCCATCCGGGCCGGATCGAGGCCCGTGCCGGCGCGGTCCTCAAGGCGGCCGGCTTCGCCGCCGAGTCGAGTCCGGTCACCAAGCTCCTGGCACCCGAGAATCGCCTGCTCGCCGCGGTCGATGCCGTCTACGCCTTGGAGCGGGAGCCGCCGCCGCCGCACGCGCCGCTGTGGTCCTACAAGCTGCGCTGGTTGGACCGCGATCGACGGCGCATCGCCCAGGTGCGCCTCACGCTCGACGGTCGCTTGATCGGGTTGGAGGTCGCCAGCCTCGAAGGGCGCGAATCCGCCGGCAGCTTCGCCGATCCGCGCGAGGTCGCGCTGCACTTCCTGCAGCGGGTCGGCGAGCCGGACGCGGCCCAGTTCGTCGCGCGGGCACAGGTCGAACGCGCCGGCGGCGGCGCGATTCAGTTCCTCGACCGCCGGCGCCGCGATCGGCTCGACTGGAGTCGATCGGTGACGGTATCGGGCAATCGAGTCACCGGGTACGAGTTCACTCTCGCGCCGATCGGCGCGCCAGCGCTCGAGGAGCGAACTGGCTACACCGCCGCCCGCAATCTCAGCCTCGGGCTGTTCGTGATCAAGCAGATCTTCTTCGTGTTCGCGATCCTCTTCCTGCTCCATACCTTCCGCCGCCAGGAGCTCTCCACCCGGCCCGGGCTGGCGTTGGCCTTGATGGCCGGCGGCGCCAATCTGCTGGGCTTGATCGTTTCTTCCCCGTTCAGCTTCGAGCTGCGCTGGCAGGATCAAAGCCTGCCTTTGATCGGCCGCATCTTGACCTCGCCGAACGTGGCGCTCCAGACCCTGGTGATGATGGGCCTGCAGGCCATCTCGCTCGGTCTGATCGTGTTCGCGGTCGCGACCGCCGGCACCCACGCCGATGCCGGCGGCAAGGGCGCGCTCACCCAAGAGCTGAGCTCGGTGCTGCATCGCACCTACCCGTCACGGCGCAAGCTGATCGGCCGGATCGGCGAGGCGCTGGCGTGGGGGGTGGGCCTCACCGCCTTGACCGGGCTGTTTGCCCACCTCCAGCCGCTGATCGCCGACGCCACGTTCCTGCCGCAGATCGTGAGCTCGTCCTTCGTGCTCAATGCCAGTCATCCCGCCAGCGCCCTGGGCAGCATGGCCCTGGGCGACATCGCGATGGATATCGCCACCATCTTCCTGTTCGTGCTCGCCTGGATGCGCAGCCGGGTGCATCCGGCGATTGCGGTCGCGGCGGTCGGGCTGCTCTATCCCGGAAACTTCGCCAACTTCAGCTCGGCGCAGTACGCCATCCCGTTGGATCCCTGGCAGGGCCTGGTCCATCCGTTTCTGATCGGCGCCGCGCTGGCTGGGATCGCCAGCCGCGCCGGGCTGCTGCAAGCGCTGTGCGCCGGCTACGCCTACCTGGTGGCGGTCAACGCCGCGCCGCTGCTGGCGGCGTCCGGACTGGTGTCGCACTGGACGTGGGCGGGAACGGTGGTGACGATCCTGGTCCCGCTGCTGGCCGCGCTGCTCTACCGCCGGCGCTCGGTCCAGGCGCTGGAGCGCTCGACCCACGTGCCGGCGTTTCTCACCGATATCGTCGAAGGCGAGCGGCGCCAGCGCGAGCTGGAGACCGCGGCCCAGCTGCAGACCCGCTTCCTGCCGGCCCCGACCTTTCGGCGCGGCAGCTTCGAGTGCGTCGCCGCCACCCGCATGGCGCGCCAGGTCGGCGGCGACTTCTACACCTACATCGAGCTGCCCGGCGACGCGATGGCGCTCGCGATCGGCGATGTTTGCGGCAAATCGATCCCGGGCGCGCTGTACATGGGCATGATGGTGACCTTGTTCGAGAGCGAGGCGGTGGAAGCCCACGGCGCTCCGGCCAAGCTGCTCGCCCATCTCAATCAGCTGCTGGTTCCGGAGATGCGGCCGGCCCGCATGTTCGCGGCCGCGATCTATCTCGAAGCCCAGCCCGACGGCCGGGTGCGGATCGCCTGCGCCGGCCTGCCGCCGCCGCTGCTCTACCACGCGCGCTCCAGAACGCTGGAAGAGATCGAGCTGCCGGGCGCGCCGCTCGGCGCCTGGCGCCGCTCCGAGTATCTCGAGCATGAATTTCAGATGGCCGCCGGAGACACGCTGGTGCTGCTGACCGACGGGGTCGCCGAGGCGGCCGATCTCGAGGGCCGCGAGTTCGGCAGCAAGCCGCTCGCCGAGGTGGTGCTGCGCACCGCGCCGCTCGGCACCCGGCCGGTGGTCGAGGCGCTCGAGAACGCGCTGGCCGAGTTCACCAGCGGCGCCCCGCCCAGCGACGACCGCTCGCTCCTGGTCCTGCGGCGCCTCTCCCCGACCCAACACCCCTTCCTAGACGTCGCGTAAGAAACGGGGACTGCTCGAGAAACGGGACTGGTCGAGAAACGGGGACTGGTACCAATTTCCGGCACGGCTCCACTCCGAACTCGGCCTCACAGGAAATTGGATACCTGTCCCCGTTTCTCGAAGCTTCGCTTCGCGGCCTCGACACCCGCATAGCGATCATGCATACTAATATGCATGAGAACGACACTGGATCTCGACCAAGACCTGATCCGACGTGCGCTGGAGGAAACCGGCGCCAAGTCGAAAACCGAGGTGATCGAAATGGGACTTCGCACCCTGCTCGAGCGCGAAGCCCGTAAGCGTCTCAAGGCGCTGTTCGGCGCAGGGCCGCGCCTTCAAGCGGTCCGGCGGAGACGCCCTTGAAGCCGGTTCTTGTGGACACCTCGGTGTGGCGCAGCTATTTCCGAGGAGCCTCCAATGTGCGGCGGCTCGGCGATCTGCTCGATGAGGACGACTCCGTGCTGGTTCATCCGTTTATCATCGGCGAGCTGGTGCTGGGCGGGCTCTCCACGTCTGAGGAAGAACTCTTGGCTCGTTTACCAACCGCGGATCTGGTACCGCATGAAGAAGTGCTCGACTTCGTCCGCCGCCGGCGTCTGATGCGGCGCGGGATCGGCTGGGTCGACGCTCACCTGCTGGCGAGCGCGCTCACCGCTTCGGCCGTGCTGTGGTCACTGGACGCCGATCTGGCCGCAGCAGCGGCGGGTCTCAAAGTGAACCTTCGCGCCGCGATCCCTTGATTGGACGAACAGCGCTGATGGCCATTGCACGAGCAATGGACATTCCCTCTCCCCTTGGGAGAAGGGGTATGAAGCACGCGGCGCGCAATTCCTAAGGAGGAACCGATGTTCATTTTCGAGCAGATCCGGACCGGCGGCGACCGCAACTTCGGCTATCTGCTGGGCGATGGTGAAGCCGGCCAAGCGGTGCTGATCGACCCCAGCTACGCTCCCGAGCGCCTGGTCGAGCGCGCCAAGCTCCAAGGCCTGACGGTCACCCACATTCTCAACACCCACGGCCACGCCGATCACACCAACGGCAACCGCAAGGCGAAGCAGCTCACCGGCGCGCCGCTGGTGGCGCACCGCAGCGCCGCCTGCGATCAGCCGGTCGATCACGGCGACCAGCTGGCGGTCGGCTCCCTGACGTTGAAATTTCTCTACACCCCGGGCCACGCCGACGATCACATCTGCATTCTCTGCGACGATGTCTGCCTGACCGGCGATACGCTGTTCGTCGGCAAGGTCGGCGGCACCTCCGATCGCCGCTCGGCCGAAGTCGAGTACAAAAGCCTCACCGAAGTGCTGCTGCGCCTTCCGGACTTGACCACGATCTGGCCGGGCCACGACTACGGCTGCCGCCCGTCGAGCACTATCGGGCTGGAGCGCCGCGCCAACCCGTTCCTGCTCTGCCCCGACTTCGCCGCCTTCCTCGAGCTCAAAAACACCTGGGCCGAATTCAAGCAGCGCAAAGGCCTGCTCTAGACTCGTCAAGGGCTCCGCCCTTGATGTCCCCCATGGTCCCGAATGGGTGGCCTGGGTGGCCGAAGGCCGCCCATGGGCGAGCTATGCATGGAAAGTGAGGTCGTCCATGGGCTTGCTGCGCACGCCCATGCCACCCATGCATGCCTCGCTGCCGACTGGCATTGCGGGCTCACCCCGCGGGCTCCGCCGGGCCTGATAGGCGCCTGGAAGCGCCTAACCCGGCGCATGAGCGGTTCAACGTCACTCGACGTAGTCGCTGAGCTGCAGGACTCGGAGTCCTGGGAGCTCGGGGAGCGAGCGGTCGTTGGTGACCAGAGTCGTGCACACTCCGGCCAGAGCGGCGGCGAGCTGGAAAGCGTCCGGTGTTCGCAGCGCCGGGTAAGCCGCGCGGAGCTGGGCGGCTGCGCGCAACTGGGTTCGATCGATCTCTATCAGGCGCAGCCCGCGGCCGCGAGTTAAGAGCCTTTCATAGCTCTCCGCGTGCCGAAGATTTCCGGTTCGATACGGCACCACCAGAACCTCCA
>DASWHO010000345.1:0-8542 GCA_036398155.1 Acidobacteriota bacterium
CAAGCTCTGCTCTGCCCACGGACGACATTTGGATCCGGAAAGAGCCTGTTTCGCATTCATGGATTGTCCGTGGGCAAAGCAGAGCTTGCCCACGGCACCCGAAGCTCCGGCCCGCTTTTCCCATGAGGCATCGTAGCGAGGTGGGCGTAAGGTGCGGCCGGCCGCAGCGCAGCCGATATAGTATGGTTTTCCACGGCGCGCGGCGGCGCCGGACAGGAGGCTGCTCTTGAAGCTCAGGAGTCGGGGGCGAAACGCGATGGCGATCTTGGCAATGGCGAGCGCGGCGGCGGCCGGGGGACTGACCGACATCGCCGGGATTCGCGTCGGCCATGCGGTCGATGCGCGGCGCCCCACCGGGGTCACGGTGGTGCTGATCGACGGCGGCGCGGTCGCGGGCGTGGATGTCCGCGGCTCGGCGCCGGGGACTCGGGAGACCGATCTGCTGGCGCCCACCAACCTGGTCGAGCGGATCCATGCCTTGGTGCTGGCCGGCGGCAGTGCGTTCGGGCTCGATGCCGCCGGCGGCGTGATGCGCTATCTGGATGAGAAGGGCATCGGCCACCCGACCGCGGTCGGGCCGGTGCCGATCGTTCCGGCCGCGATCATCTTCGATCTCGGAGTCGGCGATCCCAAGATTCGGCCCGACGCGGCGCTCGGCTATCGCGCGGCGCAATCGGCCAGCGCCGATCCGGTCGCCGAGGGCAGCGTCGGCGCCGGCGCCGGCGCGACGGTCGGCAAGCTGCTCGGTTTCGACCGCGCGACCCGCGGCGGGCTCGGCAGCGCGTCGCGCCGGCTCGCCGACGGCCGCCGGGTGGCGGCGCTCGCGGTGGTCAACGCGGTCGGTAACGTGGTCGATCCCGACAGCGGCGCGATCGTGGCCGGCGCGCGCGCCGGCTCGGGATGGGCGGATCTGGAACGGGCGCTGGTCGAAGCGGATCGGGCGCCGCTGCCGGTTCCGTTCAACACCACGCTCGTGGTGGTGGCCACCGATGCGGCGCTGACCAAGGCCCAAGCCACCAAGCTGGCCCAAATGGCTCACGACGGCCTGGCGCGCGCGGTCCGCCCGGCGCACACCATGTACGACGGCGATCTGGTGTTCGCGCTGGCGACCGGGGCGCGCTCCGAGCCGGTCGAGCTGACCGTGCTCGGCGCGCTGGCGGCCAACGCGGTGGCCGAAGCGATCGTGCGCGGCTGCCGGCTGGCGAGCTCGCTGCCCGGGATCCCGGCCGCCTCCGAGGTCACGGCGAGCCAGAGCCAGGAATAGGCGGCCGCGCCGGCTGCGGTTTCAGCGGTTCTTGAGCCCGGCCTGGAGCCGCGAGCAGGCGGTGCGCAGCACCTTGATGCGGGCGAAGTTCTTGTCGTTGCCTTCGATCAAGGTCCACGGCGCGGTGCGGGTGCTGGTGCGCTCGATCATGTCGTTGACCGCCAGCTCGTATTCGGCCCACTTCTTGCGGTTGCGCCAATCGTCCGCGGTCAGCTTCCAGCGCTTGTAGGCGGAGCCCTTGCGCAGGCGGAAGCGGCGCAGCTGTTCCTCTTTGGTGATGTGCATCCAGTACTTGACCAGCACGATGCCGTGCTCGACCAGCTGCTCCTCGAACTGGTTGATTTCGTTGTAGGCCCGCAGCCACTGCTGCGGGCTTGCCAGGCCCTCGACCCGCTCTACCAGCACCCGCCCGTACCAGCTGCGATCGAAGATCGTGATTCGGCCGGCGTCAGAGAGATGACGCCAGAACCGCCACAGATAGTGGTGCGCGCGTTCCTCGTCGCTGGGCGCGGCGATCGGCAGCACCTGGCAGCTGCGCGCGTCGAGCGCGGCGGTGAGCCGGCGGATCGCGCCGCCCTTGCCGGCGGCATCCCAGCCTTCGAACACCAGGATGGTCGAGATCCCGCACTGCTGCGCGCGACGCTGCAGCTGGTTGAGCCGTCCCTGATAGGTTTCGAGCTCCACGCCGAAGGTCTTTTTCGCCAACGACTGTTTCATGTCGAGCTGGGCCAGGATCGAGCGGCGCCGCGCCACCCGCCGCAGCAGCTCGCGCGCGCCTCGGGTCGGCCTGGCGCCGGATTCGTTCGGCTCCTCCGGGATCGCAGCCGCGGCTCCGGCCTTGCCGCTGGATTCGTCCAAGCGCTGGCGGATGGCATCGCGGAGCCGGGTCGCGACGATGAGGGTGCGATAGTTGGAATCGAGCCCCTCGACGATGTGCCACGGCGCCTGGCCGGTGCTGGTGCGGCGGATCGCCTGCTCGGCCGCGACCACGAACTTGCGGTACATGCGCCAGTGTTTCCACGATTGCTCGGTCACCCGCCAGCGGGTCAGACGGCTGCGCTCCAGCGTCTTCAAGCGCTTCTTTTGGGCCGCCTTGCCGAGGTGCATCCAGAACTTGAGGATCAGCGCCCCGTCGTTGGCCAGCAGGCGCTCGAATTGGAGGATGCGCTGGAGCCGCTGCTCGAAGTCGGCGCCGCCGATCTTGCGGTAGACGCGTTCCAGCAGCGGCGCGGAATACCAGGTGCTGAGAAACAGGCCCAGCGTGCCGGCGCGCGGCAGGCTGCGCCAGTAGCGCCAGTACTCCGGCCGGCGTTCTTCCTCGGTGGGCTCGGCAAAGGAGCGGGTCACGATCCAGCGCGGGTCCATCCAGGCGTTCAGCAGGTTCACGGTTTCGCTCTTGCCGGCGCCGTCGACCCCGGCGAAGATCACCAGGACCGGAAACGGAGCCTGGCGCAGCCGCTGCTGCAGCTGGAGCAGCTCCCAGCGCAGCTGCGGGGCCTGTTCGCGGAATTCGCTCTTGGAGACCGTGCGCCCCAGCTCGGCGGCTTCGAACATGCTGTAATTAGGGCGAGGGCTCTGCCCTCGCGCTCCCGAGGGCGCCTCGCGCCCGATGCTTGCGGGTGATCGTGTGTACGATCCTTCGCAGCAAGAATGCAGTTCTCGCTTCGCCGTGCATGACGGTCTAGGGCGGAGTTCTCGCGGACACAAGCACTCTGCCGCCGGCTCATTCTACTTGTGGGGGAGGGGCCTGTCCCTCCCTGGAACGCGATGTAGGGGAGGGGCTTGTCCCCTCCCGTAGAGCGCAGCGCATGGCGATGCGGAGCGGTTTTCGGATGCACGACGGGCGGGGTCGAGCCCCGCCCCTACATGAGGCAGAAGAGCGCGGTGGATCGGTTTGCCGGTAGGATGAGCAAGAGCTTATGGGCAAGCGACGCAAGAAGCCGCAGCGCAAGGGCCGAGATTCGGCGCCGGCGAAAAGCGCGGCGCCGGCGGCAGCCGCGGCGCGCGCAGCGGTTCCGACAGCGGCCGTTCGGCCGCGTCTCGGGGACCCGTGGCTGATCGCGATTCTGGCGCTCTCGCTGGCGCTGCAGCTGCTGGTCTGGTGGCAGCATCGGACCAGCCCGTATCAGGAAATCCCGATCGCGGATGCCGCGCAGTACGACCTGTGGGCGCGCGAGCTGGCGGCCGGCGATTGGCTCGGCCGCGAGGCGTTCCATCAGGCGCCGCTCTACCCTTATCTGCTCGGCGCAATTTACGCGCTGGCGGGCCCGCGGGCGGCGGCGGCGCAGGCGTTTCAGATTTTGCTCAATCTCGGCAGCATCGCGCTGCTCTATCGGTGCGGCCGGCGCCTGATCGGCCGGCGCCCGGCGCTGGCGGCGGCCGCCGCGCTGGCGCTCCACCCCGCCTTTGTTTTCTACGCGATGAAACTGCTCAGCGCCGCACTGATCGTGTTTCTGAACCTATGGGTGCTGTGGCTCTGGCTCCGCGCCGCGGAGCGGCGCACCACCGGAGCCTGGATCGCGACCGGGCTCGCCAGCGGCCTCTTGGTCTTGGCCCAGCCCAGCGCGCTGCTGCTGTTGGGGCTGGGGGTTTTTGGGATCGGCGCGGCGCTCGCCGCTCCAGGGCGCGCGCGCGCCCGCTGGGCGCTGAGCTATGGCGCCGCCGCGGCGCTGGTCATCGCGCCGATCAGCCTGCGCAACTTCCTGCTCGACGGCGACTGGGTCCTGGTCAGCTCGAGCGGCGGCGAGACCTTCTACATGGGCAACAATCCGCGGGCCGAGGGGGCGATCACCATCATCCCCGGAGTCAGCGGTTTCGTCGGCGAACAGCAGAGCGATGTGCGGCGGCTGGCGGAGCAGGCCGCCGGCCGCGAGCTGCATCGCGCCGAGGTGAGCGCGTTCTGGTACCAGCGCGCTTTCGAGTACGTCCGCGCCGAGCCGCTCGATTATCTGGTTCTCGAGCTCAAGAAGCTGTATCTGATGCTGGTGGCCTCCGACCTGCCCGACATGGTCGACCTGCGCTTCGAGCGCGAACGGTTCCTGCCGGCGCTCTGGCTGCTGCCGATGCCGTTCGCGCCGGTGCTGGCGGCCGCCGGCCTCGGTTTCGGCCCCGCGCTGCGGAGCTGGCGGCGCTGGTTTCCGGTCCTCGCACTCGGCCTGGTGCACCTCGCCACGGTGCTTTTGTTCTTCATGGCCACCCGGCTGCGCCTGCCGCTGGTGCCGCTGCTGCTGCTGATCGGCGCCGGCGGCGTGAGCGAGCTATGGGCCGGGCGCCGCGGGCGCGGCGCGCGGAGCAGCAGGGCACTCACCATGCTTGCAGCCGGCGCCGCATTGGCGCTGCTGCTGGCCCTACTCGACGCGACCGTGCAACGCGATCCGGCGTTCTTCCACAATCAGCTCGGCGGGATCTACGCTCAGCTCGAGCGCTGGGAATTGGCGCGCCAACAGTTCCAACGCGCCGCCCAGCTCGACGCTACGCTGGCGGACGCCGAAGTCAATCTGGGGCAGATCGCGATGACCCGGAGGCAGCTCGACGCCGCCGAGGCGCATTACCGCAAGGCGGCGGCGATCGACCCCGACTCGGCCGCCGCCTGGCGCGGTCTGGCGCAGCTCCAGCTCGAGCGCGGCGATCCGGCCGCGGCGCTCGAGGTTCTGGAGCAGCCGGTGGTGGCGCGCAGCGCCGACTACCCGGTGCTGCTGGCCCAGGTCCAGCGCCAAAGAGGGGATCTGGAGCAGGCGGTCCGGATCCTGAAGCGGGCGCTCGGCGGCGGTCGCGGCTCGCCGGCCTTGTACCAGGAGCTGGCGGCGGTCGAGCTCGAGCGCGGCGATTGGGAGGCGGCGCAGCAAGCGCTGGCCGCGGCCGAGCGCCTCGGCGGCGGCGCTGACCCGCGCACTTTGCTGCAGCGCGGCCGCTTGCTGCTCGAGCAGGGCGACGCCCCGGGCGCCGAGCGCGTCCTGAGGCGCGCCGAGCCGCTGCGGCGCGGCGATCCGGTGCTGCTGGGCCTGCTCGGGCTGGCGGCGTTTCGGCAGGGCCGAAGCGAGCGCGCCATCGAGCTCTACCGCCGCAGCCTCGAGCGCGATCCCGGCGCCGCCGAGGTGCGCGCCAATCTCGGCAACGCGCTGCTGGCCGCCGGCCGGCCGGCGCAGGCGGTCGAGCAGCTCGAAGCCGCGGCCCGCGGCCGGAGCGAGTCCGCCGAGCTGCGCTACAACCTGGGCAACGCCTACCTCGCGCTCGGCCGCGCCGTGCCGGCCGCCGCACAATTGCGCCGCGCGCTCGAGCTGCGGCCCGACTACCTCGAGGCCTACGGCAACCTCGGCGCGCTCTTGACCCGCACCGGTCAGACCGCGCCGGCGCTGGCGGTGTTGCGCGAAGGCCTGCGGCGCTTCCCCGACAGCGCGCCGCTGCACCTGAATCTGGCGGTCGCGCTGCTCCAGGCCGGCGATCGCTCGGCGGCGCGCCGCCACCTCGAACGGGCCCGCGCCGGCGGCCTCGCCATACCACCTGCGCTCAATCAAATGTAGGGGCGGGGCTCGACCCCTCCCGGCCTCCGGTGGGCGTCACCATCGGGCTGGCGGGGTGGCCGGCCTGGCAACGAGGGACGTCAGGGACGCGCCGGAGCACGGCGAATGCGGGCCGCCTGCATTCCTGGTGCGTCCCTGAAGAGGCGCGCGTCGTACCTTTGGTTCACCGGCTGCGCGCGCCGATCCCGAGTGGCAGGTCGGACGCCCCGCCGGCCCGAGCCTCTGCAGCCCATCAGCCGCGCGCGAAACGGGGACAGGTAGCGAATTTCCTGGAGCGCAGCGAACCGAGCTTGGCAGTGCCGGAAATTCGTACCAGTCCCCGTTTCGTACCAGTCCCCGTTTCGAGCTGTCTCGCCAAAGGGCGGGGGTGCGTGTCAGACTAGAGCCGATCATGGATCTGCCGCTGCTGATCACGGTCCTCACGCTGCTGGCCGCGCTGGTCTTGTTTGTCAGCGAGCGGATCCGCGCCGACCTGGTGGCGCTTACCGTGATGGTGGTGCTGGGGGCGACCAACGTCTTGACCCCGCAAGAGACCTTCTCGGGATTCAGCCGCTCGGCGGTGATCACGCTGCTGGCGATCTTCATTCTGGCCGAAGGCCTCAAACGCACCGGCGTGACCGACCAAGTCGGCAACCTGCTGCTGCGTCTGGCCGGCCCGCGCGAGCGCTGGCTGATGATCATCGTGACCTTGGCCGCCGCGTTCCTGTCGCTGTTCATGAACAACATCGCGGCCGCTGCGGTGCTGCTGCCGGCGGTATCGGGCGCGGCGCAACGCTCCGGGGTCAGCCTGTCGCGCCTGCTGATGCCGCTGGCGTTCGGCACCCTGCTGGGCGGCATGGCCACCTTGCTGACCACCACCAACATCGTGGTCAGCAGCCTGCTGCGCGACCAGGACCTGCCGGGCTTCGGCCTGCTCGACTTCGTGCCGCTCGGCCTGCCGATCGTGATCCTGGGGGTGCTGTATCTGGCGCTGGTGGGCCGCCATCTGTTGCCGCAGCAGACCACCGCCGAGCTCGAACGGCGCCGGCGCCGCAGCGAAGCCGACCTGCTGGATGTCTACCGTTTGGGCCAGCGGCTGTTCCGAGCCCGGATTCCTCCGAACTCGTCGCTGATCGACAAGCCGTTGGGACAGAGCACGCTGCGCGAGATCTACGGCATCAGCGTGGTGGCGATCGAGCGCGGCGGCCAGGTCAGCCTGTCGCCGCCGCCCGACGCGGTGGTGCAGGAAGGCGACATCGTGCTGTTCGAGGGTGACGTGGAGGAGTTCCGCCGCCGCGACGTCGAGCCCTACCTCGAGATCCTGCCGTCGCGCGACTGGCATGCCCCCGACCTCGAATCGGAGACCGTGGTGGTGGTCGAATCGATGCTGGCACCGCGCTCCTCGCTGATCGGCCAGACGCTGCGCGGGTCGCACTTCCGCGAGAAGTTCGGCATGACTGTGTTGGCCATCTGGCGCGAAGGAGACCAGATCTCCTCCGGCTTGGCCGACGTGCCGCTGCGGTTCGGCGACGCGCTGCTGCTGCAGGGGCAGCGCGATCGGCTCGCGGTGCTGCGCGACGAGCCCGACCTGCTGGTTCTGACCCGCGAGGAGGAGACCGCCCTGGTGCCGGGCCGCGGCCCGCTGGCGCTCGCGCTCATGGCTGCAACCCTGCTGCTCGCGGTGCTCTATCCCGACGCCTTGGGAGAAATCATGCTGGGCGGCGCCTTGGCGATGGCCCTGACCGGAGTGTTGACCATGGATCAGGCCTATCAAGCGGTCGACTGGCGGGTCATTTTCATCGTCGCCGGCATGCTGCCGATGGGGATCGCGCTGACCAAGACCGGGGCCGCGACTCTGGCCGCCGGCGGACTGATCGGCACTATCGGATCGGCCGGCCCCTTGGCGCTGCTCGCCGGTTTGGTGCTGGTCGGGATGCTGCTGACCCAGGCGATGAACGGTGCCGCGGTCGCTATCCTATTGGCTCCGATCGCGATTCAGGCGGCGCAGGAGCTCGGGCTCGATCCGCGCGCGCTCGCGATCGGGGTGGCGCTCTCCACCTCGATGGCGTTTCTGACCCCGCTCGGCCACCCGGTCAACCTGCTGGTGATGGGCACCGGAGGCTACCGTTTCCGCGACTTCGTCAAGGTCGGCGCGCCGCTGGCGCTGCTGGTCTACGTGCTGATCCTGCTGCTGCTGCCGCTGCTCTGGCCGCTGACCCCGAAGTAGCGATGCCGGGTGGCATGGGCGTGCGCAGCAAGCCCATGGTGGGCCTGGTGTCACCGTGACGCCTCGTCCATGGGCTCGCTGCGCGCGCCCATGCCACCCAAAAAAAACGCCCGGCCTTTTCGGGCCGGGCGTTCTGCTGCTTTCGAGTGGGAGCTCTAGAAGATGTAACGGACCCCGAGCTGCATGCGGCGGGTCTCGGTGCTCACCCGGTTGTTGAGCCCGAAGCTGTCGAGCGGCGTGCCGCCGGCGGTGCTCTCAAAGATGGTGTTGGTGGTGAACGCGTTGGCGTCGTTGGTCAGGTTGAAGACCTCGAACAGGCCTTCGACGCTGCCGGCCGGACCGAGATCAAAGCTCTTGGCGATCCGGATGTCCCAGTTGAAGAAGCGGTCTTGGCGTTCGCTGTTGCGGCCGAACACCGGCTGCCCGCCCGACCACGGCCGGTCGGTCGCGACCGCGCCGCCGCAGAAGCGGTTGCCGTCGTTGTTGGCGTCGGCGTTGGTGCAGGCGCTGAACGGCCCGCCGCTCAAAACCACCATGATGGTGCTGAGCTGG
>DASWHO010000346.1:0-6740 GCA_036398155.1 Acidobacteriota bacterium
TGAACCACTCCCCCGGTTTGAGATCGAGCGCGGCCAGAAAGGCCTGGTCGGGGAACTGCTCGTTGCCGCTCACGGTGACCTTGCCGAGCTTGTAGCGCACGCCCTCGCTGATCGGAATGGTGATATGGAGCTTGCGCTTCGCCTCTTCCCCGGCCTCGGCCACCATCTCGATCTTGGGGCTGCCGATCTCGGCGTCGTAGTAACCGCGATCCTGGTAGTACTCGCGCACGCGGTCGCGGTCGGTTTGGAATTTCTCTTCGCTGAAGCGGTCGTTGTGCGACAACCACGACCACATCCCGCTCTGGCGGGTGTCCTTCATCACCTTGCGCAGCCGTCCGTTGGAAAAGGCCTGGTTGCCGACGAAGCTGACCTTGGCGATCCGCACCTTGGTGCCTTCGTCGACCCGAAACAGCACGTCGATCTTGCCGTCCGCACGCGGCTGCTCGACCGGAACCACCTCGGGATACTCGCGCCCCTCCTGCCGCAGCAGGCCCTCGACGAACACCGCGGCACGGTGGTTGAGGTTGCGGTCCAGCGGCCGTTCGCCGGTCAGCTCGATCTTGGCCTCGGCCAGTTTCTTGCGCGCCTCCTCGCCGCTGACGGTCTTGAGCCCCTGGTCGAAGCGAAACTCGGCCACGATCGGCTTCTCGACCACCCGGATGACCAGGATCTTGCCGCGCGCGCCGTCGCGGGCCAGGAACGTCAGATCCTCGAAGAAACCGGTGTTGTAGAGGCTGAGAAAATCCTGCTGCAGCCGCTCCTCGTCGTAGGGATCGCCGACCTTGGAGCTGATGTAGTAGAGGATGGTCTCCTGTTTGTATTGCCGGTTGCCCTCGACCTCGATGTTCTCGATCGGGACCGCTGCCGCGCCGGTTTGCGCGTTTGCCGCCGCCGCGCAAAACAGGGGTGCCAGCATCACAAGCCACGATGCTGCGGATCGGTTCCGGGCGCGAAGGCTCATCTATGAATGCGTCGTTGGGGACGGCGAAAACGCTGAATTAGATCGCTTTCAGAGCTTGCCCGCAACCTTGGGGGCCGATTTGCGGGATTGGAACACCAACCTGCCGTCCTGCACGTCGACCGTGAACAGCCCGCCGCGGCCGGCCGCGCCCCGAATGAACTCCTCGGCCAGCGGGTCCTCGATGTGCTCCTGCAGGGCGCGCCGCAGCGGCCGAGCGCCGTAGGAGCGGTCCTTGCAGGTGGTGGTCAGGAACCAGCGGCAGGCCGAGTCCGAGAGCTGGACCTGAATCCCGCTCTCCTGCAGGTTGCGATTCAGCTCCTCCACCATCAGCCGCACGATCTCGAGCAGCTCCTCATCGCCGAGCCCGTTGAACACGATCACCTCGTCGAGCCGGTTGATGAACTCGGGATTGAAGGTCTTCTTGACCTCGCCCAGCACCAGCTCGCGCATCTGCTTGTAATCCGCCGACGGGTCGAGCGTCGAAAAGCCGACGGTGGGACGCTTTTCGATGTGGCGCGCGCCGATGTTGGAGGTCAGGATCAAAATCGTGTGGCGGAAGTCGACCGTGTTGCCCAACCCATCGCTCAGAATTCCGTCCTCGAACACCTGCAGCAGGATGTTGAACACCTGCGGGTGGGCCTTCTCGATCTCGTCGAGCAGCACGATCGAGTAGGGATTGCGCTTGACCTGATCGGTGAGCTGGCCGCCCTCTTCGTAGCCGACGTAACCGGGTGGCGAGCCGATCAGCTTGGAGACGCTGTGGCGCTCCATGAACTCGCTCATGTCGAAGCGAATCAGCGCCCGCGAGCTGCCGAACAGCACCTGCGCCAAGCGCCGCGCCACCTCGGTTTTGCCGACCCCGGTGGGACCGAGAAACAAGAACGAGCCGACCGGCCGGCTCGGATGCTTGAGCCCGGCCCGCGAGCGGCGGATCGCGCGCGACAGCGCCGCCAGCGCCGGCGCTTGGCCGACGATCCAGGTCTTGAGCTCGCCCTCCAGGTTGAGCAGCTTCTCCTGCTCCTCCTGTTGGATCGAGGCGGTCGGGATTCCGGTCCAGGAGCTGATCACTTCGTCGATGTCTTCGGGCCCGACCTTGAGCCGGCTGCGCGCCATCGAGGCGCTGTGCTTGTCGCGCGCTTCCAGCAGCCGCTCGCGCAGCACGATCTCTTCGTCGCGATAGAAGGCGGCCTTCTCGAACTCCTTGTCGCGGATCGCCTCTTCCATCCGCGAGACCGTGGTCTCGATTTCCTCTTCGAGCTTGCGCAGCCCGCGCGGCACCGGCACGCCGCGCAGCTTGACCCGCGCGCCGGCCTCGTCGAGCACATCGATGGCCTTATCGGGCAGGCAGCGGTCCGAGATATAGCGGTTGCTGTGGATCACCGCGCGCCGCACCGCTTCGGCGTCGTAATCGACGCTGTGGTAGTCCTCGTAGCGCGCCCGCACCCCTTCGAGGATCTGCAGCGCCTCGACTTCGCCGGGCGGATCGACCTTGACCCCCTGGAAGCGCCGCTCCAGGGCGCGGTCCTTCTCGATGTGCTTGCGGTATTCGCGCGGCGTGGTGGCGCCGATGCAGCGCACTTCGCCGCGCGACAGCGCCGGTTTGAGAATGCCGGCCGCGTCGAGCGAGCCTTCCGCGCTGCCGGCGCCGACCAGGGTGTGGAGCTCGTCAATGAACACGATCACGTCGTCGTTCTTGCGCAGCTCCTTCATGATGGTCTTGAGCCGCTCCTCGAACTGACCGCGGTACTTGGTGCCGGCGACCACGCTCGAGATGTCGATGGCGAAGATCCGCTTGTCGCGCAGTACCGGCGGCACCTCGCCGCGGATGATCTTCTGGGCCAGCCCCTCGACGATGGCGGTCTTGCCGACCCCGGGCTCGCCGATCAGAACCGGATTGGACTTGGAGCGCCGGCACAAAATCTGGATCACGCGCTCCAGCTCGCGGTCGCGCCCGACCAGCGGATCGAGCTCGCCGCGCGCCGCCAGCTCGGTCAGGTCGCGGCTGTACTCGGTCAGAAACGGGGTTTCCTTGCGCTTTTCGCTGGAGGATTTCTCCTTCAAGTAACGCAGAATCTCCTCGCGCGCGCCGGCCAGCTTGAGGCCCTTCTCCTGCAGCAGCCGGGCGGCCAGGGATTTGCGCTCGCGCAGGATGCCGAGCAGGATGTGCTCGGTGCCGATGTAGCCGTGAGCCAGCTTTTCGGCCTCCTCGGCGGCGTAGGCCAGAATCCGCTTGGTCTCCGAGGACAGCGGGATCTCGATCGAGGTCGAGACCTTTTGGCCGGTGCCGGTGCGCATCTCCATCTCTTTGCGCAGGCCTTCGAGCTTGATTGCGCTGGCGGCGAACATGCGAGCGGTCAGCCCCTGACCCTCGCGCAGCAGGCCCAGCAGCAGGTGCTCGGTCTCGATCGAGTTCTTGCCCAGCTGGCTGGCCTCGTAGCGGGCGAAGAAGATCACCCGCCGGGCTCGCTCGGTATATTTCTCGAACACGGTTCGCCGGTTGGGCCTGGCGTCCCCCGCGGGCCGCGACCCAAAGGCAAATTGTAGCACGGCGGCGGCTGGTCGCCACCGTCGCAGCGCTCACGGTTGCGATTTGGACTTGGCGGCGGCCGGTTTTCCGGCGCCTTCCTTCAGGGTATGCATCTGTCCCTTGGCCAGGCCGCTGAAGGTCTCGATCCGGCCGCTGGGCCAGCGCACCTCGACGCGCTCCGGGCGCGCCGTCCCCAGGCCGAAGGTGAGAGCGCGCTGACTCTCGGACAGATACGAGCTGCCGCTCTTGACCCACTGGGTCTGCCAGCCGGCGCTCGACTTGAGGCGGACCTTGGCGCCGATCGCGTCGCGGTTGGAGCGCGTCCCGACCAGCCGCAGGCCGATCCAGCCGCCGAGCGGGGCGCTGCGATTCTCGTAGAGGTGCGCCGGGCCGCCGTTGGTGGTCATCACCAGATCGAGATCGCCGTCGCCGTCGAGATCGCCGTAGCCGGCGCCGCGGCCGACCTTGGGCTGCTTGAGCCGCGCGCCGGCCCGCTCGGTGACCTCTTGGAAGCGGCCGCCGCCCAGATTGCGGAACAGATGCGGCGGCTGCGCGTAGTGCACCTCGCGCTGGACCGCGTGAATGTCGTCGTCGACATGGCCGTTGGCGACGAACAGATCCAGCCGGCCGTCGAGATCGGCGTCGAAGAAGAAACAGCCGAACGACAAGGTCAGCAGGCTCTTGCGTCCGACCTCGGAGCGCGGGGCTTCGTCGATGAAGAAACCGCCGCCCTCGTTGTGATACAGCGCGATCATCTCGTTGGCGAAGTTGCCGATCGCCAGGCTCGGGCGCCCGATGCCGTCGTAGTCGGCGGCGTCGATCCCCATCGCGCCGCGCACCGCGCCGTCCTCGGCAAAGGCGATTCCGGCCACCAGGCCCTCCTCCGCAAAGCGGCCGCCGCCGAGGTTGCGGTACAGCGAGTTGGGCTGGGTGTCGTTGGCCACCGCGATGTCGGTCCAGCCGTCGTCGTCGAAGTCGATCAGCGCCACCCCAAGCGCCTTGGCCTTGGGGTTGAGGATGCCGGCGGCGCGGCTCACGTCGCTGAACTTGCCCTGGTCGTTGCGGTAAAGCCGCGGGCTCTGGCCAGTGTACGACTCGGGCGTGCAGTAGGACTTGCTTTTGCCGTCGAGGCTGCACCACAAGTCGGTCGCCGCGGTCCATTCGACATAGTTGCAAACGAACAGGTCGAGATCGCCGTCGTGATCGTAGTCGAGGAACGCCGCCGAGCTGCCGAAGCCGCGGTCGCCCAAGCCGGTTTCGGCGCTGGCGTCGACGAAGCGGCCGTCGCCCTGGTTGCGGTAGAACCGGTTCGGGCCCAGCGCGGTGATATAGAGATCGGTGTCGCCGTCGCCGTCGGCATCCGCCACCGCGGCGCCCATGCCGTAGATCGGCGCCCCGAGGCCGGCCTGGTCGGTCACGGCCGTGAACTTCATGCCGCCGTCGTTGCGATACAGCGCCAGCTTGCCCGCCGGGCCCGGCTGGCCCGGCCACTTGGTGCCGTTGACCAGCAAGAGGTCGAGATCGCCGTCCCCGTCGTAATCGAACAGCGCCAGACCGCTGCCCATGGTCTCGGGCAGATACTTCTTGCCGAAGGCGCCGTTGTTGTGCACGAAGCGGATTCCCGCTTGCTCGGTGACCTCGGCGAACTCCACCGCCGCCGGCGCCGCGCCGGCCAGCAGCGGCAGCGCGACCAGGCTCCAAAGCCGACCTCGAATCGAATGCATGCGCAGTCTCCTCAACCTAGTCAAAGCCTCTGTCCTTCATACACGCCGGCGTGATTCCCATCGGGGTGGCATGGGCGGCCGAAGGGCGCCCATGGACGAGATCTGCATGCAAGCGAAGTCGTCCGTGGGCTTGCTGCGCACGCCCATTCCACCCACGAACGAGCCCCTAACTTGGCATCACCCGCCGATCCGCCGGCCCGCGGTGTCCGCGCCGTCCTGCGCCAGCGCCTCCCCGGTCACGGCGGCGCCGTAGACCGGATGCAGCGGCGCCGAGTCGTGCTCGTGGATGCGCTGGCGCTCGTTGTTGTCTTCGGGGTTGGCGCTGCGGTAGGGGCCGGTGATCTCCTGCGAGGCCTCATCGGCCTTGAAGCGCAGGTAGAGCTTGCGCGCGTGGTCGGCGTGCTCGGCATCCCCCAGCCCGCGGTAGGCCAGCATCAGGTTGTAATGGGCCTGGATGTCTTCGGGATCGACCGCGATCACCTTCTGCAAAGCCTGGGCCGCGCCGGGATAATCGCGCTGCAGGAACCGGACCCGGCCGATCGCATTGAGCACCCCGCGGTCGCTCGGATAACCGGCGGCGGCGCGCTCGAGATGCCGCAGCGACTGTTCGTATTCGCCCTTGGCCTTCAGCGCCAGACCCGCGAAGTAATGCGCGCGGCCCAGCTGGTCGTCGATCACCAACGCCTTGCGCAGCACCTTCAGCGCCGTGTCCGGATCGCCTTCCTGCACCAGCACCCGGCCGATGTTGATCCAGCCGTCGGCGAAGCCGGGATCGAGCTCGGTGACCTTGCGGAACGCCGCTTCGGCGCCGCGCAGATCGCCCTGCAGCAGCAGGCCGATTCCGTAATCGTTCCAGCGAATCAGGTCGTCGCGGCTCGGGGTCGGCGGCGGCGGCAGCGGCGCATCGGCGTCGATCACGTTCAAAGTGGCGCGCGCTTCCGCCATGGTCACGATCGGAACATTGGGAATCCCCTTGATCTTGCCGGAGACCTTCGAAGTGTCGCCGGTGAACACGAACCGGCCGTCGTCGAAATCGGGCGACAGATCGAACCGAGCTTGGTTCGGATCGCGCACCCCGGCGAAGGAAAACTGGGTATAGAACCATGAGAACTTGCGGTAATTGAGCTTGGCGCTGAGCTGGAGCGGCCCCTCGGCGTCCTGCGGCACGTCGAACCGGAAGTGCACCGTGTCGGCCGCTCCCGGCGGGATCAGGCGCACGTAGAGCACCGAGCGCGTGGCCCAGGCGTTGCGCTTGTCGATCGGGTTACCGCGGCCGTCGAGCATGAACGAACGGTAGAAATGAGCCGAGTCCTCGACCGGTCCGGTGCCGCTGTCCTCCACCCGACCGGACCAGAACAGGGGGCGCCCGGCGGCGTCCTCGATCTTGAGCTCGAGCCAGACATCGAACGCGTCGACCGTGCCGCCGGGGAAGAAATGACCGACTCCCAGCGTGCGGACCACCGCCTCGAGCCGCACCGATTCGCCGCGCCGCACCGCCTGGATCTCGCGATCCAGCGGCGCCAGCAGG
>DASWHO010000347.1:0-26880 GCA_036398155.1 Acidobacteriota bacterium
AAGACCAAACGGCTGACTCAGCGGTCCAGGAAATTCGGTACCTGTCCCCGTATCTCGCTTCCGTCGCCCCCATCGAAAGCGGGGGACTCCCCCGCACCCCTTGTCGCGCGCCTCGCAGCTGACGGCATCTCCACCGCCCACCATGCCGTGCTCTGTCATTCGGGCAAGGCGAGTGGCCCGTCTCACGACTCTGCCTCACTCGTCATTCCGGCGTAAGCCGGAATCCAGGCGTGTTTGCCCCGTTGCACCAAGAGCGGAGCCACCCCCGCACGCCCTGTCGCGCGCCTCATTTCTGACCGCAGCTCCGCCGCCCTGCGCCCAGACCGGCTGGAAACTCCCTGTATCAAACCCCACAACCGCCCCTCCGTTTGGACCAGATCGGGGCCAGCGGACTTTGAGACTGCTCTTCTACAGCCATGATTCCTACGGGCTCGGGCACATTCGCCGCACGCTCGGAATCACCCAGCGGTTGCTGAAGGACTTTCCCCAGGCCTCCGCCCTGGTTCTGACCGGGGCGCCGCGGGCGCATCTGCTGGACTATCCCGCACGCTGCGACTACGTAAAGTTGCCCTCGGTCACCAAGTCGTTCAACGGCCAATACACCTCCCGTGAGATCGCACTGACCCTGGATCAGACCGTCGCGCTTCGCAGCCGCTTGATCGCCGATGCGGCCGACTCTTTCCAACCGGATGTTTTCCTGGTGGACCACACGCCGACCGGCCTGTGCGGCGAGATCCGCAGCGTCATCCAGGCGGCTCCGTCCACCTCGATCCGCCCGGTCCGAATCCTCGGGATGCGCGACATCATCGACGAGCCCGCCGCGGTGCGCGCCGCCTGGCGCCGCGACCACGTGCTCCAGTGCCTGCGCGACTGCTACGACCTGATCTGGATCTACGGCCAGCGCAGTCTATTCGATCCTATTTCGGCCTACGGGATTCCGGATGATGTCGCGGCGAAGATGGTCTTTGCCGGATATCTGCCACGCAACGGCGCAGCGATCCCGCCCGAAGCGGTGCGTCGGCAGTTTGCGCCGCGCAGTGGCAGGCTGGTGGCGGTCACGGTCGGGGGCGGCGGCGACGGCAATCGGCCGCTGCGCAGTTTCCTCGCAGGCTACCGCTCGCTGGGCTCGGCGCCCCCGTTCGAAGTGCTCCTGGTCACCGGCCCGTTGATGAGCCCGCGCAAGCGCGCCGCGCTGCGTGACCAAGCCGGAGGGCTTCCCGGGGCGACCGTGATCGATTTTCACCCCGATGTCCCCGCGCTCTATCGCGCGGCCGATTTCGTCATCGCGATGGCGGGCTACAACTCCGTCTGCGAGCTCGCCTGCGCCGGTTCGCGAGCCTTGCTGATCCCCCGCACCTCGCCGCGCAAGGAGCAGCTGGTCCGCGCTCAACTGCTCAGTCAGGCCGGTCTGACCCGCTACCTCACCGCTGAGCAGGCCACGCCGCAAGCGTTGATCGAGGCGACTCTGGAAGGGCTGGAGCTGCCACCCCCACCGCGACGCTGGGGGCTCGACTTCTCGGGACTCAACAACATCAGCCGCGCGCTCGCCAAGGTCATGACCGCTCACCCGCGCCGCGCTTTGACATGCCTGAGGGCGGTGTCGTGATCGGTTACGTGCTCAAGATGTTTCCCCGGTTTTCGGAAACATTCATCCTCGCCGAAATCCTGGAGCTCGAGCGGCGCGGGGTGAAGCTCGAGATCGTTTCACTCCGGAAGCCGGATGACGGCTGCTTCCACGCCGAGCTGGCCCGACTGCGCAGTCGGGTCCACTACCTGCCGGAACATGCGACCTGCCACCCGATGCGCTTCCTCGCGGCTCACTTCAGCAGCGCGCGGCGCCGGCCGCGATCCTATCTCGCCGCCCTCGGCTTGGCGCTGCAATGCCTGCCGCTCGGGTGGCCGGCCTTCCTCCGCGCCCCGCTGATCGCCCAGCGCTTTGAGCCGACCGCAATCGGTCAGCTCCACGCCCACTTCGCCAGTCTTCCGGCGCTCGCGGCCCTGCTCGCCGCTCGACTGCTCGGCATCCAGTTCAGCTTCACCGCCCACGCCAAAGACATCTTTCATCGCGCTTGCCGCCCGCGGATCCTCAAGGCTTTGATCCGCCACGCCGTGCAGGTGATCACCATCAGCGATTTCAATATCCGACACCTGGCCCGCCTCGATCCGGCCGCGCTGCGGAGCCACAAGCTGGTCCGGATCTACAACGGGATCGATCTGCGGCGCTTCAGCCCGCCGCAGCGGCTTGAGCCGAGCGATCCAGCTTCGATTCTCGCGATCGGCCGACTGGTCGAGAAAAAAGGTTTCGGAGATCTGATCGAAGCCTTGGGTCAGGTGCAGCGGCGCGGCCTTCAGTTCCACTGCCAGATCATCGGCAAGGGCCCGCTCGAACCAGAGCTCGAGCGCGCCATCGACCAAAATCGGCTGCGCTCCCACGTGTCCTTGGAGGGACCGCTGGCGCGCGGCGCGATCGCCGCCCGGCTGCGCCGCGCCAGCATGCTGGTGGTGCCGTCGGTGGTGGGACGCGACGGGAATCGCGAAGGGCTCCCGACCGTTCTGCTGGAGGCGATGGCCTGCGCGGTTCCCGCGGTGGCCACGACCGTCACCGGGATCCCCGAGGCCATCGAGGATGGGGTTCACGGACGGCTGGTACCTCCGGGCGACCCGACCCGCTTGGCCGAGGCGATCGGCGCGCTGCTTGCGGATGCGGCGCTGCGTCACCGCTTGGGGCGGGCGGCGCGGCAGCGTGCCGAGCAGCGCTTCGATCTGGGCCGCAACGTCGCTGAACTCTTGAAACTTTGGAAGCCCAAAGCCCCGGCTCGAGCCCAGCGGGCCGATGGCGACCGCGCTTGGCCGGCGCTGGCCGGCCGCAGCGAAGTCGGTGTCGGTCGATGAAAATCCTCTACGTCTGCGCCGACCGCGGCATTCCGCTGGACGGCTCCAAAGGCGCATCGATCCATGTGCGCCAGACCGTGAGCGGGCTGCTCGACCGCGGCCACGACGTGCAGGTGCTGAGCGCAAGGCCGCCGGCCCGCGGCGGGTATGACTGCGACGTCATCGGGCCCGCCGCGGATGGGTCCTTGCTCGCGGGCCGCGCTGCGGGGGGACCCGGGACCGAATCGGACGAACCATTCGAAACCGAGCTCAGGGGGCTCGCCCTCAGCTACCAGCTCGCCGCTCAACCCGCCTTGCCGGCCGCGGTCGACGCGGTCTACGAGCGCTACTCGCTCTGGTCCCTGACCGGCTTGTTTCTGGCGCGCCGCTACCGCGTGCCGCTGGTTTTGGAGATCAATGCTCCGTTGATCGAAGAGCAGCGGCGCTACCGCCGGCTCTGCCTCGAGGGCCTGGCGGGCGAAATCGAACAGAAGCTGGTGCGGGAGGCGGCGGCGATTCTTTGTGTGTCCTCCCCGCTGCAACGTCGGGCTGCGCAGCTGCGCGGCACCGCGTCCGGCGTCCATCTGTTTCCCAATGCGGTCGATACCGATCGCTTCCGGCCGCCGGTTGCGCCCGAGGCGGACGGCTCCGCCCCGGAGGGGCGCCTCGACATCGTCTTCGTCGGCAGCCTCAAGCCGTGGCACGGGCTTCCGACTCTGATCCAAGCTTTCGCGATCCTGGCAGCCCAGAATCCGGCGGCCCGGCTCTGGATCGTCGGCAGCGGGCCGGAACGATCCAACCTGCAGCGGCAGGCCACGACCCTGGGACTCTCCGACCGCATCCGATTCACGGGAGCGCTCCCCCATGAACGGATCCCGACCCTGCTCGGCGCGGTCGATATCGCGGTCGCGCCCTACCCGGCATTGGACCAGTTCTACTTTTCGCCGCTCAAGCTGACCGAGTACCTGGCGGCGGGTCTGCCGGTGATCGCCACCCAACTGGGTGATCTCGACGCTGTGCTGGGTACGGAAGAATCCATTCTGGAAGTCCCACCAGACGATCCCGCCGCGCTCGCCGGCGCGTTGATCCGCCTGGCGCACGACCGGCAACTCAGGCAGCGTCTCGGCGCTGCCGGCCGCCGGGTTGCCGAACGACATCTATCGCTGGCCGGCGCCCTCGATCGGCTCGAGCGGCTGCTCGAGCAACTGGTTCATTCGCCAGCGCCGGCAAACCAAGCGGAGGCTGCATGCGAATCGGCTATGTGTTGAAGTCGTTCCCGCGCCTTTCGGAGACCTTCATTCTCAACGAGATCCGGGAGTTGGAGCGCCTCGGTTGCCAGATCACGATCTTCTCCCGCTACCAATCTCGCGAGCCGGTACCCCACCGCATCTTGGGACAGCTGCGCGCCGAAGTCGTGCAGCTCGAGCCGCTGCTGCGCGAGCGCCTGTGGGAGGCGTTCCTCATCCATCGACGCTTGGCGCGGCGCTACGGCAACCGCCACGATCGGGTCTACGAGCTGGCGCTGAGCTACCGCAGCCGCGAAGAAATGCGCTATTGGCTGCTGGCGGCGGCGCTGGCCGAACAAGCGATCACCAGACGGCTCGATCTGCTCCACGCCCACTTTGCGAGCGGCAGCGCCTCGGTGGCGCGCTATGCCGGCGCGATCACGCGTGTTCCATTCAGTCTCACCGCCCATGCCAAGGACATCTACGCCAACGAGGTGGATCGGCGGCGGCTCCGCGATCTGCTGCAAGAGGCCGCCGCAGCCATCACGATCAGCGAGGCCAACCGCCGCTACCTCCGAGGACTGGCCCCGGCGGCCCGTCTCCACCGGGTCTACAACGGCATCGATCCCAACCAGTTCGGGCTGCGTCCGTTCACTCCCCCGGCCGCGGTTCCCCTGGTTCTGTTCGTCGGCCGGTTGGTACCCAAGAAGGGAGTCTCCGATCTGGTGCGGGCCTGCGCGCAGCTGCGTGACCGCGGGGTGCCGATCCGCTGCCGGATCGTCGGGGGCGGCGAGCTGGAGGCGGAGCTGCGCGCGCAAGTCTGCGGCTTGAATCTCGCAGGCCTGGTGGAGTTCTGCGGGCCCGCCAGCCAGGAGCAGGTCGCCGAACACCATCTTGGCGCGGCGGATCTGTTCGCCCTCCCGGCCGTGGTGGCCGAGGACGGAGACCGCGACGGCGTACCGACCACCTTGCTGGAAGCCATGGCGCGCGGCGTTCCGGTGGTCTCAACTCTCCTGCCCGGCATCGACGAAGCGATTCCCCACGGAGTCGCCGGACTGCTGGTGGAGCCGGGCAACGTCCTCCAATTGGCCGATTCGATCCGGCAGGCGCTGGACCAGCCGCAACTCAGCCGGAAGCGAGCAGCGGCCGCCCGCAGGCACGTCGAAGAGCGATTCGATATCCGGACCAACGCGGCCCGCCTGCTCGAGGTCATGCGAGCCGCGGCCGGCGCCGGCTCCGTCGAGGCAGTCGGATGAGCAGCGGCCGGTTGGATCCAACCCGGCGCGACCACGCCGCCCCAGCGACTCGGCTGCTCCGAGTCCTCCAAACCGTAAGGCGTTTCAGCGGCCTGCTGCGACCGCACCGCGGCCGCATCGCTTGGGCTTCGCTCGCGATGCTGGGCTCGACCGTGACCGGACTGCTGCTTCCGTGGCCGGTGCAGGGAGTGATCGATGGGGTCCTGCTCGGGCGCCGCGACCAGGGCTGGTTGCGCTGGCTGGGGGAGTCGGTGCCGAGCGCGCCCACCGCCCTGCTGCTGACCTGCTGCGGCGCGTTGATTCTGCTCACCTTGCTGCAAAGCTTGTTCGCCTATTGGCAGAACCTGTTGACCGCCACGGTCGGCCACCGCGTCATTTCCACTCTGCGGCTCGAGATCTTCGACCAGCTCCAGCGGCTCTCACTCGGTTTCCATCGCGCGCGCCGCAGCGGCGACCTGCTGGTACGCCTGACCGGCGACGTCAGCATGCTTCGAGAGATCCTGCTGCCGGCGCTGCTGGAAGCGGCTTCGCGGTTTTTGATTCTGATCGGCGTGCTGCTGCTGATGGGGCTGATCGATTTCAGGCTGACCGTGATCGTGCTGCTGATGCTGCCGCTGCTGCTGCTCTCGACCATCCGCTTCGGCAGCGCGCTGCGCCAGGTGGTGCGCCAGCAGCGCCGCAAGGAAGGCAAGATCGCCGCCGTGGTCGGCGAGGCGCTTGGTTCGGTGGCCGTCGTGCAGGCCTTCGCGCAAGAGCATCAGCTCGCGACCCGCTTTTCGCGCCAAAACAGCCGGAGCCTCCGAGCCGGCCTCAAGTCCTTGCGTTTGGAAGAGAAGATGGCGCGATCCGTCGAGCTGACCCTGGCGTTCGGATCCGCGCTGGTGCTCTGGTTCGGAGGCCAGCGCGCGTTGCAGCATTCGCTCTCCCCCGGCGAGTTGATCGTCTTTTTGAGCTACCTGCGGAGCATTTACAAACCGATTCAGACTCTGGTGCGCCTCTCCGGCCGCGCCAGCAAGGCGGTGGCTTGCGGCGAGCGGATCCTCGAGGTGCTGGATTCGAAGGAACAGGTCACCGAGCCGAACGACGCCGAACCCACCCCCAAGCTCAGCGGCGGGATCGTCTTCGATCGGGTCACGTTCGGCTACCAGGATGGTCTGCCGGCACTGCAAGACGTCTCCTTCAGCATCGCCGCCGGAGAACGAGTCGGCCTGGTCGGGCACTCGGGGGCCGGCAAGTCGACCGTCCTGGCTCTGCTGCTGCGCCTCTACGATCCCGATCAAGGGCGAATCCTGGTCGATGGATTCGATATTCGCCGCCTGCGGCTGGCGACCTACCGGAGCCAGATCGCCGTGGTGCTTCAGGAACCGTTTCTGTTCGGGATATCCGTGGCCGAGAACATCGGCTTCGGCCGGCCGGAAGCCGAGCCGCACGAAATCGAGGCCGCCGCGCGGGTGGCTGGAGCGCACGATTTCATCACCGCACTGCCCGGCGGCTACGACGCGGTTCTGGGCGAGCGCGGCGCGTCGCTGTCGCGCGGACAGCAGCAGCGCATCGCGATCGCTCGAGCGGTTCTACGGCGCGCTTCCATCCTGATCTTCGACGAGCCCACCACCGGTTTGGATGCGCTCACCGAGACCGAGGTGCGCGCCGCTTTGGCCCAATGGTCCTGGAACACGACCTGCATCTGGATCGACCATCGTTTGCCTCCGATCCTGGATTGCCCGCGGGTGCTGGTGCTGCAGGGCGGGCGCTGCGTTCAGGACGGTTCGCCACGGCATTTGGTGCAGGCGCCGGGCGCGCTCCAAGAACTGTTTCAGGGGGTCGCGTGAGCCATCCCCTGCTGATCGATCCGAGCCTGCCGGGTCTCGCAGGGGCCTTGAGCCTGGAACGGATGTCCGCGGAGCTGGCACCGCTGGCCGCGCACTTGAGTCCGTATCCATCGGCCGGCTGGCGGGTCCGCGCCGTCGATGTGCTGAAGTACAAACCGGCTCGCCGCTGCGCCCTCGCGTACACCCTGGAGAGCCCAAAGGGAAGCCTGCGCTTGTTCGCCAAGACCTTTCACAGCCACCGCGGCGCGGCCATCCTGATGACCATGGATCGATTCTGGCGGGCGCTCGACCTCCAGGCGCTCAGCATCCCCCGCCCCCTGGGGTACGTGTCCGATCTCAAACTGTTGGTCACCGAGTTCGTCAGCGGCATTCCGCTGGCGACCGAGCTCTACCGCGGCAGCTCCGCCGAACCCGCCCGCCGGATGGCCCGCGCGCTGGCGGCGGTGCATGCCAGCGCGGTCTCCTGCGCCCAACAATGGACTTCCGCGTTGGAGCTCGAGAACAGCGAGAAATGGATTCGGGGACTGATCGGCCATCCGGCGCTGGCTTCGGACCGGGCCTTGGGTTTGCTCGATCGGCTGCGGCGTTGGAGCTCGGTGTTGCGGCCAACCCCGCCGCGGCCGATTCACCGCGACTTCTACCTTGATCAGCTGCTGGATAGCGATGGCCGTACGGTGCTGGTCGATCTCGACGACGCCCGCAGCGGCGACCCCGCTTTGGATGTCGGCAACTTCCTTGCCCATCTGGTGCTGCGCCCGATCCAGTTCCCCGAGACCGCCGCGGCCTGCCGCCGAGCTCGGGATTGCTTTGAATCCGAATATCGTTCCCGAGCGCCGGTGGAGGAGGATTTCCGGATCCGAACCCGGTTTTACGAGGCCAGCTCGCTGCTGCGCCTCGCCGGGGTCTACGCCGGACGGCAGCGCTGGTCGGAATCGGTTCCAACCCCCTTGCTCGACGCCTGCGAGCGAATGCTCCCCGGCGAGCGACGGGTCCAATGAGCGCCGCCGCGATGCGCGGGGTCAGCGCGGCGGTCCTGCTCGGGCTCTGCCTTTCGGGCTTGGGCTGGGCCGCCGCACCGGCCGCGGCCCGGGTTGCAGCGAGCGCCGGTTTGGCCACCGGCACACGGGTCAAGGTCGAAGGCCGAATCGACGCCAACGGGGTCCTGCATGCCGAGGAGCTACAGATACGCGACGAGCTGGATGACGATGAGGAGCTCCGCGGCAACATCGTCGCACCCGAAGCCGGGACGCGGCGCTTTCGCCTGTTGGGGTACACGGTCGTGGTCGAGCCGGGGACTTCGATCGGTTGGGAATCGGGCGGGATCGCGCCGTTCGAAGCCCTGACTCCGGGCCTGCGGGTCAAAGTCGACGGACTGCGAACCAGCGATCGCTGCTTCAGGGCCCGCAAGATCCGAATCCGCAAATCCCAGTTCGAGGAGAGCGAGATCGTCGGGCCGATCGAATCGATCGACCCGCTGCGCGGCGCTGCGCTGCTGCTGCGCGTGGTCGGCCTCGAGGTGGTGCTGGATGGATCCACGGATATCCGCGACCCCGAGGGTCGAGTCGCCGACCTGGGCCGCCCGCAGCGGCGCGGCGCGCGGGATGACGACGACTTCATCTTCCTGGGACGCCACCGATTGGGACCGGCGCTGGTCTCCGGAGAGATCCGCTTGCGGGGCAAGTTGCTGAACAACCTGGAACTCGCCGCGCGAGACCCCGACCGCGAGCTCAACCCGGAGGTCCAGGGCACGCTCGGGTTGCTGATCGATTGGGACGGCGGGCTGGGCTACGTCGAATTGAGCGGCGGCGGCGAATGGATTCAAGAACACGATGGCGACCGCGTCGACAGCGAAAGACGGGGCGAGCTCGGTCTCAGCCAGGCCTTTCTGCGCTGGGACGACCTGCTCTTGCCGGGTCTGTCGTTGAGCTTGGGCCGGCAGCAGCTTCAAGAAGAGCGCGACTGGTTCTACAACAACAAGAACCTCGACGTTATTCGGGTGCAAGCAACCCTGGAGTCGCTGCTGCTCGACGCCTCGATCAGTCGAAACCTGTTCAATCGTGATGCCTTCCGCAGCGAGCAGCGCAAGACCAACCTGATCGTTCGAGCCAGCTACCCGCTCGCCCACGAGCTCGAGCTGGAAGGGTTCTTGATCGAGCGCCGCGACCGGTCCGAGTTGCCGGACTCGCCCAGGATTCTCGGCCTGCGCTTGTCGGGTGAACCCGGGCGCCAACTGAAATTCTGGGCCGATCTTGCGCTCGAACGCGGCCGGCGCGGCGAGCGGCAGCCCATCAGCCAGGCGCTTTCGATTCGGCCGATCCGGGCTCACGCCTATGATCTCGGAGTGACCTGGCGGCCGCGTTGGCGCTGGGACCCGACGCTGACGCTGGGACATGCTTTCGCTTCGGGACCCGATCGCAGCTCCTCCGATCCAGGCGGCCAGGTCGACTCGACGTTTCGTCAAAGCGGCTTGCACCGCAACAAGGACAAGTTCAACGGTGTGGTCTCGTTCCGCTACTACGGCGAGGTTCTGGATCCCGAGCTGGCCAATCTGAGCGTGCTCACGCTGGGGTGGGGTGCGCGCCCGCTGGCGCCGGTCTCGCTGGACCTGATCTATCACCGCTACCGGCAGGACGTGCCGACCGAGACCCTGTTTGGCGTCGAAATCGACCCGGACCCCTCCGGACTCGATCCTCGGCTCGGAGACGAGTGGGATCTGGTGCTGGGCTTCGAACCGAGCTCCGCCTTCGAATTGCGCCTGACGGCGGGGTGGTTCCGACCCGGACCGGCGTTCCCGCAGCAGCGTTCGGCGGCCAGCGCGGTCACCGTTCAAAGCAAATTCAGGTTCTAAGCCACTCGAGCCAGCCACGTGAATGTCCTGGTCATTGGCGGAGCCGGATACATCGGCAGCGTTGTGACCCAGCAGCTGGTGCAGGCCGGCCATCGTGCCGTCGCCTACGACAATCTTTCCTACGGGCATCGCGATGCGGTGGTCCCAGAGGCGGATTGGGTGGTGGCCGATCTCGCGGATCTCGATACGCTGGCCGCCACCATCCGCCGCTATCGCATCGAGGCGGTCATTCATCTGGCCGGCTCCAGTCAAGTCGGGGATTCGATGCTCCATCCCGCCAAGTACTTCCGCGACAACCTGGTCACAGGACTCGGCCTGCTCGACATCCTGAGGGCCTGCAACGTGCGCCGCTTGGTCTTTTCCTCGACCGCCGCAGTCTACGGTGAGCCTGACAGCGTCCCGCTTGCAGAAGCCGCGCCGCAGCGGCCGGCCAATCCCTATGGTGAATCCAAGTTGGCGCTGGAGCGCGCCCTGCCCTGGTACGAGTCGGCCTACGGCCTCCGTCACGTCAGCCTGCGTTATTTCAACGCCGCCGGAGCGAGCGGACCGCTCGGAGAGGACCACCGACCCGAAACCCACTTGATCCCGCTGGTGCTCGGCTGTGCCGCCGGACAGCGGCCCGAGATCGAGATCTACGGCGACCGCTATCCAACGCCCGACGGTACGTGTATTCGAGACTACGTCCATGTGGTCGATTTGGCCCGCGCCCATTTGTTGGCGCTGGACGCAATCGAGAACGGTAGCCGGATCTACAACGTGGGCTGCGGAACCGGATACTCGGTGCGCGAAGTGATCGAAACCGCGCGGTCGATCACGGGCCGCCCGATTCCGACTCGAGTTCGAGCCGCGCGCCCGGGAGACCCGGCGGTGCTGGTGGCCAGCTCCGAACGGATTCGCCAACAGCTGGGCTGGGAGCCGCTGTTCAAGCAGCTCGAAGCGATCATCGAGAGCGCTTGGATATGGCATCGAGAACATCCATCGGGATACGCAGCTTGATTCCCGCCCGGGACTCGCAAGCTTCAGCGCCGACATATACCAGTGACGTCGACGGCCGATCGCTCGGCTGACCTGCGGAACCAGTTCGACAGTTGCGACAGGTCGTGGGCCTTCCGTTAGACTCCCGAGGTCAGGAGGTAAGGCCATGGCTACGACTTCATCGACCCGGCTCGAGCTGGGGACCCCCGCGCCCGAGTTCGCGCTCCCGGACACCGAAGGGCGGATCGTTTCGCTGGCGGATTTCGGCTCGGCGCCGGCGTTGCTGGTGATGTTTCTCTGCAACCACTGCCCGTTCGTCAAGCACATTCAGGACCGGCTCAGCTCCCTCTGCCGCGCATTCCAAGAACGTGGGGTCGCGGTCGTCGCGATCAGCAGCAACGACGCTGAGCGCTATCCCGAAGACAGCCCGGCCCGCATGCGTGAAGAAAAGCAGCGGGTCGGATACAGCTTCCCGTATCTCTACGACCAGAGCCAGGCGGTGGCCAAAGCTTATCGCGCCGAGTGCACCCCGGAGCTGTATCTGTTCGATCGAGAGCGGCGCCTGGTTTACTGCGGTCAGTTCGACAGCAGCCGGCCATCCAGGCCAACCCCCGTCACCGGGGAGGACTTGGCCGCCGCAGTCGATGCCCTGCTCGCCGGAAAACCGGTCTCGCCCGAACAGAAACCGGCGGTGGGCTGCAGCATCAAGTGGAAGCCCGGCAACGAGCCCGCGGTGTGACATGCTTGGCGTGTGACGCAAGAGGATCTCGTCACGTCGCAACCCAAATCCATTTCTTCTTGATCCGCCGCATTTTCGGTTCCGCGAGAAATTATTGGTTTCCGGGGATTTTCATCGCTGCTTCAACCTCGATCCAAACCATTGGATTCAACTCTACCGATGGAATAAATCGCTGTAAATCAATACTTTAAGCCGCTCTACTCTCCGAACCTGCCCTCGCAATTCCACAAAAAAGTGGATGGCACATAGATTGCGAATGCGATCGACCTGGGGACGCCTAGCAAAGTGCAAGCTGTCAAACAACTCGAGATGACGGAGGTGACTGCGTGGACCAGTCGCGCTATCTGACCGCACGGCTGCAGTATCGCAGGCCGTTCGTTGAACGGCTGCGCATGAGCCTTTCCGGGGGCCAGGTGGTTTCCCAGGCCACCGGTGGAGAAGAGGCTTTCGGTCTCCGCCTCCGAATCAATTCCCGGCGTCAGGCGCACGCCGCGCCGGCGCTGCTCAAACCGGTCCGCAGCGCTCCGGATCCAAGCTCGGCAGCGCCGCGCGAGCCGTCGTCGCAGGACGCCCAACAGCCGCGGCTGCTGTTCGCTCATATCGACACCGCCGCCAGCCCGCCGGCGCGCGCGCAACTGGAGGCGGCCGGCTTTGCGGTCGAGGAGACGTTCGGCGCCGGCGCTGCGCTCGAGCAGTTTCAACGCGCGGAGCCCGCCGCCACGCTGCTGCCCGCGACGGCGGCTGGTTTCGAGCTGTGCTCCGCCATCCGTAAGCTCAGCGGCGGCCGGCATAGCCCGTTGGTGCTGCTCGCCGAGCGCGACGATGCCGAGCTCGCTGAATCGGCGTTCGCCGCCGGCGCCTCGGATCTGATCGTCGCGCCGGTTTCGTGGTCGGCGCTGGGTCGCCGCCTGCGCCACTTGGTGGAGGCGGCGCGCTGCAACGAGGCCGGCATGCTGCTCCACGGGCCCAGCGGTTTGCCGAGCCGAAACAGCTTCGAACATGTGCTCGAGCGGCTGCTGGGGCTGACCCAGCGCAACGCCCAACAGCTCGCGCTCTTGTGCCTCGAGGTCCACCCGCTGGGACCGGCGCGCGAGAGCTTCGATCGGCATTCGACGCGGGCGCTGCAACGCGCCATCGCCGAGCGCCTGCAGGTCGGCCTGCGCCGTGGCGACCTGATCGGCGCCGGCAGTGCGAACGGCACCGAATTCCTGATCGCACTGGGGGGCGCGTCCAAGATCGAATCGATCGGACAAGCGGCGCAGCGCATTCTCGACGCGCTCGGACCGGCATTTCAGCTGCCCGACCGCAGCGTCCTGGTCTCCGCTCATCTCGGCATCGCGGTCTATCCACTCGACGGCACCACCGCGAAGCAACTGAACGAGCGCAGCGCCGAGGCGTTGCATCAGGCTCGAGCCCAATCCGGCGGCGGTTACCACTTCCACAACCAGCGGCTCAGCGCCCTCGCCGAACAAGACCACGCGCTGGAGCGCGACCTGAGCTCTGCGCTCGATGAAGAGGATTTTTACCAGCTCTTTCAGCCAATCGTGGACGGCCGCGACCTCCGAGTCGTCGGATTGGAATCCCTGCTGCGCTGGGAGCACCCCGAGCGCGGCACGCTCCAGCCGGCCCACTTCCTCAAGCTCGCGGAGCGCTCCGATCAAGCCGCACGGATCGGTGAGTGGGTGTGCCGCAACGCCTGCCGGCAGCTCCGCAGCTGGCTCGATCAGGGTCTGCGGCCGGTCCGTATGTCGATCAACGTTTCGGCCACTCAGCTGCGGTCCGAAGGTTTTTCCGCCAAGCTCAAGGCGATCCTGGCCGAAACCGGCGTCGAGCCTAGATGGATTCGGCTCGAGCTCGACCTGCGCGCGGTCCTGAGCCACTGGCCCGACCTGATCGAGAAGCTCCGCGAGCTGCGCAAGCTCGGACTCCAGCTCGGAGTCGACTGCAACGGCTCCGGCGCGGCCGCGATTTCAGAGCTGCGCCATTTGCCGCTGGACGTGCTCAAGCTGAGCCTGGATCACGTCGGTCCGGAACCGACGGTCGGCAGCGAAGACGGCGCCGGCACCACGCTCGCGGCGCTGATCGCCACCGCGCATCAGCTCGGGCTCGAAGCGGTGGTTCGGGGGGTGCAGAACGAAGCCCAGCTGCGGTTCCTGCGGCAGCACGAGTGCGATGAGCTGCAAGGGTTCCTGATCGCGCTGCCGCTCACCGCCGAGGAAGTCGGCCGGCTGCTGGCGGCTACTAAGCCACCCACCGCCACCCGTGTCGCGTAGCCTGGCGGCGGATCTGGCGCCGCCTGCTTCGTTGGGCTAGTTCGCCCTCCTCCAGCGTACCTTTCGGTACGCTTCCGGATGGCTCACGTCGCCCGCCTCGCATCCGGCACCAGCTCCACCGCCCACTACGCCGTGCTCTGGTGCTCGGGCGGGCCGGGTCGCTCGCGCGCGGTCGACTTCGCTTCGCTCGTCTCGCGCCGGCGGCGGATCTGCCGCCATCTGCCAGGGGGCGTGAGGGGCTTGTCCCCTCCCGATTCGCTGGCTAGGCCCCTACATTTTGTAGGATGGCCGAAAACTGCGCGCGCCATTCTGGAAGGCGCGTTTTTATTGGGGAATCGGGCGGCGCTCGACGGTGCTGTTGAGGGCCAGGTCGGTGGCGCGCACCGATAGCTCGCCCTGAGTCTGTGCGCTCGCTCCCAGCGCCACCTCGAAGCGCTCCTCGAGACCGTCCAGCGCACCGTCCACCGGGCTGACCAGCTTCCACTGCGAGCCGTCGAAGCTGACCTCGACCCGCCGCAGCGGGCTGATCGCATCGCGGACCCGAAAGCGCGCCCATCCTTGCGCCGCTTCGAACTCCAGCAGCTCCGGACCGGTGTTGTCGATCGGAAACGCGGCACTGAGCGCGGCGTCGAGCCGGGCGCTGGCCTCCGGATTGCTCGGCGCGTCCGAGGCCGTGATCCGGGCCTGGTACGAACCGTCGGGAAATGCCGTGGTGTCGAACGAGTAGCGCGGCTGATCCAGATCCTGCGCCAGCAGCTTCCAACCCGCGTCGCCGAGCGCCTTAGGCTTGAGATAGACGGCGAACGACATTCGATCGCCGTCCGGATCTTCGGCCTCCCAGCGAATCGATCGCCAGCCGTTGCGGAAACGCCGGCCGGCAGTCCCACCCGATACCGAGCGCGCCTCGCGCGCCGGGCTGCCGTTCTCGAGACCAAGCAGCTCGGCGGGGAACGCATCGCTCTCGCCCGCTTCCGGCTCGCTGCGATAGTAAGCACCCGGTGGGTCGATCAGGACCCGAGTGAGATCCGGCTTGCCGTTGAGCCGCTGGTAGACCACCCCCACGCTGCGCAGCTCGGGAGCCGCGGCGGCGCCGGCTCGCAGCGTGGCGCGCCACTGCAGAAACCGAGCCGGCGGGCTGGTCGCCGCTTGGGCGCCGCCGTCCGCGGATCGCACCGCGCTCCAGGCGCTCCAGGTATCGTTGGGTTGGGCGCTGTTGCCGCTGCGGGTTTCGAGCTCCAGGCCCGCGCCGGACGGAATGTCGGCATCGGCCAGAATCGCGCCCCAGCTCGCCTGCGCCCCGGCGTCGTAGACCGGCGACTGGTAGCTCGCCCGCTCGGCCTGTCCCGCGAGTCGGTAGACTCGGCCGGCATGGCTGCAGGCGGCCAGGACCGCTCCGTCCTCGGCCCGCGCCAGCGCGGTGACTTGCGCGGCTTCGACCCGCGCCCACAATGAAGCGCTGGCCGAGGCGACCTCGATCCGGTAGATCCGTCCCCTATCGCCGGTGCCGATCAGCACCGCGTCCTCGCCGTCGAGCAGAAGCGACAACGGAATCTCGGTGCGCGAGCTCCACAATCGGGTCACCGCCCCGTCGGGATCGAGCCGATACAGCTCGCCGCGCGGACCGCTGGGTGCGGGAGCGGCCGGCGGGAAGATGACCACGGCCGGCGGTTCGGCCGGCGCCGGCTCCTCGGCCCCAAAGGCCGGCGGAAGCGGCATCGCGGTCTCGCCGGGCAGAGGCGGCTGCACCACCGCGGGGCGGCTCAGCTCGGGCGCCGCGGCGGCGCGCTCTCCGACCGCCAGCGCGTAAAGCACGCCGCGGGGCCCGGGAGCCAGCGCTCGAATCTCGCGCAGCGGCGCATCGTAAAGCACTTGGGCGCGGCCATCCGGCTCGATGCGGTAGACCAAACCGTCGCCGTCGCTGCCGGCGTACAGCTCACCCTTGGAACCGACCGCGAGAGCGGTGATGTGGGTTTGGTCGCTGTCGTATACCAGTTTGGCATCCCCATCGCCGTCGACTCGATAAATGCGCCCGTCGGTCCCGGTGGCGAGCCACATCGAGCCATCGGCCGCTAGTGCCAGGTCCCAGATGTAGCGGTCGGGCGCCGGACGCGGGCGGTGGATCTCGCTGGCGCCGGCGGCCTCGAGCTGGTAGAGGGCGCCTTCCGGGGCGGTGGCGAACCGCACTTTACCGTCTCGGGTGACCGCCAGGGCCGTGACCTGGAGCTCTTCGGCATCGAACACTTGGGTGCCGCGCCAGCCCTTGGCTTCCGGCAGGATCCGAAACAGCCGCGCCGCGACTCCGGTCCCGACCACCAGACTGCCGCCCGGCTCGGTGATCAGCGACCACAGCGTGGGGTCGTCGGGGTTGCGAAAGATCTCCTCGACTTTCGGCCCGATGGTCAGCGCGCCGTCGGCGCTGAGCCGCACGCCTTCGGGCTGGCCGGTGACCAGCTGCTCGTAGAGCGAAACGGTCCACAAGGCCGGGCTGCTGGCCGAGCTCGCCCGCGCTGCGAGCCCGAGCAGCAGGAGCGCCGCGGCCGATCTCATCCCGCAGGCCTCCGCACTTCCAGCTCGATGCGCTTGTGGCCGACCACCACCCGTTCGGTCACCAGTTGGCTCTCGCCCAAGACCGCGACCGGGGTCTGGATCCGGCCCAGCCCGCCTTGGCTCGCCTCCAGGATCGCGCCGGCGGAAGGCGGCAGCAGCGGCAGGTAACGTCCTTCCAGATAGGCGCCGCCCGGGTCGGGGCGGCGGACCTGGACGTACACCGTGTTGTTGGGTCGCAGCCCGCGCAGCAAGCCCAGCAGATGCTCGAGGTCGCGCACGTAGAACGAACCGCGCACCGCCGCCGCTTCTTCGCGGCTGATCGTGAGCGCGTCGGCCACCACGATCTCCAGCTTGCCGGGCGGCGTGTCCGGATCGATCTTGAGATCGGTGTCGAGCGTCAGCTCAGCCCCGCGATGGGCCCGCAGCCCGACCGTCAGGCGAACCCGTTCGCCGGGCGCCACGCTGCGCCGATCGGTCCAGGCTCGAGTGATCTCGGCCAGTTGAAGGCGATCGTCGGAGTCGAACCGCAGCGTGAGCTTGTTGACTTGGATCTCCTGAAACGGATTCTGAGCCACGAAATCCAAGACTGCCGCCACGGTGCCGGCCACGAAATAGGGCGCGAGCGACGGTCCCGAAAACAGATCTTCCAGATGCAGCGAATCGTAACCCTCGAGCTCGAGCTCGGCCGAGACCCGGAAGGTCGCGTTGCCGGCCACCTTGTCGACCGAGAAGATCGAGTTGAGCAAGCCATAGTAGAGCAGCAACGGGGTGAGCAGCGGATCGTTCACGATCTCGAAGCGATGGGTCGCGACCGGTTCGCCGCGGTCCTGGAGCGAGACCTCGACCGGGATCATGCGCGGCTCGGTCTGGTCCAACAGGCCGAGGATCCCGGTGAGCCGGTCTTGCCGGCAGGTGCCGATCACTTCTTTGCCGCTGGTCGAGATCTTGTAGGAGCCGGCCTGTGAGGGATATACGGTCAGGATCTCGGCCCGCACCATCGGCATGTTCACCGCCCCGAGCTGGAGAAACGGGTGGCCGAAGGCGAGCAGGCGGCTGCCATCCACGCTGGTCACCGTGCCGGTGGCGGCAAGCTCCCAGTCGCCGCGGACCAGCTGCACCGCGACCGCGCTGCCCGGAACGATCGGCGCGCCGCCGTCGCTCGCCCCGCCGGCGCCGGCGATGTTGGTCGGTCGAAAACCGAGCCGGCTCAAGGTCGGCGCGGCCAGCTCGAACACCCGCGGGCTGAAACCCAGCGTGGTCAGCGGCAACGGCAGCGGCCGCCAGGCGCCGAGCTGCGGCGCGGAGCGGTTCGGTGCCTGGTCCGGAAGAAACGAAGGGAAACTCGGGAGGCCGCCGAACAGCGCCATCAACTTGGCGTCCGCGTCGAAGCGCATCAGCGGCTCCAGCCCGCCGGCGCGCTGGCGCTGCCGCGCGTCGATCTTGACCATGTCGCCGATCGGAGTGACCCCGGCCAGGGCCTCGTCCGAAAAGCTGCCCAGCGACAGCGACAGGGCTCCGATCAGCTGATCCTGGAAGTAGATCGGGCTGCCGCTCATACCGGCGATCACTCCGGTTCGGTCGAACGGCTTGCCCAACAGGCGCACCAGGATCACATTCTGCTGCGGGCCCAAGGCGTTCTCCAGCAGCCCGACGTACTCGACCTCGAAGCGCTCGACGGCGCTGCCGGCGAGCACCGTCAGGCCGTATCCGCGGGCGCCGGGAGCGAGCGCGGCCGAATCGTTTTCCGACTGGGCGCCGATCGGCCCGACCGCCACGGCCGCCAGCCAGAGAGCGATGCCGGTGGCCCGCATCACATGCGCTCCGGCACCCGGACCCCGAGCAACCCAAGCGCGATCTCGAGCTGCCGCGCGACCGACCAGGTGGCCAGCGCGCGGACCGCGCGCCGGGCGGGGTCCGGTTCCTGCAAGATCGGACAGCGATGGTAGAAATTGCTGAACTTCTGCGCCAGGACGAAACACCATTTGGCGAGGTGGCTGAGCTCCAGATCCTCCACCGTCTGGACCGCAGTCTGCTCCAGCTCGGCGGCGAACCGCACCATGTCCCAAGTGGCCTCTTCCTGCAATCCAGCCTCCAGCGCTTCGGGCGCGAGCTCGGCCTGCAGCGCCTCCAAACCGCCGGGCCCGAGGATGCCGTGCTCGCGCAGCTTGGTGAAGATGCTGCGCATGCGCACCAGCGCGTACATCAAGTACGGTCCGGTCTCGCCCTCGAAGGCCAAGGCCTCGTCGAAATCGAAGGCGATCACCTTGTTGCGCCCGAATTTGACCAGATAGTAGCGCAGCGCGCCGATCGCGACCGCCTGCGCGGTCTGCTGCAGCTTGTCCGGTTCCGCCGCCCGGCCCGAACGAGCGAAGTTTTCTTCCACCTTGGCGCGGGCTTTCTCCAGCAGCCGGTCGATCAGGTCGTCGGCTTTGACCCCCTGGCCTTTGCGCCCGCTGATCTCGACATAGGGCTTGGAAAGCTCGTCGGGCTGAAGCTCGAACCCGAGCGCCCGCGCGCAGGATGGCGACAGCGCCACCATCTCGTAGGCGAAATGGGTCGAACGCTCGGCCTCCTCGAGGTATCCCATCCGCCGCAACCCTCCGACCACCACCTGCTGGAGATAACTCTGGCGCACGTCGATGGTGTTGATCACTCGTTGGGCGCGCCCGAAGGTCGGGGCCTCGCGCGCGGCGCGGGCCGGGTCGCGGGTGGTGGTCCAGAGCCGGTGGCCGTCGCTTTCGGCGTAGAGCCGATAGTGGAAGTCGCGCTTGAGCAGGCCGAACTTCCAGAGCTGATAGGCGATGTCCTTGGCCACGTAGGTCGCGGTGCCGTCGCTGCGCACGATCACCTTCTCGCGCCCGGCGTCCACTTCCGGGACTGCCATCACCCAGCAGCCGGCGTTCTTGCCGCTGCTGGCGCGCTCGATCGCGCCGCTCTCTTTGAGCAGCTCGAACGCCTGCTGCCAGAAACGCAATCCCAGGATGTCGCTTTCCCAGGTCAGCAGGTCGTAGCGCACGCCGAGCCGCGCCATCGTGGCCAGGTGGCAATCCACGATCCGGCCGGCGACCGCGGCGGCGAGCTCGGCTTCCGGCCCCGCGCCGTGCTCGATGGCGCGCAGGATCTCGGCGCGGCGCTGGGCCAGCTCGGGTCGCTCCTCGTAGGCTCGGGTGACCCGGGCGTAGAGATTCCAGCAGTAGAAGTCGAATCGGCCTGGAAGCTGGTCGAGATCTTCGGTTCCGCGGCCTTCGAAATCCATCAGCCCGAGCACCACGTCGGCGACCTGAACCCCGGTGTCGTCGATGTAGTCTTGAACCTCGACCGGATAGCCCAAAAACCGCAGCACCCGGACCAGCGAGTCGCCCAGCGCCGCGTTGCGCAAGTGGCCGACGTGCGCGGCTTTGTTGGGATTGATGTTGGTATGCTCGACCACCACCTTGCCGCCGGCCGGCGCCGGGTCCGCGGCCGCGGGTGGCAGCAAACCGCGCAGCACCAGCCCGCGCCGCAGGAACAGGTTGACGTAGCCGCCGACCGCTTCGACCTTGCTGAGCAGCGGCTCGCCCTGCAGGTCGGCCGCCAGCTGAGCCGCGATTTGAGGCGGCGGACGGCGCAGGCTCTTGGCCAGCTCGAACGGCAGCGCCAACCCCAGATCGCCGAGATCCAGGCGCGGCGGGGTGCTGAACACGACCCGCTCGAGCTCGACGTCGAAGCGCTCGCGCACCCGCTCGCGGATGCGCTGCTCTAGCTTCCGTTTGGCATGCATGATGGCAGCGCGAGTCGCTCCAGTGAGTTTCAATCGGTGGCGCTGCGCGCGGAGGATGGGACCGCCCAGCCGGGCAGCGCAGGTGACCGAATCGCTCCTTGGGATGCTAGCGTGTCAGCGCGGGCGCTTCAATCCGCCAGCTCTTCACGCAGCGCTGCGAGAATCGCAGCCGGATCGGCCATCGCCCCGAGACCCTCGGTACGGCAGGCCAGAAAGCCCGCCACCGGATCGACGATGCGGTATTTAGCCCGGCGGTTGGGACGGCGCAGCGCGCGCAGGCGCTCGAGATTGGCCTGGACCAACGGATTCTCCCACATCCTCGTATTCATGGCCGGAGCGAGCACAACCGCAACCTCGGCTGGCAAGGCCAAACACAGCAGGCAAACCGGGTCCGAGGCCAGCCCGCCCGCGATCCGTCCGATCAGATCCGCGGTGGCCGGCGCGATGATCATGGCGCGGGCCTCGCTCGCCAGCGTGATATGGGCGATATCGGCGTGCGCTGCGGCGAACATGTCGGCATAGACTTCGCGGCCGCTGAGCGCTTGGAACGTGAGCGGGGTCACGAACTCGGCCGCCGCCGGGGTCATGGCCACCTGCGCGTTGTAACCCTGCTTAATCAGCAAGCGCACCAGCTCGCAGCTCTTGTAGGCGGCAATCCCGCCGCCGACTCCGACCAGGATGTGCCCTTCGGGCTGCGCCGCCGGCTGCATGGCGTTGAATTATAGGGGGTAAGCGCGCTTGTAGCGAGACCTGCCGCGTCCCGGTACAATCGCTCCACCATGCCGATCGACCGCAGGATCCGCCTGATCAACCCCAAGCGCCGAAAGGCCCGGGCGCCGCGGCGCGGCGCGGCCGGCGGCGCTGCCGCGATCGATCCGTGGTGGCTTTCCTACCACAGTCCGGAGTTCGAGACCAACCGCAAACGGCTCCAAATCTCGCTGCTGCTGGCGCTGCTGTTCAACGCGATCCTGTTCGTCATTCGCCTGCCGGAGAGCCCGCTGCGGATCTCCAACGCGGGCGCCGGCGCCAGCTCGATGCTCAAGATTCAGCAGATCAAGCTGGCGCCGCCGCCGCCACCCAAACCGACCACGACGCCGCAGGCGGTGAGCAAGGCGCGCCGCATTCCGATCCCCGATCCGACGCCGGACGAGCCGGAGATCTACGTGGTCCCCGAGCCGCAGGCGCTCCCCTCCGCTCTCACCGGCCCGACTAATGCGGTCGCCTTCGGACTGCCCGACGGTCCTCCGGGAGGCGGTTCCACCGGCAGCGGCTTCGGCGGCCCGGGCGTTTATCAGATAGGGGCGGACGTCAGCCAGCCGGTCCTGATCAAGAAGATCGATCCCCACTATCCGCCGCAGGCCAAAGCCAACCGGATCCAGGCGATCGTGATCCTGGAGGCGGTGGTGCAGGCCAACGGCCGGGTCGGCGACATTCGAGTCGTGCGCACCGGCGGCGGGTACGGTTTCGACGAAGAAGCGATCGCGGCGCTCAAACAGTGGGAGTTTCGGCCCGCGGTGCACCAGGGCCGGCCGGTGCCGGTCTACATGACCCTAACGGTCGAATTCACTTTGTACTGAGGCGGCGGATAGGGCGCCGTCTGCGTCGTTGGGCTTGCTCGGCTTCCTCCAGCGTACCTTTCAGTACGCTTCCGTCAGCCTCGCTTCGCCCGCCTAGCAGCCGGCACCCTCTCCACCGCCCACTGCGCCGTGCTCGGGTGCTCGGGCGGGCTGATTGCACGTTCGGGTCGACTTCGCTGCGCTCGTCTCCGGACGCGAGGTAGCCGCACACCCAGCGGCGGATCGGCCGCCGTCCCCCCGGGGGTTCAAGCGGCCGGTAGGGTCACGGTGAAGGTGGATCCCGCGCCGGGCTTGCTGTCGACGTCGATCTGACCGCCGTGGTCGCGAACCACGGCGTACACGGTTGCCAGCCCCAGACCTTGCTGCACGCCGGCCGGCGCATAGAACGGCTCGAAGATCCGGCTCAGCTCCGTTTCGGTCATCCCCGGCCCGTTGTCGTTGACCTGGAGTCGCACCGCGCCGTCGGCGGATGCCACCCGGATCGCGATTCGGCGCGGCGCCGGCCGGTTCTCGACCGCGGTGCGGGCCTGGGTGATCAGGCTCAGCAGCGTCTGGGCGATCGCGCCGCGATCGGCCAGCACCGCCGGCACCTCGGGTAGGTCGATCTCGACCTCGATGCCGGATTTCTGAAAGATCCGCTCCAGCAAGGTGGCGCACTCGCGCACCAGCTCGGGCAGGTCGACCGGCTGGCGGGCCCCCTCGCTGCGCCGCGAGAAGCTCAGCAGCCCGCGAGTCAGGCGGCTGGCGCGCTCGCAGCTCTGCTGCGCGGTTTGGAGCGCGAACTGCACCGTATTCGGTCGCCCGGTCTGAAGCGCGAGATCCACCGCGGTCATGATGCCCTGCAGGATGTTGTTGAACTCATGGGCCACGCCCGCCGCCAAGGTGCCCACCGCGCTCATCTTTTCCGACCGCACCAAATAGCGGAAGAACTGCTCGCGCTCTTGCTCGAGCTGCTTGCGCCGGTGCCGCTGGCTCTCGGTTTCCCGCAGCAGGTGCATGCCGAAAACCCACAGCACGCCGAGCAGACCGAGACCGGACAGCACCAAGAAAAAGCCGACCGCAAGAACCAGGGATTCCGCGAGCGGTCCCCCAACCTGGTTCAGGAACGGACCGAAGACATGATACAAGACCTGACTGATGCAGTAGGCGAGCAGCGATCCAAACAGGGCCAGGCTGATGGCAGCATTGCGGCCTTGCTCTGCGAAGGTCGGCGTGCCGGCGGCAGCCAGCCCCTCCCGGCAGCGCTGCTTGAAACCCGCCAGCTTGGGCTCGAGCAAACAGACCAACGGCAGGACCAGGAACAGCTTCTGCAGCAACGAGCCCCACAGCCACCCTTCCCAAAAACGCAGCGCGGTTTGGTTGCGGACCGAAACGCTGTCGAACAGAAACGAACTGCCCAGAGCTTGCAGCGAGCCCGCCAGGCCGCTGAACAGGCTCAGAAACCCCATGCTGAGGATGGCCTCGACCCGGACCCAAGGCGGCCGCAGATCGAGAAAGCGGAGCAGGTACAGCAGCAGAAACAGGTCCCACGGATCGGACAGCGCCGCGAGCAGCGCATGCAGGACGCCAAACCCTTGGTGGAGGTAGGCGCTCAGCGTCGCGCAGTAGGCCAAGGTCGCGCCCCAGCCGAAGCCGAACAGAAGGCCCAACGCCATGACCGGGGTGTAGGGCAGGTAGAAGTCGAGGTGCAGGCGGTAGCCGAAGACCGGAACCTCGAACGGGATCGAGCTCAGCGGCGACCAAGCGCACCAGGTGGTCGCGACTCCGAGCAGCAACCACAGCAGCGCCAGCCGGCGCTGGGGCCCGGCGCGGCGCAGGGCTTCTCGCAGCGTGGCAAGAAAAGGTACCGGCTCGAACACGGAGTTCGGTCCTCGAAAGCTTCCGCTCTGATGATACTCGTGGGGTCTCTGAACGCCTAAGCGACTGCGCGCAGCAATCGGCCCGGGCCCGGAAGGCTCCTAGCCGCCGTCGAGGACGCGCTGCATCTCGGCGCGGCTGGCGACCACGTGGTCCACCAACCCGTAGGCCTGGGCCTCCTCGGCGCTCATCCAGTAGTTGCGGTTGATGTCGCGCTCGATCTTGTCGCGCTCCTTGCCGCTGCGCTGGCTCAGGATGTCGATCAAGCGCTCCTTGATGGTCAGGATCTCTTTGGCTTCGATCGCGATGTCCGAAGCGACCCCCTGCAGACCGCCGAGCGGCTGGTGGATCATGACCCGCGCGTTGGGCAGCGCGAAGCGCCGCCGGCGCGAGCCGCAGCACAGGATCATGGTGCCCATCGACGCCGACAGGCCCGCGGCCACGGTGATCACCTCGGCGGACACGAAGTCCATCATGTCGAGGATCGCGAAGCCCGAGTAGACCTCCCCGCCCGGGCTGTTGATGAACAGCGTGATCGGGCGTTTGGAGTCCTCGGCTTCCAGCACCAGGAGCTGCTGGCAGACGCGCCGGGCGCTCTCCTGGTCGATCGCGGAGCTGAGGTAGATCACCCGCTGCTGCAACAGACGCTGTCCGATCGCGGTGTCGAACAACTCGATGCGGTGGAGCGGCGGGCTTTCCGGCTCGTCTTGCAGCAGGCGATGGATGCGGTCTGCGGTCATGCTTCCTCCTCGGCTCGGTCGAATAGGGTCGGTTTTGGGGGTCGGATCGCGCCGGGCCCGCGCTATCCGCCTGCTGCCCGACGCAGGATCTTTTATAGTCAAAGCGTCCGCCAATGAGCAAGGAGCCGATGAGCCGCGCCGGCCGGGCGCGGCCGCCGTGGGGCCTCTACGTCCATCTGCCGTTTTGCAAGACCCACTGCGCCTATTGTCACTTCTTCACCCGGCCCTGGGGCGACGGCAGCGGCGCGGAGCCGCTGGTCGGCCTGCTGCTGCAGGAGATCGCCGCTCACGCGCCGCCGCGCCGCCCGCGGGCCGACAGCGTGTTTTTCGGCGGCGGCACGCCCTCGCTGATCCCGCCGGCGGCGATCGAACGGCTGCTCGCTGCGCTGGACAGGCGCTTCGCGCTCGCCCCTGACGCCGAGATCACGCTCGAGATGAACCCGGACGATGCCGATCCAGAGCGCTGCGCCGGCTATCGCGCCGCCGGCGTCAACCGCGTCAGCCTGGGCGTGCAGTCGTTTCGCGATCGCGACCTGCGCGCGCTCGACCGGCGCCACAGCGCGGCCCAAGCCGAAGCGGCGCTGCGGATGCTGCGCCACGCCGGTTTCGACAACATCAGCCTCGATCTGATCGGGGGCCTGCCGCGCCAGAGCCTCCCGGCCTGGCGCGCGATCCTGGATCGCGCCTGCGAGCTCGAGCCCGAGCACCTCTCGATGTACCTGCTCGAGCTCGATCCCGAGCAGCAGAGACGCCATCCGGTTTTTCAGCGCTTGCCGCCGGAGCGCCGGGTCGCGGACAGCTACCGGGTTGCCGTCGAACGGCTCGAGCGCGCCGGCCTGGCTCAGTACGAAATCTCCAACTTCGCGCGAGCGGGCCGCGAATCACGCCACAATCTCAAGTACTGGATCGACCGGCCCTTTGCCGCCTTCGGTCCCGCCGCGCATGGCTACGATCTGCGCCGGCGCTGGTGGAACCACGCCGGCATCAGTGCCTACCGGCGCGCGATCGAGAGCGGCCAGGCGCCGCGGGCCGGCGTCGAGCCGATCTCGGCCCGGCGCCGCGCCGAAGATGCCCTGATGCTGGGCCTCCGCCTCAACCGCGGGATCGATCTGGCCGACTTCGCCGCGCGCTACCGCTGGGACGTGGCGCGCCGGCGCGAACCCGAGCTCGTCCGCCTCGCCACCGCCGGCCTGATCACGCGAGACCGCTCCCGCCTCGCCCTCACCCTCGAAGGCCGCCTGCTCAGCAACGAAGTCTTTACGGAGCTGCTCCCGGATCTTTTGTAGCGCGCCAGATCCTCCGCTACAGCCGGGCGTGGTTGAGGGTGGAGATGCCGTCACCTTCGAGGCGCGCACAGGCCGGGAAATGTAGGGGCGGGGCTCGTCCCCGCCCGGTCGTGTCGGCGAATCAAAAGCCGATCTACTTCGTTGCGCCATCGGAAGGGGACAAGCCCCTCCCCTACGGGTACGCTGGAGGGGCCCGAGCGCCCTATCCGCCGAGCCAGCACGGCATCGTGGGCGGTGGAGATGGCGCCGGATGCAAGGCGCGCGACGCGAGGGCGACGGAAGCGTACTGAAAGGTACGCTGGAGGAGCCCGAGCTAGCGCAACGCCGCAGCCGGCGCCAGATCCGCCGCCGTGCTAGCTGCAGCCGCTGGTGGCGCCGCAGTTGAGGCACTTATAGCAGGTGCCGCCGCGCACCATGATCGCGCCGCACACGTGGCATGGCGGCGCGTCGGTCTGGAGCTTGAAGGAGAATTTGTCGCGCGCCTCCTGTGCTCCTGCCGGCGCCGGCCTCGGAGCTTCCGCCGAGGCCGCTCCAGTCGCCTCCGCCGGTTCGCGCACGACTCCCACCTGCGCCTGCTGCTCGGGGTGGAGAAACTGCGAGGCCAGCCAGCGGAAGATGTAGTCGACCAGGCTCTTGGCGTACGGGATCTCCGGATTCTTGGTGAAGCCGCTGGGCTCGAAGCGGGTGTGGCTGAAATGATCGACCAGCTTGGTCAGCGGCACGCCGTACTGCAGCGCCAGCGAGATCGCGGTGGCGAAGCTGTCCATCAGCCCCGACACCACGCTGCCTTCCTTGGCCATCACCAAGAAGATCTCGCCCGGATTGCCGTCCGGGAAGATGCCGACCGTGATGTAGCCTTCGTGGCCGCCGACCGAGAACTTGTGGGTGATCGAGCGGCGGGTGTCCGGCATCTTGCGCCGATTGGGCTGGAACGCCGGCGCCTTCAGCTCGGTGGCCGCCGCGGCGGCGCGCGCCGCCGCCGGCGACCGGCCGGTGTTGAGCGGCTGGGTGCGTTTGCAGCCGTCGCGGTAGATCGCGATCGCCTTGAGGCCCAGCTTCCAGCCCTCCAGGTAGACCCGGGTGATCTCGTCCGGAG
>DASWHO010000348.1:0-11766 GCA_036398155.1 Acidobacteriota bacterium
CAGTAAGCGAGCCCCTCGCTCATGTTCTCGAACAGCGACCGGTAGCGCTCCTCGCTGGCGCGCAGCGATTGCTCGGTCTGCTTGCGCTCGGTGATATCATTGATGAAGCCGCGCCACAGGATGCCGCCGTCGGGCTCGCGCTCGGGCGTGGAATGCCCTTCCACCCAGACCACTCCCTTGTTCGGGTTCAGAATCCGGTACTCGCACCTCCAAGGCGACAGCGTCCGGGCCGACTCCGCAATGCTCTCGCGGAATCGCTCGGCGTCCTCGGGATGAGTCATGGCCAACGCGACCGAGGCGTCCTCCGCGAGCTTCGCAGGGTCGATTCCATAAACATCCTCGATCCGGGGACTGGCGTAAGGAATGCTCGCGCTGCCGTCCGGCCGGATTCGAAATGTGTAGATGATCCCCGGCGCGGTGGCGGCGATCTTGGCCAGCTGATCTTGAAGCGCGGCGTCTTCGCGCTGCGCGCCGGGGACCGCCGGTCCTTCCTTCTCGTCACCCACTGCAAAATGATATAACCAAAAGAAACGAACTCAAGCGGCGGGCTTCGCAACGCTCGTCGGCCGCAGCTCGGCTCGGAAGCGGACCGAGCGGCCTTGACTTATCGGCTCGGGCCGGCATCGATGGCCGCCGTGGCTTCGAACTTCCGTGCGATCTCGAGCTCGCCGCGGCGCCCGTCGCCGCTCGCCGCCATCTCCAGCAGGGCTGAGTAGTGACGCCGAGCAGCCTCCCGTTCGCCGGCCAGTTCGGCCGCCCGGCCGGCGCCGAAGTGGCCGTTGAACCGATTGGGAAACTCTTCCAAAGAGGTTTCATACGCGGCCAGCGCTTCGCGCGGACGGTCCAGCTCCAGCAGCAGGTCCGCCAGCTGTTCCCGCGCCGGCAGAATCTGCCCGGGAGTCACCGGGTGAGTTCCGGCCTGGCTCTCCAGCTCGACCGCCTCGCGCAGCAGCCGCTCCGCCTCCTGCGCGTGACCCTCCGCGAACGCCAGCCAACCGGCGGCCGCCAGCCGCTGGATTTCGACTTGGGTGGTCCACCACTGGAATTTGGGTTCCTTGAGCTGCTCGCGCAGCTCTTCCAAGCGAGCGATCGCCTGGCGGGTTGTTTCGAGCCGGCCGCTGCGCGCTCCGCCCAGCGCTCGGGCGAATTCCACGTGCGCCACCGCATAGGGGTATGCGGTCATCTTCTCGGGATAAGGCAACGGAAGCTCGGCGGCTTCCTCCCAGCGGCGGCGCTCCAGGGTGTAGCGCGCCGGAATCGCCCCGATCGCGTAGGCCGATGCAAAGTTGATCTCCTGGAGCTTCTCGAGCTTCTGGATCCGCTGCCACAACTCCCCGGCCTTGCGATCTTGTTCGGTCTGGAGGTAGGCGAACATCAGGTAGTCCAGAGCATGCAGTTCATCCATGGTCGCGGCCGCGCCAAAAAAGCGCGCGGCGTAGTCCCGCGCTGCGCCGGCCGAAGCCAGATTCGCTTCGATCGAATCCGTCCACATCCCCAGCCGGGTGTAGATATGCGACGGCATGTGCAAGGCGTGCGGGACCCACGGAGCGATGTCGTCATAGCGCCGCGCCGCAATCAATCCCCGAGCCGCCAGCGGCGCGTAGTCGTAGGCATGAATGATGTAATGCGGGATGCCGGGATGATCCGGGTTACGCTCGAACAGCGGCTCCAGTATCGCCGTCGCCGCGAGCTGGTTGCCGTAGGTTTTGTCGGTCGGCTGAGCCGTCCCGAGCAGTGCCAACGCGTGAAAGATCGCCACCTCGAGGTGGTCCGGAAATTCCTCGCCCAGAGCTTCTAGACGCTCGCGAAAAGCCTGCGCGCGGGCCCCGTGGGCCCGCGGCCCGTGGCATGATTGCGCCGCTGGACCCGTGACCGCTTGCTCGTCGTCGCTGCGGAAATACGCGTCGATCGCGTCGATCAGCCCCCGCTCCAGATCGGTCTTGCCTCCGATCCGCTTCGCGGTCTGGACTGCGGCGGTGCCGGCGACCAGCTCCTCCGGCGTCGGCGGGGCCCAGAGCGGATGATAGTGCGTCATCGCGATCCCCCACCAGGCCATCGCGCATTCGGGATCGCGCTCGCTGAGCTCCTGAAACCGGCGCCGCGCCTCTTCATAGAAGAACGAGTGCAGCAAAGCGACCGCGCTGCGAAAGTCTTCCTGCAGCTCCGGCTTGCACGTCACCTCGAGCCGAACCGTGCCGCTGCGCCGCAGATCCCCGGCCGACGGCCCCTGAGCCCAACCAGCGGCCGAAAAAACCCCAAACAACAACCCGACCCAAAGCGCCGCAACCCCTTTCGATCGATGCATCGCCGGTCCTCCTGTGAGTTGGTCCAAGTATAATTCCGAGCGCCACGGCGGCAAGACGCGTCCACCGCTGAGGAACGCGCTCATGCGATCCCCATTGGCAACCCTGCGATACGCGCGGAGCCGGGCCGACGGCAAGCTGCGCGAGCTGCCGGTTCTGCTGCTCGAGCTGACCGCGCGCTGCAACGCGCGCTGCGTGATGTGCGACTATGGCCGCGATCCGACCAGCCGAACCCTGTCCTGGGAGCGGCTCGAAGCGATCGCCGCCCAGCTCGATCGCTGGCGCGTCCAACACATCGTCCTCAGCGGCGGCGAGCCGCTACTCCATGAACGGATCTGGGATTTCGCCGCCCTCTGCGGCGGTCGCCGGCGCACCCTTTTGACCAACGGCTTGCTGCTCGCCCGGCATGCCGATCGGGCGGCCGCGGCCTGCGAAGAGGTCGTGGTCTCGCTGGACGGCCCCGGCACGCTTCACGATCAAATCCGCGGCGTCCCGACGTTCGAGGAGCTGCGCCGCGGCGTCGCTGCTCTCCGGGAGCGCCGCCCCGAGCTGCCGATCCGGGGCCGCGCCACGGTCCAAGCGCTCAATGTCGGCGCGCTCGCGGCCACCGCTCGCGCAGCCCGGCAGCTCGGCCTGAGCTCGATCTCCTTTTTGGCGTTGGATCTGACCTCGCTTCAGGCCTTCGGCCGCAGCCAGCTCCCGCCATCCGCCGCGCTGGCCCCGAGCTCGGAGCAGCTCGACGCGCTCGAGCTCGAGATCGAAACCCTGATCGCCAGCTCCGAGCTGCGCGCTTTCATCTCCGACTCCCCCGAGAGCCTGCGCCGCATCCCTCGGCTCTACCGCGCCCACAACCAGCACCAGCCCAGCGCCGCGCCTAGGTGCAACGCACCCTGGGTCAGCGCCTGGCTGCGCGCCGACGGAACGATCCAGCCCTGCTTCTTCCACCCGCCTTACGCCGCCGGCGACGCCGCCACCGAGCTCGAAACCACCCTCAACCACCCGCAGGCGCTCGCCTTTCGCCGATCGCTGCGGATCGCCGCCAACCCGATCTGCCGGCGCTGTGTTTGCTGGTTGAATTTCCATGGCTAGAAGCCAGCGCTGCAGCGGATCCGGCCGGCCGGCCGCGGCGGCCACCGCCGTTCTCCAGGCGACCGGCGCCGAAGCGCGCTGATGGTACAATGGTCGGCCTTCCCGCTCCGACCTCCAAAAGACCCTGGGGAGACGATCGCATGTCGATGGAAGTCATCAGCCCCCGCAGCCGCGGCTTTCTGTTCACCAACGCGCATCCGGCCGGCTGCGCCGCCATGGTCCAGCAGCAGATCGAGGCCGCGCGCAAGGGACGATCCGCGCCCGCTGCGGGCGGCACCAGCCTGATCATCGGCGCGTCCACCGGATACGGGCTGGCGAGCCGGCTCGCCTGCGGCTTCGCCTATGGCATGAAGACGGTCGGGATCTTCTACGAGCGCCCTCCGAGCGGCAAGAAAACCGGCAGCGCCGGCTGGTACAACTCGGCCGCGTTTCACGGCGCGGCTCATGGGTCCGGCCTCTCGTGCGCCAGCCTCAACGGTGATGCCTTCTCCAATCCGCTCAAGCAGCAGGCCATCGAGCGGCTCCGCGACGGCTTCGGCCCGGTCGATCTGGTGATCTACAGCCTGGCCTCACCGGTGCGGACGCACCCGGACACCGGCGCCACCTTGCGCTCCGCGCTCAAGCCGGTCGGCGCGCCGTACACCACCAAGACCATCGACCTCGACAAGGAGCAGCTGGTCGAGGTCACGATCGAGCCGGCGAACCAGGACGAGATCGATCAGACCGTCGCGGTGATGGGCGGCGACGATCTGCGGCGCTGGATCGACGCGCTGCTGGGCGCGAAGCTCTTGGCCCGCGGCGCGCGCGTGATCGCCTACTCCTACATCGGCCCGCAGATGACCTTCCCGATCTACCGCAGCGGCACCATCGGCCTGGCCAAGGAGGATCTCGAGCGCACCACCGCCGAGCTCGACCGCCGCCTGCAAGCCGAGATCAACGGGAACGCCTGGGTCTCGGTCAACAAGGCGGTGGTCACCCAGGCCTCGGCGGCGATCCCCGGCGTGCCGCTCTACCTCAGCCTGCTGCATTCGGTCCTGACCGATCGCGGTCTGGAGGAACAGCCGATCCACCAGGCGCTGCGCCTGCTCGAGGACCATGTCGCCGCGGGCGCGACGCCGACTCTCGACGCCGAAGGGCGCATCCGGCTCGACGATCGCGAGATGCAAAGCGACGTGCAAGCCGAGATCGACCGGCGCTGGCAGCGGGTCACCAGCGAAAGCCTGCGCGCGGACGCCGACTTCGACGGCTTCAAGACCGAGTTCCGGCGCCTGTTCGGTTTCGAGGTCCCGGGCGTCGACTACTCGAAGCCGGTCGAGACCGAGGTTCCGCTGCCGCTCGATTGATCCGACCGCGGCCGGCCGCCGCGATCCGAGCCGAGCAGGGATCGCAGGCGCCACACGCGGAGCTCCCCCGGGCGGCTGGTATTTGCCGTGGCGCATACGGCCCATTGCTTCCGGTGAGCGTCGCAACGCGACTCCCGCGCTGAAACGCGTTACATTGGCGGGAGCAGCGCCGACCAACGACGATGCCGACTCGCGACACCATCGTGCTCTACAACCCGGCGGCCGAGAGCTTCGCCCTGCCGCTGGGGATTATGGCGCTCGCGAGCTACCTGCGCGGCCGCGGCCTGCGCTTTCGCATCCTCGACGGCCGGCTCGGGGACGATCCGCTGGCAGTGGTCGGCGCCGAGCCCGAACGGATTTTGCTTTTCGGCTGCTCGGTCCTCACCGGCGCGCCGATCCTGCCCTGCATCCGCGCCAGCCGGGCCGTCAAGCTGCGGTATCCGGATATTCCGGTGGTCTGGGGCGGCTGGCATCCGTCGATCCTGCCCGAGCAGTGCCTGCGCGCCGGCGCCTGCGACGCCGTGGTCCGCAACCAGGGCGAGGAGAGCTTCGCCGAGCTGGTCGAGCGGCTGATCAGCGGCCGCGATCTCGAAGGCTGTGCTGGTATTTCCTTCGTGGGTCCGGAGCAGTCCATCGTTTCCAATCCGGATCGCGCCTTCTCCGACGTCAACGGTTTCCCGCCGATGGACTACGGCCTGATCGATCCGGAGCGCTACTTTCGGTTCAAGGGCAAACGCCAGCTCGATTACGTCGCGTCGCAGGGCTGCCCGTTTCGCTGCGCCTTCTGCTCCGATCCCAAGCTGTTCGGCGGTCGTTGGGCCGGGCTCAAGGCCGAGCGCGTCGTTGCCGAAGTGGTCGAGCTGGCGCGCCGCTACCGGCTCGGCGAGGTGTTCTTCAACGATGATCTGTTCTTCACCAGCCCCAAGCGGCTCGAAGCGATCTGCGACGGATTGATCGCCGCCGGCCGCCCGGTGAGCTGGCTGGCCGAGGCCCGCGCCGATCTGCTCGATCGGGTCGGCGATGCGCTGCTGGACAAGGTCCGGGCCAGCGGCTGCAGGAAGCTCACGATCGGCGCCGAGAGCGGCTCGCAACGCAGCCTCGACGCGATGCACAAGAAAACCTTGGTCGAGCAGGTCGAGCGCTGCGCCGAGCGCCTCACCCGCCACGGCATCCTGGCGCAGTATTCATTCATCGCCGGCTTTCCCGATGAGACCGACGCCGATCGGAGCGAGACCATCCACCTGATCCGCCGGATCAAGAAGATCCACGGCCAAATCGATACGCCGATCTTCTACTTCACGCCGTATCCCGGCACCGCCCTGACCGAGCGCCTGGTCGAGCTCGGCGTCGAGCTGCCGGAGAAGCTCGAGGACTGGGCCTGCTTCGAGCTCGGCCAGGCCCAGCTGCCGTGGATGGATCCCGGCTTCGTCGAGCGCGTCGGCGCCTGGAACTACTACCTCGAACGCGGCTACCGGCGCCCCTACGAGCCCCGCAATCCGCTCGCCTGGATCCTCGCCGGCGTGGCGCGGCTGCGCTCCGAGCTCGGCTACTACGATCACCCTTGGGAGATGCGCTGGGCCCAGGCCCGCGCGCGCCGCACGTTGGACGATCCCTGCCCCGGCGGCAAATACTGACCTGGCGGGCCGCAAAGCAGCGCCCCTCCCCTACCTGACCCTCACGAGTCGGTCACTACGAGGGCTTATTACGGCCATTCGGCTTGACACGTTCTGCTGCGAGTATATGCTGGGTTTGCACCCAGTCGAGAGGCAATCAGTGCCACAACCCACTACAAGAACACCACCATGCTCTATGGTCACCCGCATCTCCATCACCAAGCCCCTTGCCGAACAGATCCGCCAAACCGAAGGATACGTCGTCCTCGAAGCGGACGGCGTGCCCGTTGTCGGCACCATGGACATCGACGAGTTTGAGGACTACCTGGAGCTACGGGATCCCCAAGCACGGGAAGACATTCGTAAGAGCCGCGAGGATATTCTCGCCGGCAGGGTCAGACCCGCCCGAGAACTTCTGGTGGAACTCCGCAGGGAATCCCAACGGATGCCCAAGCGGCGTTCCACCCGATGACACCTCACTTTGCCGTCCGTGCCACCGCCCACTTCTCCCGCCTGATCCGCAAGCTCAGCAAGCTTCATCCTGATCTTGAACCCGCCTATGCTCGCGCCCTCGATATCCTCGAGGCCGATCCCTCTAATCACACCCGAGCCCACCCGATCAAGAAGCTCCACGGCGTACAAGCTCGCCACGGACAGTACCGGCTCCGGCTGGGCCGTTGGCGATTCCGCTACGACATCTCCGGCTCCATCGTCGATCTCTACCGATGCAGCCTTCGGCGCGAGGACACCTACCGCTGATTCGCCCTCATTACCCTCCCCAAGCGCCCCGCTCCCAACCGACGACCAGTTCCCTTGCCCCAAACGACGCTATTAGGCCAGCGACCAGACGCCCTGCGGCCAACCTCTCCCTGTGTCCCACGCCCACGCGCTCATGGTTCTGCTCGAAGCGACACGGAAAGGAGCGCGCTTGACCCAGCGGGAGCTTGGGCAGGCCCTCGGCATCGACAAGAGCAATGTCACCCGGCTGTGCCGACGAATGGAGAGTAAGGGCCACCTGGTCCAGAGGCGGTCGGCCGTTGACGGGCGGGCCCGCCTCCTTTCGTTAACGAAGGTCGGCGAGCGGGCCGCGGCGACTGTCGAACGCTCCAGCCGCGATCGCTTCCAGAGGCTGATGTCAACCATCCCGCGGAGATCTCGGGCAACGGTGCTCTCCTCCCTGGCCTGCCTGAACCAGGCGCTGCGAGCGGTGGACTCGCCGAGAGAGTCTCGCAGCACGGTCCAGCGGTCTGACCGGAAATGACCGACGGCGACACGAGGGGCCGAGCGCCCGGGATCCCGCGCGAGGTCTTGAGGACTGCCCTCTGGTTGCTGGGAGCGGCCGTGCTGGCCGCGGGGGCTTGGTTCCTGACTTCCCGGCCGGTGCCCGTGAAGGCAGCCCGGCCTCAGCGCGGGGAGTTGGTGGTCGAAGTGTTCGGGACGGGGACCTTGGAGTCGAAGGTCGTGGCGGGCGTGAGCGCCAAGATCGTCGGGAAGGTGGTCGAGGTGCTCGTCGATCAGGGGGACACCGTGACGGCGGGCCAGACGTTGGCCCGACTCGAGGCGAGAGACTTCAGGGATGCCGTGCGTGTTGCCGCAGCGCAGCGCGATCAGGCCCGGGCCGAGTTGGCGAAGGCCAAGGCCGACCTGGAGCGGCAGCGGCCGCTTCTGGCGAGCGGTTTGATCGGCAGGGCGGAGTTCGATGCCTACGACGCCGCCTACGGCGTTGCGGAGGCGAAGATGGAATACGCCGAGGCAGCGCTGGGCGTCGCGCAGGCGAAGCTGGCGGACACGCAGATCGTCAGCCCGGCCTCCGGTCTGGTGATCACGCGAAATCTCGAAGTGGGTTCGACGGTGGTGCCCGGAGCGCCGATCTTTCGCATCGCGGCGTCGGTCCCGTGGATCGTGGCTCAGGTGGACGAGCATGAAACAGGCGCATTGCGCGTGGGCCAGCCCGCGCGCGTGGTGTTCGAGACCGATCCCGCGGCGGCGCAACCGGGCCATGTCGCCAGGTTGGGCGCGGAAGTTGACCGCGTGACCGAGGAACGCGAAGTGGATGTCAGTCTGGGCCGCCTGCCGCAAAATCAATTCCTCGGGCAGCGGGCTGACGTGTTCATCGAGACGGCGCGCAAGCGGGAAGTGCTGCGCGTTCCACTGACCTCCCTGGTCGTCCAGGGCGGCCGGCCCGGCGTGCTGGCCGTCGTGGATGGGCGAGCGCGGTGGAGGACCGTGAAGTTGGGGTTGCGGGATCTCAAGTTCGTGGAGGTCGTGAGCGGCGTCGACGAGCAGGATCTGGTCATCGTGAGCCCGTTGGCCGGCAAGAAGCCGATCTCCGACGGGGCTCGCGTGACCGTCGCGCCCAACGAGAAGGAGGGGTCATGAACCTGGCCGTTCGCGATATCGGCCGTCGCCCCGGCCGATTCGCCCTTTCCTGCATCGGAGTCGGGCTGTTGCTGACCCTTGTGCTCTCCTACAGCGGCATCTACCACGGGTTCGTCTACGAAGCGCTGACGCTCATCGACAAGGCGGGAGCGGATATCTGGGTCGTGCAGCGCGATACCCGCGGGCCCTTTGCGGAGCAGTCGCGTCTGCCGGAGGACATCCGCTACCGCGTGGCCATCGTGCCCGGCGTCGCGGCGGCCAGTCCCTACGTTGCCTATACGATCCAACGAGAGTGGCGAGATCGGTCGCTGCGCTTCGTAGTCGTCGGCTACGACTTGCATTCGGGCCTCGGCGGTCCGCACGAAATCGCGGCCGGCCGCGGCATCGCGCAAGCCCACTACGAAATGGTGGCCGACGCGAAGCTCAACCTGCCGCTGGGGACCAAGCTGCATCTCGGGCTGAACGACTACACGGTGGTCGGGCTCACACGTGGCGTGACGGGATCGAGCGGAGACCCCGTCGCGTTCTTCTCCCTCGCCGATGCGCAGGAGATCCAGTTCGTGAAGGACAACTGGGCGATCCGCAACGTGCGGGAGCGGGTCAGAGCGGCCTATGCGAATGCCCTGCCGACGCAGCCGGTATTGTCCGACGTGCTCGCCCGCGAGTTCGCCGACAATCCCGATCTGCACACGGTCAACGCCATTCTTGTTCGACTCCACCCGGGATTTACCCCGGAGGCGGTCGCCGAGGCGATCGGGCGCTGGAAGTACTTCACCGCGTACACGACCGATCAGCAGTCGGAGCTCATGCTCGCGGGCAGCGTGGCGAGGGCGCGGATGCAGACGCTCCTCTTCCGCATCTTCCTGACCATCGCGGCCACCGTCATCATCGCCCAGATCATCTACACGATGACGCTGGAGAAGTTGAAGCCGATCGCGCTCCTGAAGCTCATCGGGACTCCGACCCGGACCATCGTCGGGCTGGTCCTGCAGGAATCGCTGGCGCTCGGCCTGATCGCGTACGCGGTCGCGCTCGCGGTGGGAAGCCTGACCTACGACAAGTGGCCGCGGCTCGTGCTGGTCGAGACGGCCGACAAACTGACGCTCCTCGTGATGGTGGTGGTGATCTGCGTCATCGCCAGCGCGATGGGCATCCGGCGCGCCCTCCGGGTCGAGGCGGGCGCAGCCTTGACCGGGTGAGGGCGTGGAAGTCGTCCGCATCGAGAACCTGAGCAAGGTTTACGGCAGCGGTCGCACTGCCGTGACCGCATTGCGCGAGGCGAACCTCGCGGCGCGGAGCGGGGAGCTCGTGGCCGTCCTCGGGCCGAGCGGCTCCGGCAAGACGACGTTGCTGACTTCCATGGCCGGAATCGTCGAGCCAACGAGCGGGCGCGTCACGATTGGCGGGATCACAACCTACGACGACGGCTGGAGGGTGCGAGACCTGACGCGATTCCGCCGCGAGCATCTGGGCTTCATCTTCCAATCCCACAACCTCATCGAGTTCTTGACCGCGCGAGAGAACGTGCTCGTGACATTGCAGACGCGAGGCGTCAAGGGAGCCCGGGCCGTGCGCATCGCTCAGGAACTGCTCGACTACCTCGGCGTCGGAGAACGCCAGAGGCACTTGCCGGAGGCGCTCTCGGGCGGCGAGCAACAACGCGTCGCCATCGCCCGCGCGCTCGCCAACAGCCCCCATGTGATCCTCGCTGATGAGCCGACCGCAGCGCTCGACACCGAGCGCGGCCAGAGCGTCATGGCCCTGTTCCGGCAGATCGCTCGAGAGAAGGAGAGCGCCGTGATCTGCGTCACGCACGATAGCCGGATGGTCGAGGGCTTCGACCATATCTACCACGTCAAGGACGGGCTGGTGTCCAATGGCGTATCGGGCGAATCGAGTCCGGCTCATGAGTAGGTCGCGTCCGCTCTTCGGCGGCGTGGTCCTGCTGTACTTCATTATCGCGCTCGAAGTGCTGATCATGATCAGCCCCTTCGCGGCGTTCTTCTACGCGGCCTTCAACCCGATCCTGCTGTTCCTCGCCCGGTGGCCGGAGACCCGCTGGCTGGCGGCATTCTTCCTGCCCCACATGGTGATGCCGCCCGGGCTCCTGCTGAAGGCTGTTCGGGTCGCGGGCTCGGTCTTCTTCGTCGGCGGCTCGGTCGTGTTCCTCGCCTGCGCCGGCCAAGTGTACTTCCACAAGTTCTCCCGGCGCGGCCCGGCTCTCGGCGGCCTCTATCGGTGGATCCGCCATCCGCAATACCTCGCGCTCGCGGCGGCGGGGCTGGGCCTCGCCATCCTCTGGTCGCGATTCTTAACGATCCTCCTCTGGATCGTCATGGTCGGGCTCTACGTGCTGCTGGCTCGGGACGAGGAACGCCGCACGGTCAAGCAATTCGGCGATCGTGAGGGCCACCCATGTGGCTCGGTTTCCGAAACCGCTGTCTGGGATCTGACCGAGGCCTGGCGCGTGCTTATCCCGGGGTGGGCTCGGCACGGGATCACCAGAATCGAAGGCGTGGCCTAATGCGGCGCGCCGTGATCGAGCGACCTGGCGTCGTGCTGCTAGACCACCTGCGCACCGCCACCCCGGCCATGAAGCGCTTTCTTACTAGTTTGTGGGGCACCGGGCTGGGTCTGATCATCGCCGGCGATATCGAGCATGCGAGAGACCGCGAGCGGATCAGGGGCTTCAGGCTTACTTATCGCGAGCTGGTCCTCCCGGCACTAGGGTGGCGCCACTCGGCCCAGCTGCTCGACCGGGCGCTCGCCGCACGGCACCTGCCGAATCCGATCGCGGGGCCGGACCGCACCAAGCTTTTGCGGGTGGCGCACGGCCGGCCGGGTTGGATCCTGGGGATGGCCGAGCGGCTGACCGCTCGGCGCTAATGGCGCTCGGGCCGCATCTGCGTCGAGGTGCTGCATTCCGATCTCACCTTCGAGACGGCCTCCCGCTACCTGCTCGGGTCGGAGGGGTCTTGCGCCATCAGCAGCTCGGGCTCGACCTCGCTGCCCATGGCTTCGAAGGCGTGATGGGGGTGG
>DASWHO010000349.1:0-5384 GCA_036398155.1 Acidobacteriota bacterium
TCAGGAGAAGACCGCGACCTTGATCCGCTTGCCGATTTCTTTCAATGCTGCCTTGCGCTTCACTTTACCCAGCGCGGCGAGCGGCTGGGAGACGTCATGCAGCGGCTCGATCTGCTTGAGCTCGCTCTCCTCCCACAGACAGGGGGACCAGAGCAGCCACACAAACTCCAGTCCGCGCTCGCGGGCGCGCGCGATCAGGGCCGGCAGCAGCTTCAGCCGCATGAAATCCGATCCCAGTGCGCTGTCGCTGGCCACGAACACCACGACGCGGCAATCTTGCAGCGCCGCTTCGAGCGCCGCGCGCCAGTCCGGGTTCGCTTTGAGCTTGCGGTCGTCCCACCACTCGAGCTGCCCGGCGCGGGTCACCGGCTTGAGCATGGTCTGCAGCTCGCGCAAGCCGCTGCGGTCCTTGCGATGGTAGCCGAAGAAAATCCGGTTGCGCGGTTCGGGCTGGATTTCGAAGATCGTTCGAATCTCTTCCTGCAGCGCGGCGTCGCCGAGCTTGGCGGCCACCTGCAGCGCCTGCTGTCCGGTCGACACCAGCTCCCAGCGCTTGGCCGGTTGGGTCTTGAGCTCGCGGTAGAGCTCTAGCGCTGCTTGGGTCTGACCCAGGTAGAGTCGCGCTTCGGCTTGGAGCGCCAAGCGGCGGCGGGCGGGCCGCGCCGCCTGGCCGTGCTGCAGCGCCAGCCGTGCCATGCGCCGCGCGCCGCGCACGTCGCTCATGCCGACCTGCCTCAGAAAAGCGGCGTTGATCGCCAGGTAAGCGACCTGCTCGGGCCGGCCGTCGCGCTCGAGCTCGTGTTGGAGCGCGGCTTCGTAGAGCTCCAAAGCCCAGCTCAGATCCTTGGCCGCGCCGCTCTGCAACCACATGCGCTTGATCCGTCCGGCCAAGGTCGCCTGCACCCGGGTGCCGAGGGACTGGTGGGCTTGCAGGAAGGCGATCGCCTGCTTGCGTTGGTCTTGGCGGTCCATCGCCAAGGCGACGTTGACCACGTCCAGCTCGGTCAGCGCTTGGCGCTGGTCGGCGGCGCGGATCGCCGCCCGCGCCTCGCCGGCTTCGCTTGCGACCCGGAGCGCGTCGGTGGTGCTGTCCGGTCCCTCGCCCTTGAGCAGCATCTCGCGCAGCAGAATGAAGCTTTCGGCCTGCGCGTCTCGGGGCCTGACCAGCGACAGATGATCGCCGGTGACCACCTGCCGCAGCGGCGCCGCAAAGCAGTTGAGCGACGATTCGGGCGGAACGAACTGGTCGCGATCACCCGCCACCGCCGCGAACACGAACGGCGGATCGTCGCCGACCATCCGGACCCATTCGGAGCGCAGCTGCCGGATGAACGATCCGCCGGCGGCCATGTGCACCACCTGCCGCTTGAAGATACCGTACAGTTTTGCGACCAGCGATGCTTTCCAGAGACCGGCGCTCGGCGTTCCGAACAGGATCACGTGACTGACCCGTTTGCGCAGCGCCTGGTCATCGAGCACGGCCCGCTGGATCACCAGGCCGCCCATGCTGTGACCCACCAGCGCGACCCGCCGATACTGCTTGAGCGGCGGCAAGCTCATGCGCGTGCTCAGGTGCTTGGCCAGGATCGGCAGGTCCGGATCGCCGGTCCAAATCCCGCGCAGGTCGGGCATCAGACCGGTGCTGTATCCGGCGTTGAGGATATCCCACTTGGCCAGCGCCGGGTCGACTTGGAGCAGCAGCGGGAAGCGGTCCCAGGTCAGGTCGGCGTCGCCGGTGAAGCCGTGCAGGAACACCACCGCCGAACGCGCTTCCGGCCGCCTCCGGATCTCGATGAGCCGGCTGCCTTCGCTCATCCGTCCCCCATTCGCTCCGCGCCGCGGGCGTTGCTTCGGCTCATCTTACCCGAGTTCGCCGGCCTTCGCGGGCGGCGGGCCGCTGGGTCGGCGCGCCGCGGCCGGCGCCGGGAGTCAGGCTTGGGCCTGAATGTTGTAGCGTGAACGCAGGACGCCGAAGTGATGCCGGACGTGGCCGGCCATGATGTAGGCCAGCGCCCGCACTGACACCAGGCTGCCGTTGGCGTTGCCGATCCGCCGCCAAGCCGGCGCCTCGAGACTGCGGAACAGGATCAGATTGATCCGGCGCAGCGCGCTGAACTCGCCGACCAAGTCGGCCAGCGCGCGCCGGTCCGAGCCGGACTCGATCACGTACTGCCCCTCGTCGAAGCCCGGCAGGGGGGTGCGTTCGGCGCGGCTGATGCAGAACGCGCGGTAGCCGAACACCCGCTCGCCGTCGGCCAGATGGCCCACCACTTCGCGAATGCTCCATTTGCCGGGGGCGTAGCGGAACGTCTCGCGCTCGGCCGGCACCGCCGCCGCCAGCGTCTGGATTTCAGCGAGCTGGCCTTCCAGCAGCTCGAGGACGTCGGCTTCGGTCACCTCGGACACGTAGCCGCTGTAGAATTCGGCGAATTCGGCCTCGGTCGGTCTTTCGATCGGGTGGACGGCCATGAGAGCGCGCTCCCCGCCCGGCGGAGCGGCGCCTATTCTAGCACCAACCAGAGCCGGGCTGGCTGGAAGTTGATCCCGGTTCGTAGTACCGTCGGCGTCCGGGAGGCATGCCATGTCGTTGAGCTTTGAGCGGCGCGGCGCTCGGGCGCTGGCCATCATCGTTTCGATCACGCTGAACGCACCGCTCGCGGCGCAGATGCGAACCCAGAAGCCGGTGCTGCACGGCGCGCACTGGATGGCGATCACCGGCAAGCCGCTGGCCGCCACCGCCGGCGCGCGGATATTCCATCAAGGTGGAAACGCGGTCGATGCCGCCGCGGCGATGATCGCCGCCACCAGCACGATGTGGGACACGCTGGGATGGGGTGGCGAGACCCAGGCGCTGATCTACAATCCCGAAACCGGGAAGGTGATCGGCATCAACGCCCTCGGGGTCGCGCCCAGTGGAGCGACCCCAGAGTTCTACCGCGAACGGCAGATGAAGTACCCGCCCCAGTACGGAGTGCTGGCTGCGGTCACGCCCGGAACCCCGGGCGGGATCCTGACGATGGTGGCCGAGTACGGGCGCCTCTCGCTCAAAGACGTGCTCGCGCCCGCGATCGAGCTGGCCGACGGCTACCCGATCGAGGCCCAGCTGGCCGGCGCCATCGAACGGCACCAGGAGCGCCTCCGGCAATGGCCCTATTCGCGCGCGGTGTTTCTGGTTCACGAGCAGGACCGCGCCGCGGCGGAGGCAGGCTCTGGGGCGTCCGAGGAATCGTCCGCGGGACCGACGCCGGCACACGATCGGATCGCGACCGATCGCGGTGCGGAGCCATCGGTCGGGCCGGAGCCCGGCGAGATGTTCCGCCAGCCGGACCTGGCCGCGACCCTGCGCAAGCTGGTGGCGGCGGAGCAAGAGGCTCTCGAGCAAGGCCAGAGCAGAAAGGACGCGATCTACGCCGCGTTCGATCGCTTCTACAAAGGCGACATCGCCGCGGAGATCGTGCGCAGCGTGCAGCAACAGGGCGGCCTGTTCAGCGCTGCCGACCTCGCCGCTTGGCGGGTCCGGATCGAAGAGCCGCTCTCGACCCGCTACCGTGGGATCGAGGTCTACAAGCTGCGCGAGTGGACCCAGGGGCCGGCGCTGCTGCAGGCGCTCAACATCCTCGAGCCATTCGATCTGCGCTCGATGGGCTTCAACAGCGCGCGCTATATCCACACCTTGTATCAGGCCATGAGTTTGGCCTTCGCCGACCGCGACTTCTACTACGGCGACATCACCATGCCGCCGGAGGAACCGATCCGCGGCCTGCTGTCCAAGGAGTACGCGCGCGAGCGCGCCAAGCTGATCGACCCGGAGCGCAGCGCGCCGCGGCTCGGCCCCGGCGATCCTTATCCGTTTCAAGGTCAGACCAATCCGTACCGCTCGCTGCTCGAGGATTGGTGGTCGACGGCCCATCTCCCTGGAGCTTCGACCGCGGCTCTCACTGGCACCGCGCCGCGGCTGGCGGACGGCCGCGCGCCGGCCGGCGCCGGGACGTTGCCCCAAGACTATCTCGAGTCTTTCTACGCCGGCACGACTTCGGTCGAGACCGCCGACGCCGACGGCTGGGTGGTTTCGGTCACGCCCAGCGGCGGGTGGGTGCCGGCGGTGATCGCCGGCCGCACCGGTATCGGCCTGAGCCAGCGGATGCAGAGCTTCGTCACCGATCCGGCGGAGAACCCGTTCAATGTCGTCGCGCCGGGGAAACAGCCGCGGGTCACGCTCACGCCGACGCTCGCGCTCAAGGACGGGCGGCCGTATCTGTGCTTTTCGGTCCAGGGCGGCGACAGTCAGGATCAGAACCTGCTGCAGTTCTTTCTCAATGTGGTCGAGTTCGGATTCACGGTCCAGGAAGCGGCCGAGGCGCCGAACTTCAACAGCTTCCAGATGCGCAGCTCGTTCGGCGACCACGAGATCGAGCCCGGCCGGATCCTGCTCAACGAAGCGACCCCGCCGTGGGTGCGCAGGGAGCTGCGCCGGATCGGCTACAGCGCGATCTACGAGCCGAGGACCTCGGGCCCGATCAACGCGATCCTGTTCGATGCCGCCCACGGCACCATGTGGGGCGGATCCAGCAACCACGGCGAAGACTACGGCATCGCCTGGTAAGCGGCTCGACGAACAGCCAAGGGCTGCGCCCTTGATATCCACGCATGGTCCTGATTGGGTGGCATGGGTGGCCGAAGGCCGCCCATGGACGAGCTCCGCACCGCGAGTGAGGTCGTCCATGGGCGCGCTGCGCGTGCCCATGCCACCCACGCGCGCCCTAGCGGTCCCCCGAAACCCAGTGCTCCATGCCAGCAAACGAGAATAAAATCCTCGTCCCGGCGCCGTGGCGGTCTAAAGCGGCAACCAAGTCCCGACCTTTTCCTGCAAGGCGCGCTGGTAGATCAACATGGCGGTTGCCATGTCGCCAAGGGCCAGGCCCAAATTGCAGGTCATCGTTCGTTCCGTTTCGTTTGCCCGCCCCGGCTTGCGCTGCGTGACGAGCTCGCCGAGATCGGCGTGGATGGCCGGAATGTGTTGAAAGTACCCGACCTTGCGGTAGTACTCCAACTGGGACACATCATCGGTGCAGAACTTGTCGATCTGCCGGAAGGCGTCGGGATGCCAATAAGAATCGAAATCGACCAGCGACGCGAAGGAGCCCGCCTCCAGCCAGCCCGGCTGGATCGTTCGGTGCGGCGATCGGAGGATCGGACCCGCCGTGACCACCAGATCGCAACCTACCACGGCTTCTCTCGGCTGGTCCACGATCGTGACTTGCAGGTTGTGCAGCCGGCTCATTTCGGTTGCAAACCGGCGCCCGGCGGCAGGGTCGGTGTCGTAGGCCATTACGCGCTCGAGCCGGAACAGGACGCCGAGAGCTTCCAGATGGCTCCGACCCTGA
>DASWHO010000350.1:0-9362 GCA_036398155.1 Acidobacteriota bacterium
ACCAAGGGCACGCGGGACTTCCTCAAGCTCAGGACAGCGGAGGCCGACAAGCTGCGCTGTGGATCGAAGCACTTCGAGACGTTGGGTGTGCCGTTCGCCGTAGCGGTGACCGCGGACGAGGTTTGAACCACGCCCGCCTGGGGGGAGCCGGGTGCGAGCCGAATCAGCGCGGGGAGATGCGGCGCCGACTGCGGCGGCACGGGCGCCTCGGCGATTATCCTGGATTCCGGCTTGCGCCGGAATGACGCGGTAGCACGGTGCGGGCAAACCTTGACTCACTCTGACGTTTGAAACCAGAATAGCTCCCCGCATGGGCCGTTCAGCCAGTGCGAGCCTGTTTATTTCGTTGCTCCTGGTTTCCCATGCCGCGGCTGCCCCGACCGTCGAGATCCTTCCGGTCCGGATCCTCGACCACCGGGCCCGTCCGATCAGCATCGCGGTACAGTTTCCTGAGGGCTTGGCGAGCATCACCGGGGTCGCGGCCAACTTCAACGGCATTCCGGTCGTCGAGTTCCTCCTCCAGTTCATCACCGAGCTGACCGCCGTCTCGGCCCGCATCGACATCCCGCCGCTCGCCTTCCCGGCCGGCACCGAGGGACTGTTCGAGTTCAGCCTCCAGACCACCGCCGGCTCGGCACAGGACACGCTGCAGATCGCGGTCCCGCCGCCCGGCGCGGTGATCGGCTACTCGGTACGCAGCGACGCCGACGACCGGCTCTACCGGATCGACTTGCTCAGCGGCGCTGCCACCATGATCGGGCCGGTCGGCTCCCAAGACGTCGAAGGGCTCAGCTTCGATCCCAACGGAGTGCTTTATGGGGTCGACGACGAGGGCCAGCGACTGATCACCATCGATCTCGATACCGGAGCCGGCATGGTGATCGCCAACATCGCCACCAGCGTGGAGGACATCGGTCTCGCTTTCGACGGCGCCGGCGTGTGTTGGCTGACCTCCAGCGAGCCGCGCGCCAACCTCTATTCGGTGAATCCGCAAACGGCCGCGTTGACTTTGGAAGACTTCCTGCCCAAGGCGGTCAATGGCCTCGCGGCCGAGAACGGCTTTCTGTACGGTTTGGCGGTCAACGGCAGCACCACGATCCTGAGGATCGAGCCGGCCGGTGGCAGCGTCATCACCTTGGGCTCGCTGAGCCTGCCGGACGTCGACGACGGCGGATTGGACTTCGATGCCGCCGGCACCCTGTGGGGCATCGAAGAGGATGGCGGCAAGATCTTCACGATCGACACCGCCACCGGCCGCGGCACGCTTCGCGCCACCACCCTGACCGACTTCGAGGGTCTTGCGATCGTCCCGCCGCTGCCAGCCAGCCGCTAGCGCTCGTCATCAACCGACGTCTGTTTCCCCGGCAAAATCAATACCCTTAGAATAGCGGTGTGGTGGAGCCAGGTTAGCTGAGATGAGTGGAGTGATCCTTCGCGGCGCGACTGTGGTCGAGCTCGATCCACCCGCGGTGGAGGGCCGCGATCTGATGGTGAGCGGATCGGAGCTGGCAGCCACCGCGCCGGCCGGCGCCACGATTTTCGATGCCGGCGGGTGCGTGATTCTGCCGGGTTTGGTCTTGGCGCACACCCATCTGTATTCGGCTTTGGCCCGCGGCATGCCGCCGCCGGCGCAGGCGCCGCGCAGTTTTCTCGAGATCCTCGAGCGGGTTTGGTGGCGGCTCGACCGCGCTTTGGATGAGGCGTCGCTCGCCGCCAGCGCCGAGGTCGCGCTGCTGGAGGCGGCGTTGTGCGGCGCGACCACGATCGTCGATCATCATGAGTCGCCTTCGTTCATCGACGGCTCGCTGGATGTGATTGCGGCGGCGGCCGAACGGATCGGGGTGCGCGCGGTCTTGTGCTACGGCTCGACCGACCGCCACGGCGCCGAAGGGGAGCGGCGCGGCCTGCGCGAGAACCAGCGCTTCATCGCCAAGGCCGCCGCCTCAACCGCCGCCGGCGGCCCCAAGCTCGGCGCGCTGGTCGGACTCCATGCCGGTTTCACCGCCAGCGACGAGATGATCGCCGCGGCCGCCGACCTGGCGCGCCGCAGCTCCACCGGCGTCCACCTGCACCTGGCCGAGGATCCGATCGATCAGGAGATCGCGCGGCAGCGCGGCGGCAAGGACGCGGTCGAGCGGCTCGAGCGCGGCGGGGTTTTGAATCCGAACGCGCTGCTGGCGCACGCCATCCATCTCTCCGAGCGCGAGCGCGCCGCGGTCCGCGCGGCCGGCGCGACCGTGGCCCACAACCCGCGCTCCAACCTGAACAACGCGGTCGGCTACTTGGACGTGCGCGCCCACGCGCCGAACGTGGCGCTCGGCACCGACGGCATCGACGGCGATCTGTGGGTCGAAGCGCGCGCGGCGTTTCTGCGCGGGCGCGAGGCCTACGGCCCGCTCGGATCGGCCGACGTGCTTTCGATGCTGGTCGCGGGGCACGGCCTGGCGCGGCGCTGCTTGGGCGGCCGATTCGGCGCGCTCCGGCCCGGCGCGCCCGCCGACTTGGTGGTGCTGAGCTACGATCCGCCGACGCCGCTCAGCGCCGACAACCTGGTCGGGCATCTCTTGTTCGGCATGGGCAGCCGCCAGGTGCGCGACGTGATGGTGGCCGGAGAGTGGATCGTGCGCGATCGAAGCTCGACCCGGGTCGAGTCCGGCGCGGTGCAGGCCCGCGGCCGCGAGCAGGCGCTGCGCCTGTGGCGCGCGATGGCATGAGCGCGATCGCCGCCGAGCTGCGCGAGGCCCTGGCCGAGGAGCTGCGCGATCTGCTGGGCGAGGGCTGGAGCGGAACGGTGCGCGTCGAGGAACCGGAGCGCGGTGCGGCGGCCGGAGAGGCCTTTCGAATCTCGATTGCGCAGGCCGATCGGCGCACGCTCGAGGCGGAGCTGCCCTGCGGGCTCGCGTTAGGCTACCTTGGAGACGAGGAGAACGCAGTCGATGTCTGGAAAAGCTGGACCGAGGAGCTGGCGGAACGAATCCGTACGGCGGGCGCGGCTACGTGAGTGAGCTGAGGCCGTATCCGCTGGCGCTCTTGGTGCGCCGGCTGGCGCTGGAGGCGGAGCGCGGCGGAGACCTGTTCGATCTGCCGCGGCGCTCGTGCTACGCGGGCTTCGAGGGGTTGGATCTCTCGACCGAGTTCCACGGCGCGCGCGCCGCGACCCCGGTCGGACCGGCCGCCGGCCCGCACACGCAGATGGCGCAGAACCTGGTGCTCAGCTTTCTCGCCGGCGCGCGGATCCTCGAGCTCAAGACCGTGCAGGTCAACGACCGGCTCCAGATCGGGCGGCCCTGCATCGACATCCAGACCGTCGGCTTCAACATCGAGTGGTCGCAAGAGCTCCAAGTGCATCAGTCGCTCGAGGAGTACGCCAAGGCCTGGTTGCTGATCGGCATCCTGCGGCTGCTGGATGTTCCGGCGCTGCAGCGCCGCGCCGAGCACGATGTGGTGTTCGACATCAGTCTGGGCTACGACCTGGCAGGCATCCAGTCGCGCAAGCTCACCCGGTTCGTCGACACGATCTTGAACGCCAAGCCTCTGCTCGATCGCCTGCGCCGCGAGCTCGCGCGCGAGCTGCCGGCGCCGCTGCGGCGCCTGGCCGATGCGCCGCTGCCGGATCGGATCGCCGATTGCGTGACGCTCTCCACCTTCCACGGCTGCCCGCCGGAGCAGATCGGATCGATCTGCCGCCATCTGATCGACCGCTTCGGGGTCCACGTGGTGGTCAAGCTCAATCCGACCCTGCTGGGCTACCGCGAGGCCCGCGAGCTGTTGTGCGACCGGCTCGGCTACTCCCATCTGCGGATCCGCGAATCGGCTTTCGCTGACGATCCCAGCTTCGATCAGGCGGTCGACTTGCTCAGGGAGCTGCGCGGCTTCGGCGCCGCCCGCGGCCGCACCGTCGGGGCCAAGTTCACCAACACGCTGGTGGTCGAGAACGACAAAGGCTGGCTGGCCGGGGAGCCGATGTACCTTTCCGGCGAGCCGCTTTACGTCTTGGCGCTGGCCTTGGCGGCGCGCTTTCGGCGCGCGATCGGGGCCGAGCTGCCGGTCTCGTTCTCGGCCGGGATCGACAAACACAACATCGCCGCAGCGGTCGCCTGCGGGTTCACGCCGATCACCGCCTGCACCGACCTGCTGCGGCCCGGCGGTTATGCCCGACTGCACGGCTATCTGGCGGCACTGGCCCAAGCGCTGCGCGAGGCCGGAGCGCAGGATCGAATCGGCTTCATCCTGCGGCAGGCCGGCGCCGATCCGGCTTCGGCTTCCGATCCCGCGGCGGTCGCCGCCGCTTCCTTGCAGAATCACGAGCGCGCGGTCGCGGAAGCGCTCGAAAACCCGCGCTATCGCCACCCAGCGACCGCAACCCCGCCGCGCAAGATCGGCTCGCACCTGGCTTTGTTCGATTGCGTCAACTGCGACAAATGCATTCCGGTTTGTCCCAATCACGCCAACTTCTTCTACTCGGTTCCACCCTGCGAGCTGAGCTACCGGGATCTCGAGGTCCAGGACGGCGAGCTGCGCCCGGGCCCGCCGCAGCGCTTCAGCTTGGGCGGGGCTAAGCGCTCCAGCCACCAGATTGGCAATTTCGCCGATTTCTGCAATGATTGCGGCAACTGCGACGTTTTCTGCCCCGAGGACGGCGGGCCCTACATCGAAAAGCCGCGCCTGTTCGGCAGCCGAGCCGGCTTCGAGCTGGATCGGGCCCCGGGGTTCTACCTGGAGCAGAGCGGCGATACGGTGACCTTGCTGGGACGCACGCGCGACTATCGCCTGGAGCTGCGGATGGCGTCCGACGGCTCCAAGCTGTTCAGCGACGGCTATGCCGAGCTGACCTTCATCGGCGACGAGGCGGAGCCGCGCGAGGCCTTCGTCCTGCGTCCGGCCGCGCGCGGCCACCGAGTGCCGGTCGGACTGTATCATGCGATGCGTCACCTGGCTCAAGGCCTGCTGTCGGATGAACGCTTGAACTATGTCAACCTGCCTTACTCGGAGGATCCGCGCGGCGATGCGGCCGCCTAGACCGTTGGGCCGCGGAGGAAGACATGCGAATCGGCCACGGGTGGAGCGAGCTCGAGCAGGGTGGCATGGGCACGCGTAGCGCGCCCATGGACGAGGCAGCCCACCGGACCAGCGCGCAGCGAACCCAGCGCGGGCGCAGCGCTCGCTCCAAATGGGCCGCGTTTGCGGGCTGGGCCGGGGTCTGCGCGCTGCTGGCCTTGCATGCCGGCCCGATCGGCGCGGCGCCGTCGGGCGCGGATCGAATCGTCGCGATCGGGGACGTTCACGGCGACTTGGAGGCGTTGGTCCTGATCCTGCAGCGCGCCGGTCTGATCGACCAGCAGCGGCGCTGGAGCGGCGGCGCGGCGACGTTGGTCCAGGTCGGCGATTTCACCGATCGCGGCCCGCAAGTGCGCGCGGTGATGGACCTGCTCATGGCGCTCGAAAAGCAGGCGCCCAAGTCGCGCGGCCGGGTGGTGGTGCTGCTCGGCAACCACGAAGTGATGAACCTGATCGGAGATCTGCGTTACGTCGCGGCCGAAGACTACGCCGACTACGCGCACAAGGATTCCGAGCGGCGGTTGCAGAAAGCCTACGCCGAGCTGGTCGAGCTGCGCCGGCGCCGAGTCCAGACGCTCGGACCCGAGGTCGCGCCAGCCGCGCTCGAATCCGAACAAGCGCCGGCCGAATGGCTCCAGAGCCACCCGATCGGTTATCTGGAGCAGCGCGAGGCGTTCGGACCCAAGGGCAAGTACGGCCGCTGGCTGCGCCAGCTCAAGGCGGTGGTCGAGCTCGACGGCGTCGTGTTTCTACATGGCGGGCTCAGCTCCGACCTGGAGGGCTGGAAGCTCGAAGACATCAATCAGCGGATCGCCAACGAGCTGCGCGCTTTCGACCGCTTTCAGAAGTACTTCGTGGAACGCGGGCTGGCGCTGCCGTTCATGGATCTGGAGCAGCTCGGCGCGGCGGTGGCGCTGGAGCTGCGCGTCCTCGAGCCGGCGGCGGATGCGGGCGGTGAGGCCGCGGCCGCTTCAGCTTCCGACGGCGCGGACCGGCACCAACAGATCCTGCGCGAGTTTCAACAGCGCGGCAGCTGGCTCAGCAGCCATCCCAACGGCCCGCTCTGGTACCGCGGCTTCGCGCTGGACGAGGAGCCGCTGCTGGAACCGATCGTCGATCGGCTGCTCGAAGCCTACGATGCCACCGCGTTCGTCGTCGGCCACACGGTGCAGCCGGGGGGGCGCATCCACAGCCGTTTGGACGGCAAGTTGTTCTTGATCGACACCGGCATGCTGTCGAGCTATTACGAGGGCGGCCAGGCCGCCGCGCTCGAGATCCGCGCCGGCCGGTTCACGGCGATCTACGCCGATCGCCGGGTGCTGCTGTTCGATCCCAGCGCCCCGCGGCCGTCGGCGCGCCGCGATCCTCCGGCTTGGGGTGTGCACGGGACCGCGGGTCCGGATGAACCTCTGGTGCTGGAGCCTCCCGACCCTGCCCGCATCTGGATCGGTCCGGACGGCAAGCCGCTGCCATTTCGGAATGAAGACGAGATCCTGCAGTTTCTGCTAAAGGCCGAAGTGATCGCGATGCGCGAGATCGGCGTCGGCATCACCCACCCGCGCCAGGTGGTGCTGGAGCAGAATGGAATCCGCGCCCGGGCGATCTTCCGCGACGTCGAAGACCACCGCAATGTGGCGCGCATGGATCGGGGCCGCACCGAGCTGTTTTTCCGCGACAGCTACATCTTCGAATGCGCCGCTTACGAGCTCAGCCGGCTGCTCGAGATGCACTGCGTGCCGCCCACGGTGCCGCGCCGGATCGATCACAAGCCCGGGTCGCTGCAGCTCTGGCTCGAAGGCGCGATGATGGAGACCGACCGCTTCCGCCAGGGATTGACGCCCCCGGATCATCTGCGCTGGCGCCAGCAGGTGCGGATGATGCGGATCTTCGACAATCTGGTCTACAACACCGATCGCAACATGGGCAATCTGCTGCTCGACGGCGACTGGAATCTGTGGCTGATCGACCATACCCGGGCCTTCCGGCGCCATGGCAAGCTGATCAGCCCGGATGGGATCACGCAGTGCGATCGGGCTTTTCTGGAGCGCTTGCGCGCGATCGACGAGCGCACGCTGCGCACCCGGCTCGATCCGTATCTGACCGATTTCGAGCTCGACGCGCTGTGGGAGCGCCGGACCAAGCTGCTGGAGTACATCGATGCTCTGGTCGAGCAGCAGGGCGCCGAACGGGTGCTGTTTCAGTTAGGCGCAGCCGAGCCGCTGCTCGAAGCGGGACGCGAGGCCAAGCCGGCAGCCGCCGCGCCGCCGTGAACCGTTGTTTGGTTGACTCGATAGAGGTGGCTGATAGAATACTCGCGGCATTGTTGCAGTGGATCTTGATAGCAGATGCACATTGAATAGTCGAAGTTTCTCGAGTATCCAGGCACCTGGTCTCCGCAGCATCCAAAGCGTAGTCACGACTCCGATTGCGGGGCGCCGGCCGCCGCCGCGATGGGAGGATCGGTCAGCCAAGCGAAGGACGCCGCGCCGCGACCGCCGGATGCCGCGATGAGCCGGCTGGTCATCGTATCCAATCGCCTCCCGATCGGCCGGCCCTCGGGCGCCGGCGGCGAGCTGGAGATTCCGGCCGGCGGGCTGGTGAGCGCCGTGCTCTCGGCGTTGCAGCGCCGTCCCGGAAGCCTGTGGCTGGGCTGGGACAGCAAGGCCGAACCGAAGCCGGACCGCCTGACCCAACACCAGGCCAGCGGCGTGCTGCTGCTGGGCCTGGGCCTTTCGCGCGCCGAGCTCGACGGCTATTACCGCGGCTTTTGCAACGAGACCCTGTGGCCGCTGCTGCACTGCTTTCAAGGCCGGGTCCATCTCGACGTCAATCACGCCGCGTTCTACCGGCGCGTGCAGACGCGATTCGCCAGGGCGCTCCATTCGATCCTGCGCGCGGGCGATCTGGTATGGGTTCACGATTACCACTTGCTGCTGCTGGGCCGCGAGCTGCGCCAGCTCGGCTGGAAGGGCAAGATCGGCTTCTTCCTGCATACGCCGTTTCCGCCCTACGATCTGTGGCGCATTCTGCCGAATCCGGCCGATTTCCTGCGCGCTTTGGGCGACTACAATCTGGTCGGCTTTCACACCGCGAGCTATCGCGACAACTACCTCTATAGCTGCAAGCGCGAGCTCAAGGCCAGCTGGAACGGCTCCGAGCTGCGCACCACCACCGGCCGGCAGCGGGTCGGCGTCTATCCGGTCGGCATCGAGCCGCGCGATTTCCAGCCCGAGCACACCGGCCGGCGCAAGCAGCACCGCTATCTCAGCCGCATCGTCGGCAGCGATGTTCAGGTGGTGTTGGGGGTCGATCGGCTCGACTACACCAAGGGGATCCCGGAGCGCATTCGCGCGTTCGAGAGCTTGATCCGGCGCTGGCCGCAGTGGCGCGGCAAGGTCTGCCTGGTTCAGATCGCCTCGCCGAGCCGCACCACGCTGCATCAATACGAGGAGCAAAAGCGGCTGGTCGACCGATTGGTCGGAAGGGTCAACGGCGAGCTGGCCGATCCGGACTGGGTGCCGATCCGATACCTCTATCGTTCCTTTTCCCGTTCCGGACTGATCCGCTTTTACAGCGCGGCGCACGTCGGGCTGGTGACCCCGCTGCGCGACGGGATGAACCTGGTGGCCAAGGAGTTCGTCGCCGGCCAGTACCCGGAGGATCCCGGGGTCTTGGTGCTGAGCCGCTTCGCCGGCGCCGCCGAAGAGCTCTCGGACGCGATCCAGGTCAACCCCTACCTGCCGGACGATACCGCCGAAGGCATCGCTCGGGCTCTGGAGATGCCGCTCGAGGAACGCTGCAAGCGCCACCAAGCGCTGTTCGCCGAAGTCTCGCGGGCGACCGCGTCCGAGTGGGCCCGCCGCTTCACCGCCGATCTCGCTAACGCCTAGCAGTTTGCTCGAGCTTGGAAGGTGTGCCAGCACGGCACAGTGGGCGGTGGAGAGGGTGGCGGCTGCGAGGCGGGCGACAGGGGGTGCGGGGGAGTTCCCCCGCTCACAATGCGGCCGACGGAAGCGTACTGAAATGAAAGGTACGCTGGAGGAGGCCGAGTGAGCCCCTATGCATGGAAAGTGGGGGCGCTCCCCCACACCCCTGGCAGACGGCGCCCTATCCGCCGCCGAGCTAGGGCTCAGCGGCCGAGCCACTCGGCAACGTTGCGCAAGAACAGCCGATTGTCGCTTTCTTGGACCTGTTCGCGGCCGATGCGGCGGCGCCCGATCAACCAGCCGAGGATCCAGCCGCCATCGGCCACCAGCCGGCCGTGGCCGCTGGGGCGGCCGTCCATGGCGACGATGACCGGTTTG
>DASWHO010000351.1:0-2273 GCA_036398155.1 Acidobacteriota bacterium
TCGCGCCCAATCGCTCGGCTCGGCCTGCGGGACGTTTCGGTGGCGACCTCCGGACAGAGCGAGCGTGGGGCGCGAGCCGGAGATCGGATCCTGGGTCACATCGTGGATCCGCGCAGCGGCGCGCCGGTACCGGCCTACGGCAGCGTGACGGTGCTGGCCGTCTCTGCGTTCGAGGCCGATGCGCTGGCGACCGCGCTTTATGTGATGGGGCCGGACCAGGGCCTCGAATGGGCCGCGCGCCATCCCGAGCTGCAAGTGCTCTACCTGGTGCAGGAGTCCGGTCGCCTGCGCGCCCGCGGCAGCGCCGGCTTCCGGGCGTACCTGCGCGGGGTAGATCCTGCAGTGCGACTCGAGCTTCCGCTTTCGGAACGACTCTGACCTGAAGGAGACGCCTTTCATGCCCGCTACCTTGCTTCGACTCGCTGCTTTCGCGTTGCTGTGCCAGCTCGCCGCGCCGCTCCACGCCGCGTCAGCGCAAGCGCCGCGAATCGAGCAGCTCGAGCAGAAGGTCCTCGAGCTGCAGCGTCAGATCGAGGTGCTGGTGGGCGAGATCGAGACGCTCAAGCTCGGCGAAGCGGCCCAGCCGGAGGCGAAAGAGTCGCGCTACGGCCTGGGACCCGCCGCGTCCAAGGTCTACGACGTGCCGCGCCGCAGCGTATCGATCGGCGGCTACGGCGAGCTGCTGTACGAGAACTTCGCCGCCGAGCGTGAAGACGGCTCGGCCAGCGGGCGCAAGGACCAGATCGACTTTCTGCGCGCGGTAGTGTATCTCGGTTACAAGCTCAGCGACCGCTGGGTGCTCAACTCCGAGCTCGAGTTCGAGCACGCCTCGACCGACGACGCCGGCAGCGTCTCGGTCGAGTTCGCCACCCTCGACTATCTCTATCGGCCCGAGCTCAACTTCCGCGCCGGTCTGTTGCTGGTGCCGATGGGCTTCATCAACGAGCTGCACGAGCCGCCCATCTTCCTCGGCGCCAAGCGGCCGCCGGTCGAGCAAGTCATCATTCCGACCACCTGGCGCGAGAACGGCATCGGTGTGTTCGGCAGCCGCGGCATGTTTTCCTATCGGGCGTACGCGGTCGCCGGATTGGACGGCGCCGGGGTGAGCCACTCCGGCTTCAGCGCCGCCGGCCTGCGCGGCGGCCGCCAGCGCGGCTCGCAGGCGCTGGCCGACGACGTCGCCTTCGTCGGCCGGCTCGACGCCGAGCCGCGGCCGGGCCTGCTGGTGGGCGGCTCGCTCTACAGCGGAGGCTCGGGTCAAGGCGCGCTCACCCCCGCGGGCGAGCCGATCGAAGCGCGCACCACCATCGGCGAGCTGCATTTCGACCTCAAGCAGCGCGGGTTCTGGTTGCGCGGGCTGTGGAGCCGGGCCGGAGTCGACCAGGCCGAGAGGATCAACGCCCTGCGCGGCTTGACCGGAGACCGCTCGGTGGGCTCGGTGCTCGGCGGCTGGTATCTGCAGGCCGGCTACGATCTTCTGTCGCACCGCTTCTCGGGCGACGACGCTCTGATCCCCTACCTGCGTTACGAGCGGCTCGACACCCAGATAGAGGTGCCCGACGGATTTGCGGTTAACCCGCAGAACGATCAGCGCATCTTTACCTTCGGGGTCGCTTACAAGCCGCTGCTCAACGTGATCTTCAAGGCCGATTACCAGTGGATCCGCAACCAAGCCGACACCGGCGTCGATCAAATCAACCTGGCGCTCGGCTACCTGTTCTAGATCGTCATGGACGTCGCAATGAGAGTGCGGGCGCACAGGATGCCAGGTGGCTGCCTAGGCCCGCATGGGTGGCATGGGCGTGCGCAGCAAGCCCATGGACAACCTCGCCTGCGTGCATGGCTTGTCCATGGGCGCCCTTCGGCCGCCCATGCCACCCCCTTCAACACCAGTGGAAACAGATTCGAGGGCGAAGGCCTCGCTAGTTGGTCATGAGCCGAGCCGGTCGAGCCGCCTGCCTGATCGCCGCCGCGTTGCTGGTCGCGGCGGCGGATCCGGCCGCGGCCAAGGTCTACCTGACCCAGGACGAGGCGCTCGAGCTGGCCTTCCCCCGGCCGGCGCGCATCGAGCGCCAGACCGCGTTTCTCTCGCCGCCGCAGCTCGAGCGCGCGCGGCGGCTGGCCGGCTCCGGCGTGCGGATCGAGAGCGCGCTGGTGATCTACTACCTCGGCCGGCGCGCCGAAACCGAGCTCGGCACCGCGTACTTCGACACCCACCTGGTTCGCACCCTGCCCGAAACGATCATGGTGGTGGTCGATCCGGCCGGCCGGAT
>DASWHO010000352.1:0-1823 GCA_036398155.1 Acidobacteriota bacterium
GAAGCGGGGGAGTCGCTGTGAGCTCCCGCGTGCTGCTGTGCGGCGCGCTGCTGCTGTGGGCTTCCGGCGCCGGCGCGGGCCCGCTGACCGATCTGCTGCAGGCGCGGCAGGCCAAGATCGATGCGCTGCTGGCGCGCTATCCGGACCCGCTCCCGGAGGCCGCGCGGCGGGAGCTGCAAGCGGCGGTCGGCGACCTGCTCGACTACGGCGCGATGGCGGAAGCGGCGCTCGGCGCCGCCGAATGGCAGCGGCGCAGCGCGGCGCAGCGCGAAGCGTTCGTCGCGGAGTTCGAGGCGCTGCTGCGGGCGAGCTCGATCCGCAGCGTGGACGTGTACCGCGTATCGACTGTGCGTTATGAGCAGGAGCGGGTCGCGGGCGCCGCGGGCGAGGTTCGCGCCAGCGTCGAGAGCGACGCGGCGCTGACCGAGATGGACTACCGCTTCCGTCGCTTGGACGGGCGCTGGCGGGTGGTCGACTACGCCATCGACGGCCTGTGGGCGGCGCAGAATTATCAGCGCCAGTTCCAAAAGGTCCTCGCCGAGCACGGCTGGGAGGAGCTGCTCGAGCGCATGCGGCGCCGCACCGCCGAGCTCGAAGCCGAGCCGTGACCGGCGCGCGCTGGAAGCCGCTCCGTGCCGTTTGGGACGCTGCTCCGGCGAGCCGGATGACCGCGCTTCCGGGCCTGTCATCGGAGCCACAGCATTTGTCGGAGTGGAGCCTCAGGCTGTAATGAGGAGGACTACCGGTGCGGGCCTTCGGGTGCAATAGGGTGCTTCGGGCCGTCCCGACCGGCCGGGTGAGGTGATCGTGACGGTCGGGCGTGCAGCGGGATGGGGGATCCTGCTCGTTCTCGGGCTTGCCGCGACGCTGCCGGCGGCCGAGCTGCCGGCCGGATTTCGCGACCGGCTGGTGGTGGGCGGTCTCGACCAGCCGGTCGCCTGCGAGTTCGCGCCCGACGGCCGGCTGTTCATCCTGCTCAAGGGCGGCCAGGTGCGGATCGCGCGCGATGGGGAGCTGGTGCCCGAGCCCGCTCTCCGCTTGGCGGTCAACTCTGAGGGCGAGCGCGGGCTCCTGGGGCTGGCGTTCGATCCCAAGTTCGAGAACAAGAGATTCATCTATCTCTACTACACCACCGACGAGGCCAGCCCCGGCAATCGGGTCTCGCGGTTTCGGGTTCAAGGCGACCGGATCGATCCGGCGAGCGAGCGAATCCTGGTCGCCGGCATCCGCTCCGATGCCAGCAACCACAACGCCGGCTGGCTGCGCTTCGGCCCCGACCGCAAGCTCTACGTCTCGACCGGCGACGGCGGCCGCGAGGCCGAGCTGGCGCAGCAGCTCACCAGCCTCAACGGCAAGATCCTGCGGATCAAGCGCAACGGCCGGGCGCCGCGCGGCAATCCGTTTTTGGGCTCGGCCAGCGCGCGCGAAGAGATCTGGTGCTACGGCCTGCGCAACCCGTGGCGCTTCAGCTTCGATCGCGCCAGCGGCGCGCTGTGGATCGGCGACGTCGGGGTGAGCACCGACGAGATCAACCTCGGGGGCCCCGGGCTCAACTACGGCTGGCCGCTCGTGGAGGGGCCCTCCAGCGATCCCCGCTTCGTCAACCCGGTCCACGCCTACAGCTTCGGATCCGGCAACGCGCTGATCGGCGGCTTGGTCTACCGCGGCGCGAACTTTCCGGCCGAGTATCGGGGCGACTACTTCTTCGCCGATTTTCTGCAGCAGTTCATCCGCATCCTCGAGCTCGACGCCGATCTGAACCTGGTCGCGGTGCGGGATTTCGCCGCCGACGTCGGCGGCATCGTCCACCTCATCGAAGGGCC
>DASWHO010000353.1:0-1655 GCA_036398155.1 Acidobacteriota bacterium
GATCTGCATGGCGGCCGGCATGTCGCCGATCTCGTCCAGGAACAGCGTCCCGCCGTCGGCCTGTTCGAATACGCCCCGGCGCTGCCGCACCGCGCCGGTGAAGGCCCCCTTCTCATGTCCGAACAGCTCCGCCTCGAGCAGTGTCTCGGGCAGCCCGCCGCAATTGACGGCCACGAATTGGCGCTCCCGGCCGCGGGCATCGCTGTCGTGGATCAGGCGCGCGACGACCTCCTTGCCCACGCCGGATTCTCCCGTCACCAGCACCGTGCTCGCCTGCGCCGCCAAGCGCGGCAGCATCGCTTCGAACTGCCGCATCTGCGGCGAGATGCCGAGCATCGGCGCCGACTGTCCCTCCTCCGGCTGGCGCCAGGGCACCCGGCCAGCGGCCGACAGCTTGCCGATCAGCTCGTCCAGATCGAACGGCTTGGTGACGTAGTCGGCCGCGCCGAGCTTGAGCAGCGCCACGGCCCGGTCGATCGACCCGTAGGCGGTGATGAAGATCCACGGCGGGACGAAGCGCTCGCGCTCGATGACGCGGCGGAACAACTCCTCGCCGCTGTAGTCGGGCAGCCGGATGTCGCTGATCACCGCGCCGTAGCTGCGGCTGGCGATCCTGTCCAGGGCGCCGCCGGCGCTCCTGCACCAGTCGAAGCCGAAGCCTTCCAGCTCCAGCCGGTCGCACAGCGACTCGCCCATGATGGGATCGTCTTCGATCAGGCACACATGCAGACGCGGGCCCATGGCTCAGGCGCCGATCGGCAGGTCGACGGTGAAGGTGGTGCCGGTGGCCCGGCTGTCGGCCACGATGCTGCCGTTAAGCTGTTGCACCAGCTGGTAGGTGACCCACAGACCCAGCCCGCCGCCCCCCGCGGCGCCGTCGTTTTGCGCCGCGAACGGCTCGTAGAGGTGATCCAGGCGCTCGCGGCTGATCTGCCTGCCGTCGTTCGCGATCGCCATGCGCAGCGCGCCATTGACCCGCGCGATGCTGCATTCGAGACGGCCCCTGTGCTCCACCGCGGAGACCGCGTTCAACAGCAGGTTGAGCAGAATCTGGCGCACCTGGGTGGACGGCAGCGGCAGCGGATCCACGATCTCGTTCGACCACAGCAGCTGCGCGCTCTTTTCCTGGGCTTCCGGCGTCACCAGCGTGCGCGCATCCTCGAAGTCCTGCCTGGTCAGGGCATGGCTCTCCAGCCGTGCCTCCACCAGCAGGGCGCCGACCGTTTCCCGGATCTGCAGCAGCCCGCGCTCGAGCAGCGACAGGGTTTTCATGGTCAACGCGTCGCCGCTGCCGTGCTTCTTGTAGGTGCTGATCGCGTTCAGCATGCCGCCCAGGGGGTTGTTGATCTCGTGGCTGATGCCCGCGGTGAGCCGGCCGATCGCGGCGAGGCGCTCCGAGGCCAGCATCTGCTTCTGCATCGCCTTCTTCTCCTCGAGCTCCTGCAGCATCCGGTCGAATCCCGCGCCGAGCATGCCGATTTCGTCGCCGCTGCGCGGCAGGCCGCGGCGCAGTTCCTCGATCGGCTCGCGTCCCACCTTGGTCATGCTCTCGGCGAGGTACTCGAGCGGCTCGGCCATCCGCCTGCCCCAGTACCAGCCGATCGGCAGCAGCACCAGGAGCACCGCCAGCGTGGACAGCGCGACGCCGCCGAGCG
>DASWHO010000354.1:0-3747 GCA_036398155.1 Acidobacteriota bacterium
GGCGGCGTAGCACTCGGCGGTGATGCGCTCGTTCCAGTCGTGATACGGATAGGCCGAATCCTGCAGCTCGATCGCTTCGAGCCACGGATTCTCGCGCGGCGGCTGATAGAAATGACCGTGAATGCAGATGTACCGTTCCATCGGGTTCAGGTGCGCTCGGCGTCGTCCGAGCCGTAGAGCGCGAAAGCATACGGCCTGAGCCGCAAGCTTACAGAATGGTCTGATTCTAACCGCTGCGGCAGGTCGCCGCCAGTCCCGCCCCAGCGCTGCGCCGCCGAGTCGATCAGCAGCCGCCAGGCGCCGGCCGGCACCGGCAGTTTGGCCTCGATCGCGGCGGCGCCGAAATGAAACGCCGCCCAGATCTGGTCGGCGCCGCACCAGCGCCGCAGCAGCAGGATGTTTTGCTCGCGCCGCGCTTCGATCTCGAGATGGTCTTTGCTGAGCTGCGCCAGGGCCGGATGGAGCTTGCGCAGTCGGATCAGCTCGCGATAGAGATCGCGCAACTGTCGGTGCGGTCCCGGTTCTCGATCAAGATGCTGCAGCTTGCAGCGCTCGAAGGTAGCGGGATCCTGCGGGTCGGGCGGCGCGCCGCTCCAGCCGAAGGCGGCGAGCTCGCGGCGCCGGCCCTGGCGCACCGCCTCGATCAGCTCGGGATCGGAGTGGCTGACGAAGTACAGAAACGGAGCCGTCTCGCCGTACTCCTCGCCCATGAACAGCAGCGGAACATAGGGGGCGAGCAGCACCACGCCGGCGGCGAGCCGCAGCGCATCGGCTCCGACCAGGGCGCTGAGCCGCTCCCCTTGGATCCGGTTGCCGACCTGGTCGTGGTTCTGGCCGAAGACCACGAAGCGCTGGGCCGGCAGCTCGCGCGCGGGCGTGCCATGCCGGCGCCGGCGGTAGCGCGAGTACTGGCCGGTGAACACGAAGCCGTAGCGCAGCGCGGCGCCGAGCTGCTCGAGCGCGCCGAAATCGGCGTAGGTGCCGCTGCGCTCGCCGGTCAGCAGCGCGTGGAGCGCATAGTGCAGGTCGTCGTTCCATTGCGCGTCCAGGTTCAGGCCGCCGCGCGCGCGCGGCTCCACCACCCGGGCCGCGTTAAGATTGCTTTCCGCGATCAGGTACAGCGGCCGGCCCAGCTCGGCGGTGCGTGCATGCACCGCATCGGCCAGCTCGGCCAGAAACGGCTGAGCCGAGAAGTCGCGGATGCCGTGGATCGCATCCAGCCGCAGCGCGTCGAAGTGATACTCGGTCAGCCAGGTGAGCGCATTCTCGATGAAGAAGGCACGCACGTCGTCGCTCTCGGGTCCGTCGAAGTTGAGCGCCGGCCCCCAGGGGGTGCGGAAGCGGTCGGAAAAATAAGGGCCGAACTCGGCCAGGTAGTTGCCCTCCGGCCCGAGGTGGTTGTAGACCACGTCCAGCACCGCGGCCAGGCCGCGGGCGTGGCAGGCGTCGACCAGGCGCTTGAGCCCGCCGGGCCCGCCGTAACCATGCTGCACGGCGAACGGCGCGACGCCGTCGTAGCCCCAATTGCGATCGCCGGGAAACTGCGCCACCGGCATCAGCTCGATGGCGGTGACCCCGAGCTCGCGGAGCCGATCCAAATAGGGGATCGCCGCATCGAAGGTGCCCGCCGGGCTGAAGGTTCCGACGTGCAGCTCGTACAGGATGTAGTGCTCGAGCGCCAGACCGCGCCAATCCGCGTCGCCCCAGGCGTGCGCCGCCGGGTCGACCACCTGCGAAGCCTGGTGCACGCCTTCGGGCTGGCTGCGCGAAGCCGGGTCGGGCCGATCCGGACCCCCGTCGAGGCGGAAAAAGTACCGCGCTCCCGGCTCGATGCCTTCGAGCTCGGCCTGGTGGTAGCCGCATGGGTCCGATCGGAGCGGCTCGAGGCGCTCCGACGGGGAGACGATATGGAGCTCGACCCGCCGGGCGCGCGGCGCCCAGACCCGAAAGCGGCAGCGTCCGTTTCCGAGATAGGCAGCGCCCAGCGATAGGGACCGTAGCGCGCGATCGCTCACTCGGCGGTCGCGGTCTCCGCGGCGGTTGCAGTCGGCTGGGCCGCGGCCGGCGCTTCGGGGGGCGGCTCGCTCGGGGGCTCGCTCTTGAAGCACACCGTAGCCAGCGGCGGGAGCGTGACGTTGAGCGAGAACGGCCGCCCGTGGCAGGGGATCGGCGCGGCCTGCAGGCCGCCCATGTTGCCCCAGCCGGCGCCGCCGTACTCTTTGGCGTCGCTGTTGAGAATCTCTTTCCAGAAACCGGCGCGCGGCACGCCGATCCGGTAGTTGGCGTGCGGCACCGGCGTGAAGTTGCAGGCCACCAGGATCAGATCCTCGGAGGAGCGCGTCTTGCGCAGGTAGGTGATCACGCTGTCGGCCGCGTCGTTGGCGTCGATCCACTCGAAGCCGCCGGGCTCGAACTCGAGCTCGTGCAACGCGCGCTCCGCGCGATAGGTGCGATTGAGATCCTCGACCCAGCGCTGTAGGCCGCGGTTGCGCTCGCGCTCCAAGAGATGCCAATCCAGGCTGCCGTCGTGATTCCACTCGCGCTCCTGGCCCAGCTCGGCGCCCATGAACAAGAGCTTCTTGGCCGGCTCGGTGAACATGTAGCCGAACAGCAGCCGCAGGTTGGCGAACTTCTGCCAGTCGTCGCCCGGCATCTTGCCCAGCAGCGAGCCTTTGAGGTGCACCACCTCGTCGTGCGACAGCGGCAGGACGAAGTTCTCGTGGTAGGCGTAGAGCAGGCGGAAGGTCAGGTTGTTGTGATGGTGGGTGCGGTAGATCGGGTCCTTGCGCATGTATTCGAGCGTGTCGTGCATCCAGCCCATGTCCCACTTGAGGCCGAAACCGAGCCCGCCGAGATAGAGCGGCCGCGAGACCTGCGGCCACGAGGTCGATTCCTCGGCGATGGTCTGGACGTCGGGATGGTTCTCGTAGACCACCTGGTTGAAGCGGCGTAGAAAATCGATCGCCTCGAGGTTCTCGCGCCCGCCGTACTTGTTGGATCGCCACTCGCCTGCTTTGCGTGAGTAGTCGAGATACAGCATCGACGCGACCGCGTCGACCCGCAGGCCGTCGGCGTGGTAGACCGAGAGCCAGAACAGCGCGCTGCTGAGCAGGAAGCTGCGCACCTCGTTGCGCCCGTAGTTGAACACGCAGGTGTTCCAGTCCGGATGGATGCGCTGCCCCGGATCGGCGTGCTCGTAGAGATAGGTGCCGTCGAAATAGCCCAGACTGTGCTCGTCGGCCGGAAAGTGCGACGGCACCCAATCGAAGATCACCCCGATGCCGCAGCGATGCAGGGTATCGATCAGAAACATCAGGTCTTGCGGCGTGCCGTAGCGGCTGGTGGGCGCGAAAAAGCCGGTCACCTGGTAGCCCCACGAGCCGTAGAACGGATGCTCCATCAGCGGCAGGAGCTCGACGTGGGTGAAGCCCATCTTGCGCACGTACTCGGCCAGCTTGGGCGCGAGCTCGCGGTAGCTCAGCGAGCGATTGTGGTCCTCGGGCACCCGCATCCAGGAGCCCAGATGCATTTCGTAGATCGAGATCGGGCTGTGCAGCGAGTTGTGCTGGTGGCGCTCGGCCATCCACACCTGGTCGCCCCATTCGTAGTCGAGGTCCCAGACGATCGAGCCGGTCTTGGGCGGGGTTTCGTGGTGCAGGCCGTAGGGATCGGCCTTGTCGACCCGGTAGCCGTGAAACTTGGAGACCACGTGATACTTGTAGATCGATCCTTTGCCGGGCCCGGCGA
>DASWHO010000355.1:0-1519 GCA_036398155.1 Acidobacteriota bacterium
CTTTGTCCAGGAAGGCATCGCCTCCTACTACGACAACGAATTCATCGGACGTCCGACCGCCAGCGGCGAGATCTTCAGCGCCGAGCAGATGACCGCCGCCCACCCCTCGCTGCCGTTCGGCACCCAGCTCAAAGTCACCAACTTGGAGAACGGACGCGAGGCGGTGGTGACGGTAAATGACCGCGGCCCCTTCGTCAAGAACCGTATCCTCGACCTGTCGCGCGCCGGAGCGAACGCGCTCGGCTACCTGCAGTCCGGCACCGCGCGGGTTCGGCTCGAGGTGGTCGCGCCGCCGCCGCCTTTGGGTCCATTCTGGCTCCAGCTCGGCGCTTTCCGCGAACCGGATGCGGCGCAGACCCTGCTCGACCAGCTGCGCGCCGCCGGCGAGCGACCGACGGTGGTGGAAGAAGACCAGTACCGCAAGGTCCGGCTCGGCCCGTTCCCGAACCGCGACGCGGCCCGCGAGCACCAAGAGCGCTGGCGCCGCCGCGGCGTCCCCGGCTACCTGGTCGAAGCCAGTCGCTAGCTCGCATGGCAAGAGGAGGGTGCCAAGGCCGGCAAAACGGGTGGCATGGCCGGCCGAAGGGCGGCCATGGACGACCTTCGCGGGGGCTCGTGACGCGAACAACGCGGTCGCGCAAGCGATCTCGCCCATGGGCGCGCTCCGCGTGCCCATGCCACCCGATGCCCGAAGTCACGATGCGATGGGACGAGAAGGATCGTTCGGGGCTCTCAGAAGCGAGGCGATCTTGGTCACCAGCAGATCGAGGGCGACGCGGTTGCCGCCGCCCTGCGGCACGATGATGTCGGCGTGGCGCTTGGTCGGCTCGACGAACAGCTGGTGCATCGGGCGCACGGTGCTCTCGTACTGCTCGATCACCGAGGCCAGGGTGCGGCCGCGCTCCAACAGGTCGCGCTGGATCCGGCGCAGCAGCCGCACGTCGGCGTCGGTGTCCATGTAGACCTTGATATCCATCAGCTCGCGCAGCTCCGGCGGGTAGAGGATCAAGATCCCCTCCAAGATCACGATCGGCTGGCGGTCGATCCGGATGGTTGCGCCGGTGCGCCGGTAGTCGGTGAAATCGTAGACCGGCCGCTCGATCGCGCGGCCGGCGAGCAGCGCGCGCAGCTGGGCGATAAGCAGCGGCTCGTCGATCGCGTCGGGATGGTCGAAGTTCTGGCGCCGGCGCTGCTCCAGGCTCAGCTCCGGGAAGTCGCGGTAGTAGGCGTCCTCCGGCAGCAGCGCGACCTCCTCGGCCCCGAAAGCTTTGGCCAGCGATTCGGCCAGCAGGGTTTTGCCGCTGCCGCTGCCGCCGGCGATCCCGATCAGGATGCGGGACCGCGCCGCCGCGCCGGTCACGGGCCTTCCGACGCGTTGTCCGGCGGCGGCTCGTAGCAGCGGCGGCAGCGCGCCTCGTAGGTGCCGCTGGCGCCGACCACGATCCGGTCGCTGGCGCCGGTCAGCCGCTGGGTGCGGTTGGCCGGCGCGCCGCAGATCATGCAGATCGCGAGCTCCTTG
>DASWHO010000356.1:0-16145 GCA_036398155.1 Acidobacteriota bacterium
TTCTTGCGGCGGCGGCTCGCCTTCTTGCGCGGGGCCGGTCGGGAGGGGCGGATTCGGATTTCGCCGGGACGGTATTCGATTTGAACCGTCTGACCGGCGCGGAGCCCGAGCGCATCGAGCGCCCCGCCCTCCAAGCTCAGCCGCGTGTAGCGATACTGTCGGCCGCGTTGGTAACGCACGATCTTAAAGACTTTCCGGGTTTGGACCACGGTGAATCTCGATGGCTTGCGTGCCGGCATGTTTGCTCAGGCCCTCCGTGACGGGTCGCGCCTGCCGCGGTTTGCAACCCGGCTGAAATTTCCCCTGTTACAGGATCCATCTCCAACGGCTCGAATTCAAGTGGATAACTCTCGAGCTGGAATGCCGGCTTATTGGGTGGCGAGAAAAAAGCGCCAGGCCAGAGCGAAGCACGCCAGCGTGAGCAGCGCGCCGGCGGCGGTGGCGAGGTTCCAGAACCGGTCGGTCTCGATCCCGGCGGGGCGCACTTCGGAGAACAGAAAGCCGAGTGCCATGCCGCTGATCAAACCGGCGATGTGCGCGACGTTGTCGACGCCCGGAACCAGAAAGCCGAACACCAGGCCGTAGATCGCCCAGGTGGTGAAGCTGCGCCGGATCAGCTCGCCCGAGCCGCCACGGCGCCAGCCGTAGATGATCATCGCGCCGATCAAGCCGAACAGCGCGCCGGAGGCGCCGACCACGTTGGCCGGGCGCAGCAAGGTGCTGACCGCGCCGGCGCCGATGCCGCAGAGCAGGAACATGGGATAAAAGCGGCTGCGGCCGAAGAAGGCCTCGACCTGCGGCCCCACGATCATCAGCGCGTAGCTGTTGAAGAACAGATGCAGCAGGCCGCCGTGCAGAAACAGATAGGTGATCCAGCGCCACCACTGGCCGGCCAGCAGCAGCGGGGTGAAGCTGGAACCCAGGCGCGCCATGGTTCGCCCATCCGGGCCGGACAGGATCTTGCCCAAGCCGAGCTCGCCGGGGCCCGCCAGCACGCTGATCAGGTAGGCGACCAGAAACAGGGCACAAACCAGCTGATTCGGGCTCAGCTCGCGGATGCCGACCGCGCCGAGCGCCTTGCCGAGCCCGCCGCCGAGCCGCAGCGGTTGGCGCGTGCCGCAGCTCGGGCAGACCCGCGCGCCGCGCTGGATCAGGGCGCGGCACTCCGTGCACATGACGTAGCCGTAGTCGACGCCGCGCCAGAGGTTCTTGGAGCTGCGGCGCCACTCCTCCCAGCGGCGTTGCAGCCGCAGCAGCTTCCACTGCCACCAGGTTTGGAAGTCCACCGCGCGTGCTCGAGCTATTCGGCGACCCGGCCCCTCACCCCGACCCTGTCCTTGCAGGTCCCGCGGGTCCGGAGGGAGAGGGAGGAAATCCGGCGCCCCCAAAGTGAGAGAGCTGGAAACGGGTGGAGCCTTTGCACCTGGGTGGCATGGGCACGCGGAGCGCGCCCATGGTCGAGGCGGCCGGCGAGAACAGAGCTCACATCAAGCACGGTTGGCGTCCGCCGATTTGGATTCGCAGGCGCTGAGCCACAGCAGTCCCAGCGCGGCCAGGACGATCGCGATCGCGATCAGCTCGCCGCTGCCGCCGCCGATCAGGATCGGGCGCTCGAGAAAGGTGCGGCCCTGCGAGTAGGCCAGCCCCGCGACTCCCAGCCCGGCCAATCCTTCGCCGGCGATCAAGCCGGAGGCGCACAACACGCCGGGATCGGTCTCGCTTTTCACCCCGCCGCGGCGCGCGTCGACCATGCGCCGCAGCAGCCCCCCGAAGTAGATCGGCGACATGGTGGCGAGCGGCAGATAGATGCCGACCGCGAACGGCAGCGCCGGCAGGCCGGCGAGCGCGCCGGTCAGCGAGAACGCCGCGCCCGAGAGCACGTACTCCCACGGCAGCGAGCGCGCCAGCACGCCTTCGATCACGGTGCGCATCAAGGTCGCCTGCGGCGCCGGCAGCTCCTTGCCGCCGAAGCCGTAGGCCATACCGAGCCCGAGCACGGTCAGCGCCACCACCCAGGCCGAGACCGAGGCGCCGAGCAGCTGGCCGAGCTGCTGGCGCGCCGGGGTGGCGCCGACCAGGTAGCCGGTCTTGAGATCCTGCGAGATGTCGCCGGCCTTGGAGGCGGCGACGCAGACCACCGTGCCGACCGTGAGCACGGTGGCGCGCGCCGCCACGCTGTCCCAGCCGAGCCCGAGAAAGATCGCGCTGGTGCCGAGCAGCGCCACAATCGCCATCCCCGAGGTCGGGTTGGACGAGACCCCGATCAGGCCGACGATGCGCGAGGAGACCGCCACGAACAGCATCCCGAACACCGCCACCCCGACCGCCGCGACCGAGCGCGCGCCCAGGTTCATGTCGCCGACGAACAGGCCCGGCACCAAGGCCAGGATCAGGATCACGACTGCGAAACCGCCGATCACGATCGAGCCGGACATGTCGCGGTCGGTGCGCTCCACCGTGCGCGCAGCCAGCTCGCCGGCGCGCTCGCGCACGCCGCGGACGATCGCGGCCAGCGACGCATACATGGTCGGCAAGGTGCGCAGCACGCTCAGGATCCCGCCGGCGGCCACCGCTCCGGCGCCGATGTAGCGCACGTAGCGGCTCCAGATCTGGCCGGCGCTCATCTCGGCGACGGTGCGCTCGGCTTCGGGAAACAGCGGCGTTTGCAGCCCTGCTCCGATGTGCGAGATCAGCGGGATCAGCACCACCGCGGAGAGCAGGCTGCCGCTGACCATGATCGAGCCGCCGCGGTAGCCGAGGATGTAGCCGACGCCGAGCAGCGCCGGCGCGACCTCGAGCGCGAGATGCGCTTTGTCCATGCCGGGCACGTCGAAACCGATTTCGGAGGGTAAGATTTTGAGCGCTCCGATCAGCAGCTTGATCGCGATCCCGAACGCCAGGCCGATGAAGATCCAGCGCGACGCGCTGGCGCCGCGGTCGCTGGCCTTGAGCACCTCGGCGCAGGCGGTGCCTTCGGGATAGGGCAGTTCGTCGTGCGACTCCACGATCAGGAGCCGCCGCAGCGGCACCATCGCGCAGATCCCGAGAATCCCGCCGAGCAGCGCCAGCGTGCCGACCTGCAGCAGCGAAGGTCTGAGGCCCCAAAGAAACAGCGCCGGGATGGTGAAGATGGTACCGGCGGCGAGCGACGACGAGGCGCTGCCGATGGTCTGCGACAGGTTCGCTTCCAGAATCGTTCCCGGTTTGCCGCCCAGCGCGCTGAGCGATCGAAACAGCGCCACCGAGAGCACCGCGATCGGAATCGAGGTCGAGACCGTGAGGCCGACGCGCAGCCCCAGGTACGCATTGGCGGCCCCGAACAGAGCACCGAAGGCCAGACCGCCTAGGATGGCCTTGAGCGAAACCTCCTTGATTTCGCGCCCCGACACGGCGCGTAAGGGTAGCAGTTATTCGCCCCTGGGCTCAAATGAACCGCCCAGAAAAGCATCGCGCGGTCGTCATAACCTGTCCCCAATTCGGCTTTTTTTAACCTGTCCCCGTTTTGCGTTTTTCGCGGAGGGCGGCGAGGTTGCGCAGGTAGAGCTGGTTGTGCGGCTCGCGCTCGAGCGCGCGCCAGACCGCCCAGATCGCCCGATCGAGGTCGCCGTGCAGGAAGTGCAGATTCGAAAGATACTGAAACGGGAGCGCGAGCTGCGGGTCGAGCCGCGCGGCCTGCCACAGCAGCCGCTGGGCCGGCTCGGGATTCGGGTTGCGATCGAGCTGGAGCCGCGCCTGCTCGCACAGTTCGAGCGCACGACGCCGCTCGGCGGCAGTCGGTTGCTGCGGCGCCGCGTCCCCCGGTCCGGTCCTCGCTCCCGAGTTGAGCTGATAGAAGGTGAACTTCCAGGGGTGGGCGTACAGCCGGGTCGCGGGCAAGGCGGCGCTCGCGAAGCGCTGGATCATGACGCCGACATCGAAGACCATCTCGAACGGATTGGCGCCGCCGCCGGGCTCGCCTGGAATCCACTTGAGCAGCCGGAACGGGCCTTCGGGGAGCAGCTCCGCGCTGGCCACCTCGCGGATGCGGTAGAGCCGGGCGAACTGGGGAGCGGTGGCCAGCTCGTGGTCGCTGCGATAAAAGGGCTGCACGCTGCCGGTGGAGTTGCCGAACACGATCAGGTCCGGCAGCCGGCGCAAGACATACGCGCCGTCGCCGCGCTCGTGTCCGATCCAGCCCCGGGTCGGGCCCGGCCCCTGGCGGCGGGCGATGTGCAGATCGTTGATACCGAGCATGTCGATGGTCGGGAACTCGGAGGCGTAGGGCAGCGCCCCGGCGGTGTTGGTCGCGAGCAAGGTGTCGGGCGGAAGCTGCGACCGGAGGTAGCGGCCGCAGGCAAGGCCGAGATCGGTCACCCGTTTGGCCACCACCAGGTTGATCCAGTGCGCGCCGATCAGCGACGGCGCCAGCAAGCTGAGCAGCGCCGCCGCGCCGGCCGCGAGCCGCAGCACCGAGCGCTGCCGGATTCGCGCCAGGCCGGCCAGGAAGCTGCCGGCTCGATCCGCGACCTCGGCCAGCAGCGGCGCCATCAGCGGCAGGACCGGGACCACGAAGCGGCCCAGCGGCATCGCATCGCCGCCGACCGCGGCGACGTAGAACAGATAAACCAGCGCGACAACCATCAGCCGCAGCGCGCCGGCGCGGTCGAAGCGGCGCTTCGGATCGCGGCGTGGAATCAAAGCCAGCGCGGCGAACGCGAACAGTGGAAAGAGCCGGCCGAAGCCGGCCAGGTATTCGAGCCCGCGCCAGAGCCGGTCCGGGCCCAGCTCGACTTTGGCGTAGAACGGGTTGGGCAGGAGCTGCCCGTAAGTCCACCAGCGCCAGCCGAAGTGGAGCGCGGCGATCAGGAGGAACGAAAACAGCGCCGCCGGCGCCGCGCGTCCGCGGGCCGAGCCCCTGAGGCGGTCGATCAGCTCGATTCCCGCCGCGACCCCGAAGAAGAGCAGGCCCTCGGGCCGTTCGAGCGCGGCGCCGGCGCCCATCAGCGCCGCGGGCACATAGCTGCCGCCGGCGCGGGCCTGGAGCCAAAACACGCTGGCCCAGGCCAGCAGCGCCGCGAAGGCGGCGGTCTCCAGGCCGGCCACGCACCAGAAGGCGAACGCGCCGCAGGCGGCGAGCAGCAAGGGCGGCAGCGCCAGGTAGCGCCGGCCGCGATCGGGGGCGAGCTGCCGCGCGAGCCGGGCGGCGCCCCACAGGGCGGCGAGGCCGAACAGCAATCCCAGCGCTTGGGCTGCGGCGCGGGGCTCGGCGCCCAGCCCCAGAGCCGCGGCGATCAGCAAGGTCCAGAGAAAGTTGGTATAGCCCTCGACCGGTTCGCCGGGGTTGAAGACCAAGCCGTGGCCTTGGATCAGGTTGCGCGCGTAGCGAAACGAGATGTAGGCGTCGTCGACGACGTAGGGCAGATACAGCCCGGCATGGAGTACCAGCGCCAAGCCGATCAGCAGCACCGTTGCGCGCATGGGTGGCATGGGCGTGCGGAGCAAGCCCATGGACGAGCTAGGCAGTATGCATGATACGTCCATGGGCGCCCTTCGGCCGCCCATGCCACCCCATTTGCAGGTGGCCTTCGACGAGTCAAGCTAGTCGGTTGCGCTGCGAACCGGGAAGTTGCCGACGATGCGGTCGAGGCCGTCGGCGAAGCGCTCGAGCTGAGCGCGCTCGACGTCGAACGCGAAGCGCGCATCGGCTTCGGTGGCCTGGCCCAGCTCCCCGAGCTTGAGCTCGATCCGGAAGCGCTCGGCGGCGGCCGGTTGCGGCCTCACGGTCAGCTCGATCGCGGCTTCCATGAACGGCGATTCCAATACCGCCGCACCGCGGCCGAGCTTGCGCAGCTGGGCGGCGAGCGTGGCCAGCTCCGAGTTGAGCAGCAGCGGCCCGCGCAGCTCGGCGCGGACGCCATGGGCCTGGGCCCGGAGCTCCACTTCGAGCCGGTTGGAGTCCCAGGGGTCGGCGGCGCCGGCATAGGGGCGGCGCAGCGCTTCAATCCGAAAGCTGGCGCTGCGGTCGTGCGCTTCGATCTCGGCGCGGCTCGGCGCGGGCTCGGCAATCGGCGCCGGCGCTGGCGTGCTGTCGGACGGATCCTGCATGATCGCTCTCGACCCCAAACGGCTTGAGCCGTTCAAGGCGCCTCATTATACTGCGGCCCACCTGCAAGACCGCTTTTCTCGCCCAACGACAACTGAATCTTCAGGAGGAAATCGATGAACGAACGCAAGAACGCGGTGACGCTCAGGGGTACTCCGCTCACCCTGATCGGGCCCGAGCTCAAGACCGGCGAACGCGCGCCCGAGTTCACCGCGCTCGACAACGCGATGCAGCCGGTGCGGCTGGCCGACAGCGCCGGCAAGGTGCGGCTGATCGCCTCGGTGGGATCGCTGGATACGCCGATTTGCGATGCGGAGACGCGACGCTTCAACCAGGAGGCGGCCTCGATCCCGGGAGTCGAGTTTCTGATCGTCAGCATGGATCTGCCCTTCGCCCAAAAACGCTTCTGCAGCAGCGCCGACATCGAAAAGGTGCGGCTGCTCTCGGATCACCGCGACGCGGCCTTTGGAGCGGCTTACGGAACCCTGATCAAGGAGACCCGCCTGCTGTCGCGCGGGATCTTCGTAGTCGATGCCGAGGGCGTGCTGCGTTACGTCGAGTACGTGCCCGAGATCGGCGCGCACCCCGATTACGACAAGGCGCTCGCGGCCGTGCGGGCGGCGGGCTAGCCGTGCTCTGGGTCGCGGTCGCTCTGGGAGTGGTGGCGCTGGCGCTGGCTTGGCGCGCCTCGCGGCGCGCCGCCGCCGCCGCCGGCGCGGCTGCCGACGCCAAGCTGCTGGCGGACTCGGCGTCGAGAAGCGCGCGCGACAACGCGGCCGAGCTCGAGGCCATGCGCCGCGCGCTGGGGGTGCCGGCGCCGGGCCAGAAATACCTCGAGCTGTCGGCCGCCGAGGCGCTGCAGTGGATTCAGTCCAATCCCGGTCAGGGCCGCGTGCTCGATGTGCGCACCCCGCTCGAATTCGAGGGCGGTCATGTGCCCGGCGCGCTGCACATTCCGGTGGATCAGATCGAGCAGCGCTGCCGCGAGGTGCCGAGCGGCAGCCAGCGGCTGTTCGTGGTCTGCATGGGCGGAACCCGCAGCGCGGTCGCTTGCGAGATCCTGGCCGACAAGGGCTACGACAATCTGGTCAATATCGAGGACGGCATGAGCGCTTGGCGCGGGCCGATCGAGCAAGGTCCGATCGGACAAGCCTAGGCGCCGCCGAAATGAGGATCCGGTGGGCCAGCAGCACGTGACGCCGTTCGGGTGCCGAGGCGCACATGGGTGGCATGGGCACGCGCAGCGCGCCCATGGACGACCTCACTCTCGTGTACAGCTCCTCCATGGGCGCCCTTCGGCCGCCCATGCCACCCCATTTGTGGACCCCGGCAGCGAGTATCAGAGCCCTTGACGAACTAGATTAGAGGATTGCGTCCGGCCGCGCTCGGGTCGAGCGCAGCCAGGCGAAGGAGGGGGAGCGGTGGCGCGAATCCAGATCGATCGCCGATCATTCCTGAAGACCGCGGGTCGAGGCGTGGTGGGGTTGGGTGCGGCGGCCACCTGGTTCAGCCCGCGCGCGCTGGCGCGGGTCGAGTCGGCCGGCCGGCAGGTCGCCGGCCTTGCGCCCGAGGCGGTGGCGCGCGACGAATCGTACTGGTTCGCGATCCAGCAGGCGTTCAGCGTCGACCGCTCGCTGATCAACCTCAACAACGGCGGCGTCTGCCCCTCGCCGCGGGTGGTGACCGAGGCGGTGGAGCGCTACACCTGGCAGCAGGAGGAGGCGCCGGTCTACACCATGTGGCAGCTGCTCGAGCCGCGCAGCGAAACCGTGCGCGCCGGGCTGGCCGAGCTGTTCGGCTGCGACGCCGAGGAGATCGCGATCACCCGCAACGCCTCCGAGTCGCTCGAGATCCTGCTGCAAGGGCTGCCGCTCGAGCGCGGCGATGAAGTCCTGACCTCCACTCAGGACTACCCGCGGATGCAGACCACCCTGGATCAGCGCGCGCGCCGTGAAGGCATCGCGGTGCGCCGGATCCAAGTTCCGGTGGCGCCGGCCGATCCGCTCGACATCGTGCGCGCCTTCGAAGCCGGCATCGGCCCGCGCACCAAAGTCATTCTGGTCTGCCACGTGATCAACCTCACCGGCCAGATCGTGGCGCTGCGCCCGCTCTGCGAGCTGGCCCGCGCGCGCGGCATCGAGGTAGTGGTCGACGGGGCGCATTCGTTTGCGCACTTCGAGTTCACCCAGGCCGAGATCGGCTGCGACTACTTCGGCACCAGCCTGCACAAGTGGCTGCTGGCGCCCAAAGGCACCGGCATGCTGTACGTCCGCCGCGACAAGATTCCGCGGGTCTGGCCGCTGTTCGCGGCCCCGCCCGAGATGGACGGCGATATCCGTAAGTTCGAAGAGATCGGCACCCACCCGGCTTCGATTCGAGTCGCGACCGGCGACGCGATCGCGTTCCATCGCGGCATCGGCGGCGCGCGCAAGGAAGCGCGGCTGCGCTATCTCAAGAACTATTGGGCCGAGCGGCTGCGTGAGCTGCCCCGGGTTCGCTTCCACTCCTCGTTCGATCCACGGCAGAGCTGCGCGCTGTTCAACGTCGCGATCGAAGGCGTGGATCCGGAGGCGCTGGGGGACACTCTGTGGCGCCGCCACCGGATTCTGACCGCGGCGATCAGCCACCCGGAATGCCCCGGCATCCGGGTCACGCCCAACGTCTACACCAGCTTGGAGGAGCTCGACCGTTTCGTCGGGGTCATGGAGCAGGTCGCGCGCCGCGGCCTGCCGACATGAGCTCGAGCAAGGCCTGGCCGCGCGGCGTCAGGCTCAGGCCGCCGGCGCCGTCGCCGGCGATCAGGCCTTCCTTCTGCTGCAGGACTTTGAGCAGGGCGCCGGCTTCGCTCTGAGCGTCGCGCGCCGCCTCGGGGAGCTGCTGATCGCGCACCGCCGCCAGCAGGCGCAGGGTCGCTTGGGCGCCCGGCTTGCTGAACTGTTTGACCCGGATCTGCAGCAGCAGCGCGAGCTTGTCCAAGAGCTGCCGCAGCCGGCGCTCGTCCTTCCTCGAGCCGCGGACGTGCGCGCCGGTCTTGTCCTCGGTGCCGGAGTTGCGCACGAACGCCGCGGCGCGCACCTCGCGGTTCACTCGCGCTTCGAGATACAGCAGCTCGGGCTCTTCGGGAAAGTAGCGCGCCCGGATCCGGCTGTCGAGCGGAAAGGCGGCCTTGACCAACCGGCCGAGCTCGGCGGCGAGGCGGGCGCGGGCGAGCCGCCTGGGCTTGAGCGCCGCCTGGTTGCTGAAGTAGGTGTAGGCCGAGGCCTTGAAGCCGCGCACCGTCGGATCGTGCGCCCGCCGCATCGCGGCGGCTGACGGTTGCTGGATCAGCGGTCCGAGCGCGGCCAGGCTGTGGAGCGCCGCCAGCAGCGCGTTGCCGGCGTAAACCCGCTGGCGCTGGCCGGCGGCGTCTTCGAAGCTGAGCGCCCGGATGGTATGGCCGGTCATCTCGCCGCCCAGACCGAAGCTCGAGCGTGCCGGTGGCGGCGGCAGATTGCTCAAGGTCAAACACTCCGCGGCGCTGAGCTCGACGCGTTCCTCGGCGGCGCGCAGCCGGCGGCGCAGCGCCGGATCGGCGCGGCGCGCGCGGTCGCGTAGCTCGCAGCGCAGCGCTTCGCGCAGCAGCCACTTGTCGCCGACCGCCGTGAGCACGGGCCGAAAACCGTGCTGCGCGGCGAAAGTCAGAGCGGCCAAGTCGCTCTCGATTGTGGCGGCGTAAATGCGGCCGGCGCCGGGACCCAAGCCGAGCGCCTGGAGCGCGGTCAGATCGTCGCCGCTCATCACCCGCAGCAGCTTCTCCCACGGATCGTAGAGCACCAGGTGCAGGCGGTCGCCGTCGGCATCGAACACGGCGGCGGCGGTGAGCCGCTTGGCCCCGCGGCGCTGGCCGGCTTCGAGCAGCGCCCGCAATCCGCGATGATCGCGGAAGGTTCCCGAGCGCTCCAGGCCGCTGGGCGCCAGCGACTCCACGCCTTCCAGATCGGCCGCCCCGCCGCCGCGATTGACGCCGCGGCTCGGATCGGCGTTGACTTCGATGACCTCGGCGATCCCGGCGCGCCGAAAGGTCTCGGCGGCGAGGCCGGAAAGCGCGCCGTTGGCGGCGTCGACCACCACCGCGAGCGGCGCGAAGCTTTGGCGCGACTGCGGCTGATGGGCCTCGAGGTCCTGCAGCAGCAGGTCGATGAAGCGCTCGCGCGCCTCCGACGCCAGATCGCGCGGCGCGAGCGCGGCGCGGCGCCGCAGCAGCCGGCGCGGCTCGAGGGCGAACAGGCGCCGGGTCAAGCGCGCGTCGTCGGCCGGCAACGGCTTGGCGCCGAGCGGCGCGTAGAAAGCTTTGATGCCGTTCTGATTGGCCGGATTGTGGGAGGCGGTGATCATCAAACCGCCGGCGCAGCCGGTGTATGCCATCTCGAGCGGCACCGCCGGACTGGGCGCGACTCCCAGGAGGTGGGGCCGGGCGCCGGCTTTGGCGAGCCCGTCGAGCGCCGCGCCGACGAACGTTTCATCGCGATCGCGGCCGTCCCAGGCGATCGCGATCGGGGCGCCGCGCTTGAGCGCGCCGAGATCGACCAGATCGCGGGCGAAGGCGTAGGCGTAGAGCTCGAAGAATTCCTCGGTGAGCAGATCGCGTTCCAGCAGCGCCCGCAGCGGGCCCAGCCCGCGCACCCGCGGGTCGGACGCGAGCGCCACCTCACGCCGGACGCCGTCGGTGCCCTGGATCCGCTCGATGTTTGCCGGCATGACCGAGCCACTATCTTAGTTTTCCAGGCTCACCATCCGCCACGCTCGGGAGAATCGCGGGATGGCCGCGCTGGGCGCTGCTCTATTCGAACAGTCCGGCCCGGACTCGTTACCTGGGAACGCCGGATTGGGAAAATGGGAGGGGCTTGCTCGCGAAAAGGGCGGGGCTTGCCCCCGCAAATGTGGGGGCGGGGCTTGTCCCCGCAAATGTGGGGCGGGGCTTGTCCCCGCGAAATGTAGGGGCGGGGCTTGTCCCCGCCCGAAAGAGTGCCGTCGACTGCTCTGCTGGATGAGCCGACTCTGCGATCGCACGGGCGGGGACGAGCCCCGCCCCTACATTCAGAGGAGCTGCAGGATCTCGCGGTGGCGCTTGAGGATCCAATCGGGTCGCTCCAGCGGCCCGCGGATCGGGTACTTGCGCCGGCCGGGCGCGAACAGCGCCGCCCGCATGCCGGCGAGGTGGGCCCCCAAGATGTCCTCCACCTGGTTGCCGACCATGATCACTTGGGCGGCGCGGAGCCGGCTGCGGCGCAGAAAGGCGCGAAACATCGCCGTCGCCGGCTTGGCGGTGTCCGCACCCAGCTCGCCAGACACGTACAGATGAGGACCGAACAGGCGCGCGAGCCCGAAGCGGCGGATCTTGGGCCGCTGGTAGCGGGCGAACCCGGTCGAGATCAGCCCCAGGATCAGACCGCGGCGGCGCAGCTCGAGCAGCGTCGGACGCGCGCCGGGATACCAGCGCGCGCGCCGCACCACGGCTCGAATCAGCGCCCGATCGGCCCGCGCGGCGCGCCGCGGATCGGCGCCCAGCTCGAGCGCCACGCCGCGCAGGACATCGGTGTAATCGGCGAACATGAAACGCCGGCGCAGGCGGCGAAAGCAGAGCTCGGCGCGGCGCGGCGCCGGCCGGTTCAGCAGCTCGCGGAGCGCCGCCCGCCGCCCCGCCGCCAGGGCCGGCTCGATGTCGAGCAGCGTGCCGTCGAGGTCGTAGAGGATGGCGCGAATCATCGAACCGCTTCCGCCGCAATCTTACCTGACTCGATTCCCTACGCCGCGCCTTGACTAGGTGACGGGCTCCAACACCAACCCCGGGATTCTCGAGAAATCCCTGGGGTTCAAGGTCACGACGGCATCTCCGCGGGCCACGGCGGTCGCGCCGATGATCAAATCGTGCGCTGAAATGCGAGTGCCGCGCTGTTCCAGGCTGGCCCAAAGCTCGGCGTAGATTCGCGCCACCGCCAGATCAAACTCGTATAGCGGAAAGGAGCCGAGAATCTGCTCGACATAAGCCGAGCGGCGAATGCGCCGCTCGGTGCTATCCGCTCGATGAACTCCATGCAGGAGCTCGGCGGCCGTGACCACGCTGAGCCCCATCGGCTGGCCGCGCCGACGTTCGGCGATCGTTTCGAGTGAAGCGATCTCTCGTTCCCAAACAATGAGGACGCTGGTATCGAGAATCAATCCCATGAAGGCTTTGTGGGAAGCTCGGGGGCGGCTTTGACCGCGGCCAGCACATCGTGCGCAAACGAGCCGGCGTCTTCTCCCAGCGATGGGAGTTGCTTCAGAAGAGCCGGCAACTCATCAATGGTTTTGTCCACCGCGGTATCCGCCGGAGCCAGGGTCGCCACCGGTTTGCCGCCGCGGGCGATGAGGTAGCGCTCTCCACGAAAGCGGATTCGATTGAGCAGGTCGGAGAATCGCCGCGCCGCTTCCGTGGCTGTAATGGTCTTTGTCATCGCTGCTTCCCTCCCTGGGAGTTCTCATTCAGGATATCTGATTTTCAGATTCGCCTCAATTCTTCAGTCGCGCGGTCTCACTTTCTGGGTTGACAGGGTTTGGCGCGGGACCTAGAATGAATGAACATTCATTCAGTCGATGGCGCAGCGCGGCAAACGGGAACGGATCCTGGAGGCGGCCAAGGCCGGGTTCGCCCGCCAGGGCTATTTCGGCACCACGGTCGGCGACGTGGCGCGGCGCGCCAAGGTCGCCGACGGCACCATCTACCTGTATTTCAAGGACAAGGAAGATCTGCTGGTGCAGCTGTTCGAGAGCACGGCCGACGAGTTCATCGCCGGGGCGCGGGCGCTCTTGGCCGAGCCGGCGCCGCCGCTCAAGCGGCTCGAGCGCCTGCTGCAGCTGCATCTCGAGCTCTTGGGCCGCGACCGCGATCTGGCGGTCGTATTTCAGGTCGAGCTGCGCCACAGCCTCAAGTACCTACGGCGCTTCTCGCGCACCCGCCTGCGTGACTACACCGACATGATCCAGGCCCTGCTCGCCGAGGGCCAGGCCGAGGGCAGCGTGCGCTCCGAGCTGCACCTGCCGACCGCGACCCGGGTGATCTTCGGCGCGCTGGACGAAACGGTGACCGCGTAGGTGGTCAGCGAGCGGCCGCGACCGCTCGCCGGCGAAGGTGGGCCGATCTGCTCGATGCTGCTGGAGGGATTGAAACCATGAGTGAGCGTTTTATGCCGCGCCGCGCCGCGGTGCTGGGCGCCGGCACCATGGGCGCGCAGATCGCGGCGCATTTGGCCGGCGCCGGATTGGACGTGCTGCTGCTCGACATCGTGCCGCCGGGAGCCGGTGCCGACAAGAAGGACCGCGACCGCTTGGCGCGCGAGGGCCTCGAGCGCGCGCGGCGCGCCAAACCAGCCGCGTTTTTCGTCAAGGAGCTATCCGGCCGGATCGAGGTCGGCAGCTTGGAAGACGACCTGGCGCGCTGCCGCGAGGCCGACTGGGTGATCGAGGCAGTCGCCGAGCGGATCGAGATCAAACGCGAGCTGTTGGCTCGGCTCGAGCCGCATCTGAGCCCGAACGCTCTGCTGACCACCAACACCTCCGGGCTCTCGGTCGCGGCGATGAGCGCAGCGCTCTCGCCCGACGCGCGGCGCCGCTTCTTCGGGGCGCACTTCTTCAATCCGCCGCGCTACCTGTATCTGCTCGAGCTGATCCCCGGTCCGGCGACCGATATGGCGCTGCTCGATGCGTTCGCCGACTTCGCCGCGCTGCGGCTCGGCAAAGGCGCGCTGCGAGTGCACGACACGCCCAACTTCACCGCCAACCGGATCGCCACCTTCGCGGTCTTGCAGGCGTTCCGGGTAATGGAGGAGAAGGGCCTGCGGCCGGAGCAGCTCGACGCGCTGACCGGGCCGCTGTTGGGCCGGCCCAAGAGCGCTACCTGCCGTACCGCCGATCTGGTCGGCCTCGACATCCTGGCGGCGGTGGCGCGCAACGTCTACGAGCAGGCGCCCGGCGATTCTTATCGCGATCTCTATCAGCTTCCGGCGTTCCTGCAATCCATGATCGAGCGCGGCTACTTGGGCGACAAAGGCGGCGGCGGCTTCTACCGCAAAGCCGAGGGCGGGATCGAGTCGCTCGACCCGCGCACGCTGGAGTACGGGCCGCGGCAGAAACCCAAGTGGCCGGCGCTGGAGATGGCGCTGAACGAGCCGGATTTGAGCAAACGCCTGCCGCCGCTGCTGTTCGGCGCCGATCCGGTCGGCGAATTGCTGTGGGTGCTCTTGGCGCCGGGCCTGGCTTACAGCGCGCTGTGCGTCCCCGAGATCGCGCCCGATGTGCTCACGGTCGATCGCGCCATGCGCTGGGGCTTCGGCTGGGAGCTGGGGCCGTTCGAGCTCTGGGATCTGCTCGGTTTCGAGCGGGTGCGCGAACGCCTCCGCGAGAGCGGCTGGAAGCTGCCCGAGTGGGTCGAGCGGCTCGAGGGTGGATTCTACGTCGAGGCGGGCGCCGAGACCCGGGTGTTCGATCCGGCGCGTGGCGCGCACCAGCCGCTGCAGCCGCGCCCCGGCATCCTGTTCGAGCGCGGCGCGCCGCGCACTGTGCGTGGCAACAGCGGCGGCAGCCTGGTCGATCTGGGAGAAGAGGTCCTGGGCCTGGTGCTGCACAGCAAGATGAACGCGATCGGCCCCGACTTTCTCGCCATGCTGCAGGAGGCGATCGCCGAGGCCGAGTCCAACTGGCGCGGCCTGGTGATCACGGCGCACGGCGACAACTTCAGCGCCGGCGCCAACATCATGCTGCTGCTGATGGCGATCCAGGAAGGCGAGTGGGACGATGTCGAGCTGCTGTCGCGGCAGTGGCAGTCGCTGCACCTGCGGCTGCGCGCCGCGCGTGTCCCGGTGGTGGCGGCGCCGTTCGGGCTCTGTCTCGGCGGCGGCTGCGAGCTGGCGCTCTACAGCCATCGGGTGCGGGCCGCGGCCGAGACCTACATCGGTCTGCCGGAAGCCGGCGTCGGCCTCTTGCCGGGCGCCGGCGGCACCACCGAAATGCTGCGCCGCGCGATGCTCGGGCTGCCGGACGACGCCGACCCGCTGCCGTTCGTCAAGCGGGTGCTCGAGACCATCGGGCTCGCGAAAGTGGCGACCAGCGCGCTGGAAGGGCGCGCGCTCGGCTACCTCGGCCCGTGCGACGGCATCACCATGGACCGCCAGCGGCGCCTGTTCGACGCGCGCGCCGATGTCCTGCGCATGGCGCCGGACCACGTCCCGATGGCGCCGGCATCGATCCCGGTGCTGGGCGAAGACGGGCTCGCGGCGCTCGAGCTGGGCGTGCATCTGATGCAGCGCGCCGGCTACGCCAGCGAGCACGACAAGGCGGTGGCCACCGCGATCGCCGAGGTTCTGTGCGGCGGCCGCGGCAGCCGCGCCCGCCAGGCGACGGTCCAGGAGCTGCTCGATCTCGAGCGCCAGAACTTCCTGCGCCTGTGCGGCATGCGCCCCACCCAAGAGCGCATCGCCCACACCCTAAAAACCGGCAAACCCCTGCGGAATTAGTCGATTAGATGGATTGGATCGCATAGCAGAGCGAAATGAGGGACAGGATGCTCCAAGGCGCAGGGGTGCGAAATGGGTGGCATGGGCGTGCGCAGCAAGCCCATGGACGACCTCGCTCGCGGTGGATAGCTCGCCCATGGACGCCCTTCGGCCGCCCATGCCACCCGATTCAGGAATGAGGGACGGAGAGGTCCAATAGAAATGTAGGGGCGGGGCTAGTCCCCGCCCGAAGCGAGGAGCGCAATGGATTTCGAAGCAGTCATCGTGAGCGCGGTAAGAACCCCGGTCGGCAAGGCGCCGCGCGGCGCGCTCAGCGGCGTGCGCGCCGACGAGCTGGCGGCGCTGGCGCTGAAGGAAGCGCTGCGGCGCGCGCCGGGCGTGGAGCCGGCCCAGGTCGACGACGTGATTCTGGGCTGCGCGATGCCGGAGGGCGAGCAGGGGCTCAACGTCGCCCGCACCGCCGCGCTGCGCGCCGGCCTGCCCGACAGCGTCCCGGCCTTCACCCTCAACCGCTTCTGCGCCTCCGGGCTCGAAGC
>DASWHO010000357.1:0-2196 GCA_036398155.1 Acidobacteriota bacterium
CTCTTTACGGTCGCCCGGTCGTGGTTGGCCCGTATATGCAGAACTTTCGCGCCATCCATGAGGCGCTGCTGGCGCGCGGTGGCGTGGTGCAGGTAGCGGGCGCCGCGGAGCTCGGCCCGGCGCTGCTTCGGTTGGTGGAGAATCGCGATCAGGCGGAGCAGCTTGGCGAGCGAGCACGCCAGGTAGCGGAGGCTCAGCGCGGCACGACCGAGACAGCCGCCCACGAGTGCGAGCGCCTCTACGAGAAACGCGTTCCGCGAATCTCGCCTGGGTTCTGGCGGCTTCTCCTGCTTAGCGCGCCGGCTCTTGGTTGGGAAGCTGCCGTTCGGCTGCGTTTGGCGGCCTACCGAAAAGGATGGTTCGCGCGGCGGCGTCTGAATGCTTACACGATCTGCGTGGGGAACCTGACCACGGGCGGCGCAGGGAAGACACCGCTGGTGGCGTGGCTCGTCGAGCGGTTGGGCCGCGGCGGGCATGCCCCCGCGGTTCTGACGCGTGGATACGGGCGGTCCTTGTCGCAGACCTTGATCCTGCGGCCGGGCGACCCCGCCAATCCCGCCGACTGCGGTGACGAGGCGGTGGTACTGCTCCGCCAATTCGAGCGATCGGGCCTGAGTACACCGATCGGCATCGGGGCAAACCGATATCAGGCCGGAATGCGGCTCTTATCCGCAAATTCCCCCTCGGATAGGCCTCATGGGGAAACCGGCCCCGACGTCATCGTGCTCGATGACGGTTTCCAGCACCTGGCGCTGGAGCGCGATTTGGATCTCGCGCTGATCGACGTCACGAATCCCTTCGGCGGCGGAGAGATTCTTCCGCTGGGGCGCTTGCGCGAACCCTTGACTTCGTTGAGCCGCGCGGGCGCCATCCTGCTGACACGCACCGAGCCGGGTCGGTCCTATGAGGAGCTGGAGCGCCGGCTGCGAGCGCTCAACCCGCAGGCGCCGATTTTTCGGTCCTGGACGCGCCCGGTAGGTGTGGTCCACTTCGGCAACGAGACCGAGTCGCCGCTCGCGGCCCTGGCCGGCCGCAGAATCGCGGCTTTCTGTGGGCTGGGAAACCCCGAGTCGTTCTGGCGCGTGTTGCGGCTTGAGGGTTGGAATGTCGTGAAGCGATTCGCCTTCGGCGATCATCACCGTTACTCCGCCCAAGATCTGCGGCGAATCGCGGATGCGGCCAGGGCAAGCAACGCGGATCTCCTGCTCACGACCGAGAAGGATGTGGTGAATCTGAGTCGTGGCTCGGATGGTCTGCCTGCGCTGCTCCATGGCGCTCATCCCCTGGTAGAGAGCCTTCGGGATCTCCACTGGCTCAGGATCGAAACTGTAGTCGAGCAGGGAGACGAGCTTGTGCGCCGAATTGAGGAAAAGATGGGGCGGGGCCGCGGGCGAGCCCCGGAGCCACAAGCTCGCGCGCAAGTCCGCGCCTGAGCGCTGTGCGCGCCTCACGGACTCGCCAAAGCTTCAGGCGCCGTTGATCCGCCCGAGAGATTCTCACCAATGAAACTACTGGTGCGGGCAACGAATTGGCTCGGGGACGCCGTGATGTCGATCCCGGCGTTGCGCGAGATTCGCCGCTCGTTTTCCGGCTGGGAGATCGCGATTCTGGCGAGGCCGTGGGTTGCCGACCTGTACCGCCGCGAGGATTTCTGCGACCGCATCCTCACCTACGAGAACAAATCGAGGCACGCGGGAGTGCGCGGCAAGCTGCGACTCGCCGGCGAGCTGCGCCGCGAGCGTTTCGACTGCGCCGTGCTGCTGCAGAACGCCTTCGACGCCGCGTTGCTGGCGTGGGCCGCTGGCATCCCGAGGCGGATCGGCTACGCCCGCGACGGCCGCCGGGCGCTGCTGACCGAGGCGGTGGAGGTTCCCCGCGCGGGCGAGATCCCCGCGCACCAGCGCTACTATTACCTGGAGTTGCTGCGCCGCGCCGGGTTGCTGGCGAGCGTGCCGGAGTGCCATGAGATCCGGCTCAGCGGTGCGGCCCAGGCTGCTGAATCCGGCCGGGCCCTTTGGCGGCAATTCGGTTTGCCGGCTGAGCGTTGGATCGGCGTCAGCCCAGGCGCAGCCTTTGGAGGAGCAAAGCGCTGGCTGCCGGAGCGCTTTGCTGAGTCCGCCTCCCGGCTCTCGACGGAGTTGGACGCCGAGATCGCTGTCTTCGGCTCGGTCGGCGAGGCAGAGTTGTGCGAATCCG
>DASWHO010000358.1:0-3049 GCA_036398155.1 Acidobacteriota bacterium
GCGGCGCTTCTTCCTGCCGATCGAGGGCACCACCCGGCGCTGGCAGTTCACCAACAACTTCAGCTACCTGTTCGGCGATCACGATCTCAAGATGGGCGTCGACTACGTCTACTCGCCGCTGATCCAGAACGTGTTCATCGGGTTCGCCAGCGGGGTGTATCTGTTCCCCAACCTCGAGGCGTTCCAGGCCCGCCAGCCGCTCGGGTTCATCCAGCAGGTCGGGTTCAACCAGGGGGTGACCGAGGCCAATACGCTCGCGGAGCCATTCAAACAGCACGATTTGGGGGTTTACTTCCAGGATAAGTGGCAGCCGACTTCGACCCTGACCTTGAATCTGGGGCTGCGCTACGAAGCCCAGTACAACGATCCGTCGCAGGCACCGGTGGCCGGGAGCTTCAACAGCGAGAATGCGGACGACACCAACAATTGGGCGCCGCGCTTCGGCTTCGCCTGGGATCCGACCGGCAGCGGCAAGACCGTGGTCCGTGGCGGATCCGGACTGTACTACGGCCGCACCGCTTCGATCTTTTTCGTCACCAACGGCTCCGGGCTCAAGAGCGGCACCGTATTCGCCTTCCCGCCGCCGGGCAATCTGGTGTTCCCGGATCTGCTGCCGGAGGTCGTCACCGGCCCCAACGACCCGAACCTGCCGTTTCCGCTGGGCAACCCGAACATCACCTTCACCGACCCGAATTTCGAGAACCCGCGGGTCTGGCAAACCACGCTCGGGGTCGAGCACGAGATCATGGAGGAGACCACGGTCGGTGCCACCTTCTCCTATTCGGAGACCGACTTCCTGCGCCGCGGCGGCGGTTTCATCGACTTCGACGCCAACCTGCCGCCGCAAGGCAGCAGCCGTACCTGCGGATTTGCAGGCGATAGCGACTGCGTCGACAGCTTCGGGCGTTACATCTGGCCGCCGGCGCCGTTCGGCGGCCCGGCCGGCGCCCGACCCGATCCGGAGGTGACCAAGGCGAGCGTCAGCAGCAGCGAAGCCGAAAGCGAGTACAAGTCCCTGACCTTGTGGCTGCGCCGGGGTTTGACCAAGAACGTGCAGGGCTTTGTCAACTACACCCTGTCGCAGAGCGAAGGCAACGCCGACACCCAGCGCGACACCGAGGTCTTCCTGGGCGCGTCCGATCCGCTCAACCCGGACGTGGATTTCGGCACCGACGACCTCGACATCCGCCATCGGCTCAATGCCCAGGCGCTGTTCGAGCTGCCTTATGAGATCAGCTTCGCCACCTTGCTGACTTGGCGCTCGGGGCGCTCGGCGGCGGCCTACATCGGTTTCGACTACAACAACGACGGCAACTCCGGCGCCCGCGGGATCTTCTCGGATCGACCGATCGGTCCCGATGGCCAACTGGTGCCGCGGTTCCCGGAGCGCCAGCCCAACTTCTTCACCTTCGACATCCGGCTGCTGAAGGCGTTCGACCTCGGGGATGCCGGCTACATCGAGGGCAGCTTCGAGGTCTTCAACCTGTTCAACAACGACAACCTGGAGAGCAATCAGTTCTTCTTCGCCGACCCGGCGTACCTGGATCTCAATTTGCCGGGTCCGCGGCGCGAGATCCAGCTCGGCATCCGCTACCGCTTCTAGCTGGCGGCTCTTTCACAAGGCCCACCCCGGCTCGGCCGCGGGTGGGCCTTGTTGTCGGTGCCGCACCGGCGCGCGGCCGCTGCGGCGCTGGGTCTGCGGAGCGGCTACTTCTTGAACAGATCCTCGAACGCCTGCCGCGACTCGTTCGGGGTCGGCCCGGAGCGAGCGCTGTTCAAGTCGATCTTGAGCAGCGGCTCGAAGTAGTCGCAGAGATTGGCCTTGCGCTTGTCGGCCACCGGCTCGGCCCGGCCTTCGCGACACTGGTTGTTGTAGGCCGGGTCGAAAAAGCGGCAGTTGCGGCAGGTGTGGAGGTCGTGCTGGCAGCGCGGGCAGCTATCTTCGCGTCCCACCGTGACCGAAACCGGGATCTTCTCGCCGCATTCGCTGCAGGTGAAGACCTTCTCGCCGCTCCAAAGCACCATGAGCGCGTCCTAACCGATCTGCAGGCTGTCGAAGAAGGCCGGATCGTTGACGTTGGCCGAGCGCACCGCGCAGGTCTGGGCGCAGCACGGCTTGAGCTCGCCGCGCGCCGCCAGCGCGCGGGCCTCGAGCAGCGCCGGAGCGCTCAGAATCTGATCCAGATCCTGGCTCTTGAAATCCCCGATCGGCGGCTCGTGGAGCCACCAAGCGCACGGCACCACCTGACCAGCCGGGTTGATGTAGAGCGAGTCCATCACCGATTGGCACGCCAGCGGCGCGGTCGGGTGCGCGGCGCCGGAAAGATCGAACGGTTCCGGCCAGCGCGCGATCGCGATGCCGTATTCCAAACAGCGCCGCCGGGCGCGCTCCAGGTGCCGGTTGGCCAAGGCCTTGAAATGCACCAGGCTCTCGCGCTCCATGCCGAGGCCGTCGAACGGATTGACATGGCGGATGTCGATCCGCGCCGCGCCCAGGTTACGCGCCAGCTCGATGTAATCCTCGAGCTGCTCGACGTTGCGGCGCATCAAGGTCAGGTTGAGCCGCAGCTCCGGATTCGGGGTTCCGAGCCGCCGCTTGATCTCCTGCAGCCCGCGGACGTTGGCGATCACCTTGTCGAAGCGCGCCCCCGGGCGAATCGCCTCGAACGTAGCCGGATCGGGGCTGTCGAGCGACACCATGATGACATGCGGCCGCGCCTTGACCACCCGCTCGGCCTTGGCCTGGGTCAGCAGGGTGGCGTTGGTCGGGAACTCGACCTGGGGCACGCCGTAGGGCGCGACCCGCTCCAGGCAGTCGAGAAAGGTGCGCGACATCAGCGGCTCGGTGCCGCAGCTCAAGGCCAGGTAGCTGGCGCGCGGCAAAGTCTGAGCGGCGATCTTCTCGAACAACCACAGCGGCATATCGCCGTCGCTTTGTTCCCGGGCGTTCCAGTTACCCGAGAACTCTTCGAGCGCGAAGGCGCACATGATGCAGCGCAGATTGCACCGATCGGTGGTGTCGATGAACACCCTGAGATCGCGCGGCATG
>DASWHO010000359.1:0-6470 GCA_036398155.1 Acidobacteriota bacterium
GCAGGAGCTTGCCGCTATTGACCTCTTCTACGTAGTTCTTGCGCACCTTCCCCATCACGTCGGTGAACAGGCGCAGCTGGCTGTAGAAGCCGTCCTGATCCAAGCCCTTCACCCCGAGCGGGACCAGCAGCACCGCGCCCACCACCAGCGCCGAGAACCCCAGCAGCACGCCTCTAGGCCAGTTCTTCATCCCTCAGACACTAACCGAACGCCGTCCATCCGTCCAACCGCCGCGGCGGAGACTGTCTGATGGCTTACCTATCCGTTTTGGCAGGCTTGATATTGGGATCATGGCGTTACTCAGCAGGGCCTGTTGAGCGGCGTAGATGCCGCCAGATGCGGGCGACAGGGGGTGCGGGGGAGTTCCCCCGCTCTCCGATGCGGGCGACGGAAGCGTACTGAACGGTACGCTGGAGGAGCCCGAGCAAGCCCAACGAAGCAGATGGCGGCATATACGTCGCTACGAGATGGCCTTGCCGTCGAGGCCGGCCGGAACCTCGACCCCGAGCGCCTCCAGGATGGTGGGCATCAAGTCCATGATGTGCGGATCGGTGCGGGTGAACTTGCGGTTGGCGAAGAAGATGCCCCGCACCAGCGAGGGATCGACCGAGCAGTGGTCGGCGCCCCAGACCTTGTAGTTGTCCTCCATGATCTCGGCCGGCACGCCGCCGAGCGTCGTTTGCCACGAGACCCGGTAGTAGAGATCGTTGGCCGCCCGCAGATCCGGAATCACATCGAGATTGAACTGCGGGTACATCTCCTCGCGCTTGTAGACCCGTTTGACCGGCCGCGCGCCGGTCTGCTCGTCGACGTAAGACTCCAAACCGGCGATGATCGCGTCGCGCACCTCTTCATACTCGCGCCCCGGCGAGACGATGCCCTGCGGCTCGCGCCCGGCCAGGTTGATGTAGATCGGTCCCAAACCCATGGCATAGGCCTGGGTGCGCGACCAGTCGACGTTGTTGAACAGGTCGCCGGTATCGAACAACTTCTCCAAGGTCGCGGTGCTGCCCTGGCCGCGCAGAGTCATGAAGCCGTTCTTGACCAGCCAGGTGTTGTAGTTGACGCCGCGCCGATAGCTGGTGAAGCCGTGGTCGGAGCAGATCATCAACAGCGTGTCGGGCTGGTTTTGAATCACCGCCATCGCCTTGCCGACGATCTCGTCCATCTGCACGTAGCTCTGCTCCATCAACCCGGCGTAGCGTTCGGCTCGCGCCGGATCGTAGGTCGGATTCTCGGGATCGGTCAGGCGCCAGATGATGTGTCCGACCCGATCGGTGAAGCTGAACACTTGCACGTAGAGGTCGAAGTCGCCTTCCTGCAGCAGCGACTCCATCAGCCGCGAAGCGTCGGCTACGGTGAAGTTGATGTCCTCCTCGAAGAACGCCTCATCGACCAGCCCGGTGGTGATGGTCCAGGTGTCCTCCTCCCAGCCGATGGTCTTGAACGGTCCCAACCGTCCGTAGAGATCCTGCAACCAGCCGCGCGGCCAAGTGATCGGGTTCTTGGTGAAGAACATCGCGTTATCCGGATCGAGGTTGACCGGGTATTGATAAAGGTTGAGCTCCGGCTCCAACGACAGCAGCTTGAAGCGGGTCATGCCGCGGACCGAGATCACATCGTTGAACGCGAACCGCATGTGGATCCACGGCGTCCACTCGCCGACGCCCAAAGTGACATTCTGACCCTGCACCTCCAAGCGCAGCTTTTGGCTCGCCGGGTCGATGCTCAGGGTCATCGGCACATCGATCCGCTCGGGCACGCCGGCCTCCTCCAGCCGATAGCGCTCCTCCTCGTCCTCGGGCCGGAAGAACAGCTGGTTGAGCGGTCCATAGATCGCGGTCTCGATCCGATCCTGGGTGTTGTCGACTCGGATCACTTCGATACTGAACTCGTTCTCGCCCTCGATCCGATCCAACCGCGAGGTGTAGAACGAGGGCGTCCCGATCCGCCCGCGGATGTCCGGCACGCCGAGACCGGCGAAGAAGGTGCCGTGCACCTCCTCGGCCGGAAAGGTGACCGGCACCCGCAGCACCTGGACCTTCTTGCCGGCCTGGCTCGCGAGCCCCCAAAAGGTGTCGCCCTTGCGGTTATTCTGCGCCACCGGAACCTCTTCGGGCAGATAGCGGCCGGCGAACCAGTACATCCCCGCGCCCAGAGCCGCGCCTAGCACCACCCCGACCACCACGCCGGCCTTCCAGCGTTTCAGCAGCGCCAGCAGCAGCAGCGGCAGGAGCAGGCCGGCGGCCGCTGCGATCAGCGCCAGATAGAGCGGGTTGCGCTCGCCCCACAGCAGCGGCTCGGAGCTCTCCTCGCCGGCGTTGAACATCGGGATGTAGGTGCCTTCGCGGCGCTTGAGAAAGTCGAAGATCTCGGTGCGACCCGGGTTCAATCCGGTCGCGAACGCCGACCACGAGACCGGGGTCTGCGGCGGATTGGTCGGCATCAGCGGCTGGAAGGTGCCGGCCTCGCGCAGCTTGGCGAGATGCGGCAGCTTGCCCTGCGCCAGCATCTGTTCGACCAGCTGCGCGTCGGCGCCGTCGAAGCCGAGCACCACGACCTTGGAGGCGCCGGCCGGCTGGGTGAGCAGCAGGATGGCAACCATCGCCATCCAGATAAAGTGAATTCGTTTCATCGTTTCGACCTCGTAGGGTTCAGGGCGCGGTGCGCCGCGCATCATTCCAGGTTCAAGGCTGATCGTAGCGGTAGAAGCCAGCGCCGCTCTTCTTGCCCAAGCGGCCGGCGGCCACCATCTGCTTGAGCAGCGGACAGGGACGGTACTTCGGATCCCCGAAGCCGTCGTGCAGAATTTCCAGGATCGCCAGGCAGACATCCAGCCCGATGAAATCGGCGAGGGTCAGCGGGCCCATCGGATGGTTCATCCCCAGCTTCATGACGGTATCGATGTCTGCCGCGCTCGCGACGCCCTCGTAGACTGCGAAGATCGCTTCGTTGATCATCGGCATCAAGATGCGATTCGACACGAAGCCGGGGAAGTCGCGAACCTCGACCGGCTGCTTGCCCAGCGCGCGCGCCAGCTCGTGGGTCGCCGCGGCAGTGGCATCGTCGGTCGCCAGGCCGCGGATCACCTCGACCAGCTTCATCACCGGCACCGGGTTCATGAAGTGCATGCCGATGACCTGCTGCGGCCTTTGGGTCTCGGCGCCGAGCCGCGTGATCGAGATCGAGGAGGTGTTGCTGGCCAGGATCACTTCCGGGCGGCAGACCCGATCGAGCGCCGCGAACAGCTCCGCCTTGAGCGCCAGGTTCTCGCTGGCCGCTTCGACCACGAAGTCCGCGGCGCGCAGCTGCTCGAGCCCTGGCGCCGGCCGAATCCGCTCCAGCGCCGCCTGCGCATCGTCCGCCGCGAGCTTGCCTTTGGCCACCTGGCGCTCGAGCTGCTGCCGGATCGACTCCACCCCGCGGCCGATCAGCTGCTCGCTGACGTCGTGCAGCAGGACCGAAACGCCGCTCTGCGCGGCGGTCTGGGCGATGCCTCGCCCCATGGTTCCGGCACCCACCACACCCAGGGTTTGGACCGACGAAGACATAGTTGGGACCAAACGGCGAAGCGTAACAGCGGTCTCTCCCGCGGGTCAAGCCGAGAAGGCGATAATATAAAGGTCCAGAAAGTCCATGCGGCGGCTGCGCGACAAGATCCTGCTGTTTTCGGGCTCTCTGATCCTGATCGTGGTCCTGGCGGTTTCGTTTCTGTTGTATCAGCGCACCAGCACCCAGGTTTGGATCGAGGTCGAGAGCGATCTGAACAAGGCGGTCTCGGTCTTTGACCAAATGCTCCACTTCCAGCGCGAGCTGCTGCTGGCGCAGGCGCGCTATCTGGCCTCCTCCTACGAGGTCTCCTTCGCGCTGTTCACCGGGCAGCAGATCCCCGAGGAGATCGCCGGGGTCCCGCCGCTATCGGCCGGACTCAACGCCGACACCTTCCTGCTGACCGACGAAAGCGGCAAGCCGATTCTCGATGAAGGCCGCCGCCCGCTGGGCGGCGAGCTGGCCGGATCGCCGACCTTGGTCCGGGTCGCCCGGGGCAGCGAAGCCTACCAAATCTGGAGCAGCAAGGACGCGCTGTTTCAGCTCCTGTCGGTGCCGGTCACGACGGTGGCCGCCAAAGCCGGCGCGCTGACCTTGGGCTTTCGCATGGATCCGGTGCTGGCCGACAACTTCCGCACCATCACCGGCTGCGAGATCGGGCTGCTCAGCGCCGGCAAGCTGGTGGTGGCGACCGGAAACTATCCGGGCCACCCCAGCAGCGGCCCGCTCGAATGCCGCGAATGCCAACGCCTGCTGCGCCGCGCAGCGCAAGGGGGCGGCGGTCCGCCGATCGAAGTCGAGCGGCACGGACAACACTTTCTGGCGCGCGCTTTTCGACTCGGCCCGCAGGCGACCGCGGTGGTGCTGCAGCCGCTCGCCGAGCTCGAAACGCTGCGCGCCAATCTGGCCAAGACGCTCGGCATCGCCGGGGTTCTGATGGTGCTGACCGGCCTGATCTTCGCGTTTTTCGTCGCCCGCACCATCACCGCCCCGCTGCGCGAGCTGGCCCAGGCGGCGCGCGCGCTGGGCCGCGGCGACTACGACGCGCCGGTGCCGCGCCGGGCGCGCGACGAGATCGGCTTTCTGGCCTCGACCTTCGACGCGATGCGGCGCTCGCTGCAGAACCAAATCGAGCGGCTGGCCGAGAAGAGCGCCGAGCTGGAAGAGTCGTACCAAAAACTCCAAGCCACCAACTACCAGCTCCGCGCCGCCCAGGCCGAGCTGGTCCGCTCGGCGCGGCTGGCCTCGATGGGCGAGCTCGCCGCCGGGGTCGCGCACGAGATCAACAATCCGCTGGGCGTGATCCTCGGTTTCACTCAGGAGCTGCTGGAGAAAACGCCCCCGGACCAGCCCGAATACGCTACCCTCAAGATCCTCGAGCAGGAAAGCCTGCGCACCAGCCGCATCATCCGCGAGCTGCTCGAGTTCGCGCGGCCCCAGCCGCCGCAGATGGCGGCGGTCGACCTGATCCGAGTGGTCGATGGCAGCCTGCCACTGCTGGAATCGAGCCTCAAGAAGAGCAAGATCGCGCTGCGGCGCCGGATCGACGGCGACCTGCCGCCGGTGGCGGCCGATCCGCACCAGCTCCAGCAGGTGGTGATCAATCTGCTGCTCAACGCCATTCACGCCTTGCCCCACGGCGGCGAGATCGTGCTCGCGGCGCGCGCGCGCGGCACCTGGGTCAGTCTGGAAGTGCAGGACAACGGCGAGGGGATCGCGAGCGACAACCTGGGGCGCATCTTCGAGCCGTTCTTCTCCACCAAAGGCAAGCGCGGCACCGGCATGGGGCTGGCGATCTGCAAGCGGATCGTGGAGGATCACGGCGGCGCGATCCGCATCGAGAGCGCGCCGGGCCGGGGCACCCGGGTGCAGGTCGATCTGCCGCGCGCCGCGGCCGAGCCGATCGGCCCCGCGGTGGTCCAACAGGAGCAATCGGTATGAGCGGCAAACGCATCTTGGTGGTCGACGACGAGCCCAACATGATCCGGCTGTTTCGCTCGCTGCTGGAGAAGGACGACTACGTGGTCGAGAGCGCCGAGACCGGAGCCGAGGCGCGCCAGCTGCTGGAGACCTCGCATTTCGACCTGATGGTGTGCGATCTGGCGCTGCCCGACACCAACGGGATCGAGGTGCTGCGCCACGCCCACGAGCTCGACCCCGACCTGATGGTGGTGATGATCACCGGCTTCGGCACCATCGAGAGCGCGGTCGAAGCGATGAAGCTGGGGGCGCGCGACTACATCACCAAGCCGTTCCAGCGCAGCGAGATCAAGCTGACCATCGGCAAGGCGCTCGAAGAGGCCGAGCTGCGCCGCGAGCTCAAACGGCTGCGCGAGGAGGTCGGCGGGCGCTACCGCTTCGACGCGATCGTCGGCAAAAGCAAGGCGATGGAGCCGGTTTTCGACCTGATCCGCCGGGTCGCCCCGACCGCCACCACGGTGTTGATCGAGGGCGAGAGCGGAACCGGCAAGGAGCTGGTCGCCAAGGCGATCCACTACAACAGCCCGCGCAAGGAACGGCCGTTCGTGGCCGTCGACTGCGGGGTGATCCCCGAAAACCTGATGGAGAGCGAGCTGTTCGGACACGTCAAAGGCGCGTTCACCAGCGCCGACAGCAACAAGCGCGGGCTGTTTCTGGAAGCGAGCGGCGGCACCTTGTTTCTCGACGAGATCGGCAACCTCCCGCCCCAGATCCAGAACAAGCTGCTGCGCGCCCTGCAGGAGCGTGAGATCCGACCGCTGGGCTCCAACGCCCCGATCAAGATCGACGTGCGGGTGGTAGTCGCCACCAACGTCCCGCTCAAGCAGCGCGTCGACCAGGGCGAATTCCGCGAAGACCTCTACTATCGAATCGCGGTGCTGCCAATCCTGCTGCCGCCGCTGCGCGACCGGCGCGAGGACATCCCGCTGCTCGCCGATCAC
>DASWHO010000360.1:0-6725 GCA_036398155.1 Acidobacteriota bacterium
GCGCTGGGGCCGCGGCTGCCGGATGGGCGGCGCGTCCTGCTCCTGATCTCGGATGACAATTTCAACGCCGAGCTGCAGCGCACCCAGATTTTCGCGTTCGCGGTCGACGAAGCGCCGGCCGCGATCGGCGCGATCCAGGGCACTGCGCACCGCAGCCCGCGGAAGGGGAGCTGGCTGTTCGGGGTGGAGGGCGTAGTCACCGCGGTCTCCGGCGCCCGCGGCCTCGAGGGCTTTTGGATCGAGTCCGAACGCCCCGACTCCGATCCCGCAACCTCCGAGGGCCTGTTCGTCGCCTGGCCAGGCGAGCCGGTCACGAGCGGGCAGCGCGTGGCGCTCGATGCCTACGTGGTCGAGGCTGCGGCGAGCCCGGCCGAGCTGCCGGTGACGCGACTCCTCGCCGAGTCGCTCGAGCTGCGACCTGGAGTCACTCGGCTCGAGCCGCCGCGCCGGCTGCCGGCCAGCGACCGGGCGCCGCGCGCGATCGACGATGACGGCCTCGCGCGGTTCGAGCCGACCCGGGATGCGATCGACTGGTGGGAGAGCGTCGAAGGGATGCGGGTGGAGGTCGGGCCGGGAGTGGTCAGCGGCGCCACCACGCGCCACGGCGAGCTGGTGCTGCTTCCCGATGCCGCGCCGCCCGGGCCGCGCAGCGCCGCCGGAGGCGCGCTGCGCGGGCCGGACGATGCGCCGCTCGAACGCGTCATGGTCTCGGGCCGGCTGGTCGGCGGATTGCCGGCTCTGAATGTCGGCGCGCGGATCGAGCAACCGCTGATTGGCGTGGTCGACTATGCGTTCTCGAACTACAAGCTGCTGCTGCTGGCGCCGCTGGAATCACAAGCTCCGAGCGCGCCGTGCACCGGCGGCACGGCGCTGGTTTCCGATCCGGCGCACCTGACGATCGCCACCTTCAACGTCGAGAACCTCTCGGCCGCCGGCCCGCCGGAACGATTCGAACGGCTCGGCCGTGTGATCGCCGAGCCGCTCGGCGGGCCGGCGCTGGTGTCGCTGCAGGAGATTCAGGACGACAGCGGTCCAGCCGACGACGGGGTGGTGAGCTCGCGGGCCACGATCGCGCGGCTGGTCGCCGGCATCGCCGCGGCGGGCGGACCAGCCTACGAAGCGGTCTGGATCGATCCGGAGAATGGCCGCGAGGGCGGGCAGCCGGGCGGGAACATTCGGGTGGCGCTGCTGGCGGATCCGGCGCGGGCCCGGATCGTGCGGCGCGGCACGGCCGGCCCGCTCGACGCCGCCGAGCCGGTGCGCGGCGCCGACGGCCTGCATCTGTCGCCGTCGCCGGGGCGGGTCGCGCCGAGTTCGGCGGCGTTCACCCTGGAGAGCGGCGAAGGGGTACGGCGCTCGCTCGCGGTCGAGCTCGAAGCCGGTGGCCGGCCGCTGTTCGTCGTGGTCAACCACCTGTCCTCCAAGTACGAGGACGATCGCGACTACGGCGCGATCCAACCGCCGCGGCGCCCGACCGGTGCGCGCCGCCTGGCGCAGGCCGAAGCTATCCGGGCCTGGGCCGAGCAGCTGCTGGAGCTCGATCCGGAGGCGCGCCTGGTGGTGCTCGGCGATCTCAATGACTACGAATGGTCGCCGGCGGTACGCCGGCTGGCGGCGCCGCCGCTGGAGAACCTGATCCTGCGCCTGCCGGAGCCGGAGCGCACCACCTACGTGTTCGAGGGCGCCGCGCAGGCGATCGATCACGTGATCGTTTCACCCGCCCTGGCCGCCGGCGCCGCGGCCGACATCCTCCACCTCAACGCCGATTGCGCCGATCCGTTCCGCACCAGCGACCACGATCCGGTCCTGGTACGCCTTGGCTTCCCTTGACTCGCAGGGTTGGGGACTCTAGCCTCCGAGATTCTGTGAAGGAGAGCCTGCCCTGGCGCTGAGTGCCCGCTCGGTGGTTTGGTTTTCGCTGCCGCTCGCGCTGCTGGTGCCGCTCGCGCTGCTGGTGCCGCTCGCTGCTGCCGCCGGGCCGGAGCCCGATACGCCCGAGCCCGGCTCTATAGAAGCGATCGCCGCGGCGACCACCGAGGAGCGCTTCTTGTCGCCGTGGGTTTCCTATGTGCCGCTGAGCCCGGGGATTCCCACGCCCACCGAGCATCTCGGTCACATCGTCGGCGCGGCCGGCGAGCTGACCGGCACGGCGCAGATCTACGCCTACTACCGCGCCCTGGCCGCGGCCACGCCGCGGGTCCGGGTCGAGGTGATCGGGAAGTCGGAGGAAGGCCGCGACATCCTGCTGGTGTTCGTCGGCGACCAAAGACACCTCGAGCAGCTCGAGGCGATCCGCGCGGCGCTGGCCGAGCTGGCCGATCCGCGGCGCTGTGACCTGGAGTGTGCCGAGCGGCTGATCGCGACCACCCCGCCGCTGTACATGCTGCACGGCGGCCTGCACTCGACCGAAACCGGCTCGCCGGAGATGCTGATGGAGCTGGCCCACCGCCTGGCGGTCTCGGACGCGCCTCCGATCCGCGAGGTGCGCGAGCGGGTGGTGGTGCTGATCAATCCGGTGGCCGAGCCCGACGGGCGCGACCGCGCGGTCGAATGGTTCTATCGCCAGCTCAAAGGCCAGACCGATTTCGACCGCCTGCCGCCGCGCTCGCCGCCGTACTGGGGCCGGTACGTCTTCCATGACAACAACCGCGACGGCGTGCAGCGCCAGCTGGCGCTGACCCGCGCCACCCAGGACGCCTTTCTCAAGTGGCACCCGATCGTGGTCCACGACCTGCACGAATCGATTCCGCTGCTCTCGATCTGGACCGGCACCGGTCCGTACAACGTCAACCTCGAGCCCAGCGTATTCAGCGAGTGGCACACGATCGCGTTTCACGAAGTGGCGACGCTCACCGCGATCGGGATGCCCGGAGTCTGGACCTACGGCTTCGGCGAAGGCTGGGCGCATCTGTATCAGGATTCGGTGGCGATCAACCACAACGCGATCGGCCGCGGCTACGAGACCTTCGGCAACGCCACCGCCGAGACCGTCGAGCGGTTCCTGGATCCCGAGGCCCAGCGCTACACCGGCAAGCCGGTGACCGAGCGCGACTGGTATCGGATGGTGCCGCCGCCGAAAAAATTCCGCTGGTCGCTGCGCAACAACACCAACTACATGGAGACCGCCGTGCTGGCGGCGCTGCAGTACAGCGCCCGCAACGGCGCCGAGCTGCTGCGCAACTTCTATCGCCGCGGCGCCAGCAGCGTGCGGCGCGGGACGAGCGAAAAGCCCTACGCGATCGCGATCCCGGAGCAGCAGGACGACAAGCGCCGCTTGGCCCGGCTGGTCAACCTGCTGCGCGAGCACGGCATCGAGGTCGGCCGCGCCGGCGCCGATTTCGAGGTCGCGGAGGGGAGTTTCCCCGCCGGCACGTTTCTGGTCCGGATGGATCAACCCTATCGCGGCTACGCGCTCGACCTGCTCACGCCGCAGAAGTATCCGGCCGACCAGGCGCCTTACGACGCCTACGACGACGTCGCTTGGGCGCTGCCGGTAAGCCTCGGGGTCGCGGTCGAGCCGATCGGCGACCAAGCGGTGCGCCAGGTGCCGCTGACCGCGGTGACCGAGCCGGTCGTGTATCGCGGCGCGCTGGCGCGCGGACCGGTCCACCTGATCGGGGACCGCGGCCAGGAGGCGCTGCTCGCCGCCCGCGTACGGCTCGCCGGGTTCGAAGTCCAGGCGGCCGAGACCGGGTTCTCGGTGGAGGGTCGGGATTATCCGGCCGGCTCGTGGATCATTCCGGAGCAGCCCGGCATCGAGCCGGTTCTGCGCGCGGTCGCGGACGAGCTGGCGCTGGAGATCGAGGCTGCCGCGGCGCCGCCCGAGGTCCGGAGCCACCCGCTCGATCTGCCGCGCCTGGCGCTGCTGCAGACCTGGGCCGACACCCAGGCCGCCGGCTGGGTACGGATGATCTTCGACCGCCAGGGCATCCCGTATACCTTGATCATGGATGAGGACCTGCGCCGCGGCGGCCTCGGCGAGCGCTTCGACGTGATTCTCTATCCAGACACGTATCTGAGCCTGAAGGACATCGTCGGCGGGATTGATCCGCGCTTTGCACCGCTGGCCTATACCCAGACGCCGGAATATCCGTCGCACGGCAGCCCGACCGCCGCGCCCGATATCACCGGCGGCATCAGCTGGAGCGGCGTGCAGAACCTCGAGGACTTCGTGCGCGGCGGCGGCGTGCTGGTGACCTTGGGCGGCGCATCGAGCTTGCCGCTCGACGGCGGGATCGCCCGCGGCGTGCGCCGCGCGCGCGCCGGCGAGCTGTCCAACCCCGGCAGCGAGCTGCGGGCGCGCTTCCGCCGCCCGGACCATCCGATCGCCTACGGCTATCCCGAGATCACCTCGGCGTTCCGCGAAGATCGTCCGGTCTATACGGTGCGGCGCGCCGATCGGGAGCGCATTGTTCTGCAGTGGGGCGCCGAGCCGCCCGAGGACGAGGACGACGAGGGTTGGGACGACGACAGTGAAGAGGTCGAGACGGATGCAGCTGAGACCACCGATTCGGAGGAGCAGGACGAGGCGGAGGATATGGAGCTGGTGGTCAGCGGCGGGATCAAGGGCGGCGACGATCTGGTCGGCAAGCCCGCGATTCTGGATCTGCCCACCGGCGCCGGCCGGGTGATCGCTTTCGATTTCGATCCGATCCACCGCTACCAAACCGAGTCGGATTTCCGCCTGGTCTGGAACATCGTGCTCAACTGGAACGATCTGCCGGCGCCGAGTCCTTGAGCCGTTGCCGGCGGCGCGGGCGCACGAGGGGACCCACCGGATCGGATCATGAAGGCCGCCTCAGCGAGTTGGCGCCGGCTGGCGACGCTTGGTTTGCTCGCCGCCGCCGGATGCCGTATGGCCGCGGCCCTTGCCGCGGCGCCGGAGCCGGGCGCGGCCGCCGCGCCGGCCGGGCCGGCGGACGGTTACCCAACCCTGGTCGCGCTGTTTTCCGCCTGGCGCGAGTTCCAAACCCCGCGGATGATCGAGGGGGTGCCGGACTACGGCGCCGCGAGCATGGCGCGGCAATTCCGCGAGCTGGACGCGTGGCGCGGGCGGCTGGACGCGATCGACAAGACCGGATGGCCGATCGCCCAGCAGATCGACTGGTACCTGGTTTGGGCCGAGATCAACAGCCTGGAGTTCGCCCATCGGGTGAAGAGGCCCTGGTCGCGCGACCCGGCGTTCTACGTCTGGTTCTATCCCGATCCCACCGATGTGCCGGAGCGCGAGGGTCCCAACCTCCATGGCGCGATCGAGCTGCCGGCCTACGATTGGCCGCTGACCGACGGCGCCGCCGCCGAGATCGCTCAGCGGCTCGGCCGGGCCGGGCGGGTGTTCGAAGCGGCGCGGGTCAATCTGACCGGCAACGCGCGCGACCTATGGATCACCGGAACCCGCAGCATTCGGGTCCAGAGCGCCGACCTCGCAGCGCTGGCCGACGCGGTGGCCGACCGCCACCCCGAGCTCGCCGCCGCGGCGCAGGCGGCGCGCCACGCCTCGGACGATTTCGCGGCTTGGCTCGGCGCCGGTGCGGATTCGAAGACCGAACCGTCGGGGGTCGGCAAGGACCACTACAGCTGGAACCTACGCAACGTTCACCTGCTGCCTTATTCGTGGCACGACCAGGTCGTGCTGCTGGAGCGCGAGCTGGCCCGCGCCCACAGCGCGCTGCGGCTCGAGGCGCACCGCAACCGCGCCTTACCGGTGCTCTCCAAGATCGACAACGCCGCCGACTATGAGCGGCGGATGCAGGCGGCGGTCACCGAGTACCTGGCCTTTCTGGCCGAAAACGAGATCCTGCCGATCAAGCCCTACATGGAGGCCGCGCTGCGGGCCCGGATCGGGCGCTTCACACCGGCCGCCGGGCTGCGGGGCTTCTTTGAGGAGATCGACTATCGCGATCCGATGCCGATGCGGGCGCATCACAGCCACTGGATCGATCTGGCCCGGATGCGCGAGCAGCCGCACCCGAGCCCGATCCGCCGCGTGCCGCTGCTCGACAACATCTTCGACGGCCGCGCCGAGGGGATGGCGACCGGCATGGAGGAGATGATGCTGCACGCCGGCTACCTGGAGCGGCGGCCGCGGGCCCGCGAGCTGGTGTGGATCCTGCTCGCGCAGCGCGCCGCGCGCGGCCTCGGCGGCCTGTATCAGCACGGCCTGGAGATGAACTTCGACCAGGCCACCGCGTTCGCGTCCAAGTGGACGCCGTGGGCGCTGCTGCCGGCCGACGGCGACACCATCCAGTTCGAGGAGCAGTTCTATCTGCGGCAGCCGGCCTATGGCACCAGCTACGTGATCGGGAAGATCGAGATCGAGAAGCTGATCGCGGAATACGCCCGCCAGCGCGAGGGCCGCTTCGTGCTCGCCGAGTTTATGGAAGCCTTCAACCAGGCCGGGGTGATCCCGGTGTCGCTGATCTATTGGGAGCTGACCGGCGACAAGTCGATGCTGGAGGCTGCCATCGGCGACCCGTAGGCGGATGTCATCCTCCGGATCCGGGCTCGGTCCGAAGCGACTGCCCTCTGGGCCGGCGCGACGGGCCAGGCTGATGCGGTTATCATGAGTCAAAGGCCCCAACCGTCCACAGCGCAGCAGCGCCGGCCGAAGGAGTGGGTATGACACAAGGGCAAACGCTCAAGCAGCTCCAGCGCGCCCACTGGCGGACGTTGGAGAGTCTGGTGAAACAGTCGTACCAAAGTGGCTTCGAGGCAGGGCTGGCACG
>DASWHO010000361.1:0-9877 GCA_036398155.1 Acidobacteriota bacterium
GTTGCCGTAGTCGGGATGGGCGCCGAACCAGCGTCCGATCCGCTTCGCCTCATCCCAGAAGTGAGTCACCCTGGGATCGTCGATCAGGCTGCCGTCCCAGTAGTCGCGCTTATCGGTGGCGACCATGTTGAACCAGATCACGTAGACCTTGAGATCCGCATCGGGATGTTTGCTGAGCAGCTCGCGCTGCGCCCACCGGGCGCCGGAGACGCAGACCGGTCAAGTAGGGGAAAACAAAAGCAGCAGGCGCGGGTGGCCCTGATCTTGATTGAACCTGGCGCGGAGCTCTTCGAGCTGCTGCAGATCGGTGAGTGCCGGCTCCGAGTCGGCGGCCGCGGCCGACCCGGCGAGGGTGCCGAGCAGAATCCACGCTAGCAAGTGAACACCCATCGACCCTAGGCTAACGAATATTGAAACGCGAGGCCATAGCTCGCAGCGCGCCAATGGATGACCTCACCTCCGTGCACGCTCGTCCATGGGCGCCCTTCGTCCGCCCATTGCACTCCCTTCGAAAGCCTTGGAGCCGATATCAGCGGGAAGCCCTTTACCATTCAGAAGCAGTCGGGCGTGACATAGATCGGTCCGACCAGCACCGGCAACGGCTCGCGCCGCGGCCACACCCCGTCGATGCGAACCTGGTACACATCTTCCTTGTCGGGCGCCAGCGCGACCCGGAACTGGTGGCTCTGCGAAGCCGGCGCCTCCAAGGTCGGGTAGTCCGGATTCGAAGGGACCAGCGCGATCCCTGGACTTGCACCGGTCGTCGTGCGTCCCTCGAGCCGCAGCGTCTGTCCCGGCTTGAGGCAGCCCGGCAAGGCCCGCTCCAGCGTGATCCCTGGGATCTCCTCACGCTCGATCGGCGGGAAGGTGACGTCCGGCGGAGGTTTGAGGCCGGGATGGCCGGCCCGCACCACGGTGGTCTTCAAGTCCATCAGGTAGCCGGTCGCTTGATCGAAAGACGCCGGAACCTTGCCCTCGGGATCTTCCATGCGCCGCATCAAGAAGTTGATATCCGAGATCAGGCGCTTCGGCAGCAGCTTCTCCGACACCAGCACCGGCGCCACACGCCAATCATTCTTGGCGGCCGGCGCCGGGCGGCCGTACTCCGCGATGACCTGATCGACGGAGAGCCTGCGGGTCGGTCCAGAAAGGGCCTCATTGGGATAATAGTCGCGCAGATCCTGGCGCTTGAAGACGAACATGTCGGGAACCTCGCGCTCGTCGATCAGACCCATGGCGAACAGCTCGAGCGGGTGAAACGGATGGGGATCGCGAATCCAGGTCGTGCGCCATTTGCTGTTGAGCTTGCGAATCGGGTACGCCGAGCAGCACAGCATCCCCGCCTCTTTCGCCACCGTGCCGCGGCTGTGGAAGCCGTCGAAGGGCGCCTCCCAGCCGACCAGGCGCGGCAGGTCGTAGCGAAAATTCCAGTTGTGATTCACCTCGTGCTTCCACAGCTCCCGCGTGAAAAATGAAGACGAGGTGTAAAGGCTGTACGGCGGATGGGGTGATGCCAGGTTGAAGGAGTGGAACGCCCCCGGGTTGGTCAGCTCGTGTTGCCAGAGGCCGAATCCGAACTCGTCGTAAGCAAAGGCGCCGAGCTTCTGCTCGAGCAGGTCAATCACCTGGTTGGGCTCAAATCCCAGGTTGGGGAGTTGGTCGAGCTGTTGGCGGTGCAGATCCGGGACCGCGACGTTGATCAGGTTGCTGGCGATCTGGAGCCGCGAGTCCACCCGGACCACCTTGGAGTGTGGCAGCGTCTTCGGCAGCAAGGCGATCGGCAGAAAGATCGGCTGCTGCTGCGCGGGCGGACCGAGGTAGAGCAGCTCCGAAAAGACATAAGGCGAGGTCAGGTCGAGGTCCCAGCTCCAGGGCAGCACCAGCCATTGCTCGAGCGTTCCTTCGACCGCGAAGATGCTGATGACGTCGCCTTGCGGGTTCACGTAGCGCTCTTCGCGCTCGGCCGAGAAGCGGCGCAGCTCGGTGAACGACTCGATTTGGAAGTCGATCGACGTGAAATCGCCGAGCACCGCCAGCTCATAACGGATCGCTCCCTGGTATCCGGCGTAAACGATCGGCGGGTCCTGGAGCGCTCGCAGCAGCGTTCCCGCCGGCAGCTGCGTTCGTGCGGCCTGGCCGCCGGAGAGCTCGCTGGCGGATGTGCCGCAGCTCGGATATTCGATAGCGCGACGCTCGGCGGGGTGGGCGCAAAGCGGAGCCAACCAGAGGGCCAGCATCCACGCTCCAGACCGAAGCCTGGATCCGATGGTGGTGGCTGCTGCTAATCGGTGCATTTTTTTCGCGCGGCTTGGTAGAGGATCTTAGGTCCGATCGGTCGAGAGAAAAGGTGAAAATATGATCTGTGGCACACTCCAACTCGAAGCTCGGTGCTGACTAGTCGATCATGGCTTCGCCGAGGCGGGGGCGGCGCGTGCGCGGCAGCTGGCCGAGGTAGGCGAGCCAGAGCAGCGCGCCCAGCACCAGCAGATGGGCGCCGAGCCGGATCAGATCGTAGCTCCAGCCGCGCGGCAAGCTCTTCCACAGAATCATCAGCACCAGATCGGCCGGGATCACCGCCCATACCAGGCCGTAGAACCAGCGCCGCTCGTGCCCTTCGTAGCGAGTCGAGCGCCGGGTCCGCGGCAGCAGCCCCATCAGGCCCAAGGCCACGGTGGCGGCGATCAGCGGATAATAAGCCGCGTCGTAGATCTGGCGCAGCCGCCACTGGCCGGTGAGCAGCGCCCAGGCGAGGCCCGACAGATTGAGCAGCTCGAACGACAGCGCCGCGCACCACGCCGCGGTGTAGCAGATCCGGCGATAGAGCGGGTTGGGCTTGTCTTCGGTGAAATAAAGAATGTAGGGCGAAGGCTCCACGCCCGGCAGCCGGCCGCGCAGGGCCGCCCAGCCGGTCGCGCCGAGCACCGCCAGCAGCCAGAGCGCCATGCGCGGGTCGAGCCCGCGCTCGAACAGATCGAAGGTCAAGGGCCCCGGCAGAATGTAGAACACCGCGATCCAGATCGGCCAATGGCCGAGCCGGTAGGCGGCGCTGTTGCGTTCGCGCTGGGTGACCCGGTCCAGGCGCTCCCACAGCTCGCGGCCCAGGCCGCGTTGGGTCGGGATCGTTTCGCTCATATTTCTATCGCTCTCTGAGGTCCAGCCACGATGTTCGCTCCGGTTCGGCAGAGCCGAACCTTCGCGGCCACCCCCGTCCTTGCCCTCGAACGCTGCGGTCCGGCACGATTCAATCCGGAAGACCGTAGAGCACGTAGTAGTTGGCGATTCCGCCCAGGAAGGTGATCAGCCAGCCGGCCCAGACCAGCGGGCCGAGCACGCGGTGGCGCTGGCGCCAGATCAGCAGCTTGGGCCGGCGTTCGATCAACTCGGGCGGCGCGGTCTGAGCCCGGATCAGCAGCGCGCTCATCCCTAAGGTCACGATCGCGAGCGCGATGTGGAACGCCAGCACCGGCAGATAGGCCCGCGGAATCACCGGCGCGACGAAGCCCGGCAGCAGCCGGCGCCCGGCGGTCGCCAGAACGAACGACAGACCCGCCACCGAGGTCGCGGTCATGATCCGCATGTGGGTGCGATAACGGTGCCGGCGCGCCGCGCGGTAGGCCAGCGCCAGCAGTACCAGGCTGGCGAACGCCCAAGTCAGGGCCAGATCGGCGAACCAGCCGGCGTTCGGACTGTAGATCATCGGGGTTGAGCTCGTCCGTACCGCCGGATCATCCGCCGGGGGCGGCTGCTTCGGGCGGCGGGCTCGATTGGCGGCGCGCCGCGCGCAGCGCGGTCTGGGCGCTGATCAAGCCGGCCAGGATGCCGTCTTCGTAGTTGAACAGTGGATCGCCGAACAGCTCGGGCCGGTCGTGCGGCTGCAGCAGGTCCTCGGCGGTGAGCTTGGGATCGATCGCGCGGGCCAGCTTGGCGAGCTTGTCACGCTGCTGGTCGATCATGCCCTGAAGCAAGGCAAGAGCGCTTTCCGCAAGATCGGTCATGGCCGGTAGGGGAGATACGAGTGTGCCTGGAGTATATCAAGTTGTTTCGGTCCTTATTGGCACCCGCCCTGATGGGTGCCGCGGGTGCCGTGGGTGCCGTGAGTGCCGTGGGCGAGCTCCGCTTCGCCCACGACACCTAGTAACATTGAATTCGAATCCGGAACGCGCTTGCTACAATGGCGCCTGGTCCTTTGCTCAGAGCAAACCCGCCGAAAGGCGGGGGCGCAGAGCCGCGAGGCTACATCGGACGGCCGATCCGCCGTCCGGTATCGCCAGTCGGGCCGCCAGAGGAACCTTGAGCGGGCTCCTTGGGCGGCCCGCGTGCTTTGGAGAGGGGGCGGAGTCGATGAAACCCGCGCTGAGGCTAACCGTCGCGCTGCTGGGCGCCGCGGCCGCGCCGGCCGACCAATTGGTGTTCGTCAAGGCGGCGCCGCGCGATTTCAGCTTCGGCACCATCCTAGACATCAGCCACAACGTCGGTCCGTACGATACCGAGCGCGGCGGCAATCTGTTCCGGCTCGAGCCGATCGCGCCGGGCGGCGCGGTCACCCAGCTGACCTTCTTCAACCATGCCGCGGTGCGCAATCCCGAGGTCAGCTGGGACGGCAGCCGGATCCTGTTCAGCATGAAGCAGTGCTCGATCTACGGCTGCTACGGCGAGCAGCGCCGTTGGCAGATCTACGAGATCCAGGTCGACGGCAGCGGGCTGCGCCAGGTGTTCAGCCACCCGTCGAACAACGTCGAGCCGTTCTACTTCCCCGACGGCCGCATCGGCTTCAGCTCCGATCGCGACAACCGGCGCGAGGAGTATGAGGGCTTCCGCGCGCTGTCGCTGTTCGTCTGCAACCCGGACGGCAGCGGCGTGCAGCGCCTGACCCGCAGCGCCAGCGGCGACTTCAACCCGTTCCTGGTCGGCCACGAGGCCGCCAATCTGGGCCGGCTGGCGTTCACCCGCTGGGAGCGCCTCGGCTTCGTCAACCGCTTCTCGCTGTGGTTCGCCGATCCGGACGGCGCGCGCGCCCACGCCGACTACGGCTCGCACCTGGTCGATTACCTTGAGTATCTGGAGTTCCAGGGCGGTCCGGCCGACGTGCGCGAGCTGGAAGACGGCCGCTACATCGCCAACTGGAGCCCGGAGTTCTCGGCCTTCGGCTCGGGCGCACTGTGCATTCTCGATCGTTCGTTGGGCGACAACTCGAACCCGATCTTCATCACCCAGGAGCAAGCGCGCTACGACCAGCCATCCCAAAGCGGGCGCTACAAGTATCCGTATCCGCTCGATCCGGACACTTTGGTGGTGGCCTACGCTCCGGGCGCCGTCTACGAAGATGGTTCGATCCCGGACTTCGGCATCTACCGCATCGACCTGAGCGGGCCGGCGAGCCGGGTGCTGCTGACCAACGATCCGGCGATGTGGGATCTCGAGCCGGTGGTGGTGGAGGCGCGCACCCCGCCGCCGCAGCTGCCGTCGACCCTCGACCTCGGTCAGACCACCGGCTTGCTGGTGTCCAAGAACATCTTCCTGCGCGACGACACCCGCCAGCCGCAGCCGGATTCCTCGCAGGTGTTCGGCGTCCGCGTCCTGCGTCACGCGCGCCGCAGCGAGCCGGACGGCGACTTCACCGCCGATCGCGAGTACGAGCCGGCTGAGATCCTCGGTGCGGCACCGGTGTTCGCCGATGGCTCGTTCGCCGCGCGGGTCCCGGCGGATGAAAACTACGTCTTCCAAAGCCTCAATCAAAAAGGTCAGGCCTGGGTCAGCGAGCGCTTCTGGGAGACCGCGCGTCCGGGCGAAACCCGCACCTGCGAAGGCTGTCACAGCCCGCACGGTTTCAGCTCCGCCGATGTGCCGCTGGCGCTCGGCGCACCGAGCGACTTCAGCGCCAGCGCCCGGCGCGTGGTGACCTTCAAGGACGACGTGCGCGATCTGCTGGCCGGGCGCTGCGCCACCGCGGGCTGCCACGATGCGGCGGCGGCGCGGGCGAACCTCAACCTGACACCGGATCGCACCCTGCGCATGAGCCAGAGCTATTCCGAGCTGATGAAGGAACGTTCCGAGCAGAGCTATCCGTTCCAGTCTTTCATCAGCTATGACGTGTCCTCGCGCAAGAGCTATCTGATCAGCGTTCTGACCGGCGTGGTGGTGGGCAGCGAGTACGACGATCCTTGGGCGATGGGAGTGCAGCAGCAGCGGATCGGCTCGATCCTGGACCACAGCCAGATGCTGACTTCGGCCGAGCTGCGGACGCTGGCCGAATGGCTCGACTCCGGCGGCGTCTACGCCTACGTCCCCGATCAGCCGTTCGAGGCCTTTATCCAGTTCGCCCCCAGCTTCAGCGCTTACACCGACACGATTCGGCCGATCCTGATTGCGCGCGGCTGCGCCAACGCCGGCTGCCACGGTCCGCAGGATTTCTCGAGCCGCTTCCGCATCACCGCCTATCCCGAATACGATTACGTGCTCACCGGCGAGCGGGCCAATTTCGATCAACCGGCGCTCAGCGAGCTGTTGCGCAAGCCGCTCGCGCCGGCGGCCGGCGGGATGGACCACGACGGCGGCACGATCTTCAGCTCAACCGCCGACCCTGACTATCAAACGCTGCTCGCCTGGATCAGCTCGGCGCCCGAGCTGCTCAACGCCAACAGCGGCGGCGTCGTCGCCGGGCGCGGCGCCGGCGGCGGCGTCCTGGGCTCGGCGCTCCGCCTGATGCGTTCCGCCCAATCGGCCAGCCCGTCCCGAAGCGCCGGCCGCGGAGCACCCGCTGATCTGCCGCCCCGGCTGATCCATCGGCTGCCAGGCGAGCGCCCCCGTCGGCCCGGCGATCCCACCAAGCCTTAGCCCGAAGCGAGCTCGCTGCCGGCAGCGAGCGCTGGTAACCAGTCGGCTGGACGGTCCGCAGGGGTGGCATGGGCGTGCGCAGCAAGCCCATGGGCGACTTCACTCGCCATGCATAGCTCGTCCATGGGCGCCCTTCGGCCGCCCATGCCACCCCATGCGGAACGGCCTTTGCTATGCTCTGGCGATGACCCGTAGGAGCTTCGTCGGTGGCGCGCTCGCCGCGCTGGTTCTCGGTCGCGCGGCGTGGGGCGCGAGCCGGCTCGGCCGTCCGGCTGCTCCCGCTTCCGAGCTGCGGTTTTTGACCTCCGAGGAAGCGCGGTTGCTGCGCGCGCTGGCGCGGCGCCTGGTCGGCCGGCAGAACATCGAAGCGGCCGGCGTGATCGAACGGGTGGATCAGGAGCTGGCGCTCAGCTCTTCGAGTCTGCAAGGCCGCTTTCGAGCGCTCCTGAGCGTTCTGGGCTCGCGCTGGGCGGCGCTTTTGACCGCGGTGAGCTGGCGGCCGTTCGTCGAGCTGACGCCCGAGCAGCAAGACCGCTTTCTCCGTAGCTGGATGCGGAGCCGAATCGGGGACCAGCGCGCCGGCTTCACCGCGCTCAAGCGCATCGTGCTGATGGCCTATTACAGCCATCCGCAGAGCTGGGAGGCGATCGGCTATCGCGGGCCATGGCTCGGCGCCGCCGAACGCGAGCCGGCGGCGGAGCCGGCGGTCGAGGTGCGCCTATGATCCGGCGCGGGGGCGCGCGAGCGGCCGATCGTTCGGTCGCCACGGATGTCGCGATTATCGGCAGCGGTCCGGGCGGCGGCGTCGCGGCCGCGCGGTTGGCGGCGGCCGGCCTCAAGGTCGCGCTGCTGGAGGAGGGGCCGGCGGTCGGTGCCGCCGACTTCAACCAGCGCGAGCGCGACATGGTGCCGCTGCTGTATCAGGAGCGCGGCCTGCGGCACACGCGCGACTTGGCTTTTTCGATCCTGCAGGGCCGCGCCGTGGGTGGCGGCAGCAACGTCAACTGGACCACTTGCTTCGAGCCGCCGCCGGCGGTGCTGAGCGAATGGGCCCAGCGCTCGGGGCTGCCCGAGCTCGAATCGCAGCACTGGACGGTGGCGCTGTCTCGCGTCGCGCGCCGCATCGAGATCCAGCCGGTCGGCGACGAGGAGCACAACGCCAACAACCTGGCGCTCCTGCGCGGCGCGCGGCGGCTCGGGTGGCGCTGTGGCAACTTGCGCCGCAACGTGACCGGCTGCGTGCGCAGCGGCTTTTGCGGTCTGGGCTGCTCGTACAACGCCAAGCGCTCGATCCCGCTCACCTATCTGCGCGACGCGCTCGAGCGCGGCGCCGAGCTGTTCGCCGAAGCGCGGGTCGATCGCGTGCTGCTGGAAGGTGTGCGGGCGGTCGGAGTCGAGGCCCGGACCGCGGCCGGCGGGCGGCTCGCGGTGCGCGCTCCGATCGTGGTCGTGTCCGGCGGTGCGATCAACACCCCCGGCCTGCTGCTGCGCTCCGGCTTGGGCGCCGCGCAACCGCGCATCGGCCGCGGCACCTACCTGCACCCAACCACGGCGGTGATCGGGCTCTACGATCGCGTGATCGACGCCGGCTACGGCATTCCCCAGTCCGCCTTCTGCGACCAATTCGCCGATCTCTCCGGCGGCTACGGTTATCGGATCGAGACCGCGCCGGCTTATCCGGGGATCGCCGCCGCCGCGCTGCCCAGCTTCGGCGCGCAGCACCGCCAGCTCGCCGAGCTCTCGCCGCATATCGCGATCACCATCGCGCTGGTGCGCGACGGCGCCGGCGGCGAGCCCGATGCGCGGGTGCTGCTGGAGCCGGACGGCACGCCGCTGTTGGACTACCGGCTCGGCGCCGCCGATCGGACCCACCTGCTGCACGGCATGCAGCGCATGGCCGAGCTGCACTTCGCCGCCGGGGCGCGCCGGGTGCTGACCCTGCACAGCGATCCGCTGCTGCTGGAGCGCGCCGAACAGATCGGCTGGATCGCCGAGCGCGGAGTGGTCGAGAACGAGCTGGCGCTGTTCTCCGCCCACCCGCAAGGCGGCTGCGGCGTGGGCCGGGATCCGCGGCGCTCGGTCTGCGACGGCGCCGGCGCGGTGCACGGCGTGCGCGGGCTGTTCGTCTGCGACGGCTCGCTGTTTCCCGCCAGCGTCGGCGTCAATCCCCAGGTCACGATCATGGCGCTGGCCGAACGCATCAGCGAACAAATCGTCCGCCGCGCCCCGAGACTGCTCACTTAGGGCAGAGCCGCTAGCAGCAAGAGGCGAGCGCAGCGAAGCCGACCCCCGCACGCATTCGGCCGCAGCATAGCGCCGAGCCCACGTCGATGACGGCCCGTGCAGTAGCAAGCGAGCACGGCGCAGAGGGCGGCGGAGATGCCGCCGGATGCAAGGCGGGCGACAGGGGGTGCGGGGGAGTTCCCCCGCTTACAATGCCGGCGACGGAAGCGAGATACGGGGACAGGTAGCGAATTTCCTGGATCGCCTAATCATGCGTGTTGCCGTGGCGGAAATTCGTACCAGTCCCCGTATCTCGGAGGAGCCCGAGCTAGCCCAACGCCGCAGCCGGCGCCAGATCCGCCGCCGAGCACCTAGAAGTGGAAGCGGAGTTCGCCCACGACCTTCCGACTGATGATGTCGCCGAACACGTGCTGCATGACCTCTTCGTTGGTCACGTTGCTCGCAATCACGCCCAGGACCACGTTGTCGCCGGCCAATTTGACGCCGGCGGCCAGATTGAGCATGGTGAACGAGTCGGTCGGACCCCAGAAGCGCGAATCCAGCACGTCGGTCCAGAACGCCTCAGCTTGGTAGTTGACGTTGCCGTTGGCGTAGAACACCGGCCCGTTGTAGGCGACCCCGAAGTTGAAACGGTGATTGGGCGGGAGGTTGATCTCGTCGGCCGGGATGCCGGTGACTTCAGGGTCATCCTGGTAGGAGTAGTTGACGAACAGCGCCCACTCGTCGGTCGCGGCCAGGTCGACCGCGGCCTCGAAGCCCTTGTCGACGATCTCTCCGATGTTGCGATACGAGAACAGCG
>DASWHO010000362.1:0-3689 GCA_036398155.1 Acidobacteriota bacterium
GCGCCCCTGCAGGTAGGCGTGGTGGGCCTCGGGGTGCTCGGTATCGCGCTTGGCGATCCGGCTTTTTTCCTCCTGGCTCAGTTGGAAGCGCAGCTGCTCGGAGATCTCGCGCGAGATCTGCTCCTCGATCTCGAGCAAGGCCGCGGCATGGCTGCGATCGTAGCGCCCGCCCCACAGCCGCCGGCCGTCGCTGGCATCGACCAGCTCGGCGCGCACGATCAAGGTATCGCACCGCAGCAGCAGGCGCCCGGTCAACACCGCCCGCACTTTGAGCGCCGCGCCGATCTCCAAGGGGGTCGCATGCTGCGCCCGGACCTGCAGGACGGTGCTCTGCGCCATCACCCGCAGGCGCGGCAGCTGCGACAGGTTATCGATGATCATCTCCGCCAGGCCGTCGCTCAGGTAGTCGGCGTCCGGCTCGCCGCTCTCGTTGACGAACGGCAGCACGGCGAGCGAGTCGATCGCCTGCGAATCCACCGCCGGCGCCGAGGCTGCGCTCAGCGCGGCGCGGCAGGCCTCCAAGTTGTAGACCAGATCCGGCGCCGAGTGGGCGCGATCCGCGGGATTTTTCTCCAAGCAGTGGCGCACCAGGTGGGCCACCGCCTGGGGGAGGTCGGACACGTTGCGCTCGAGCGGCGGGGCCTGGTCGCGCAGGATCGCGCTGATGGTCTCGGCGACCGAGTCGCGCCGAAACGGGTTCTGGCCGCTGAGCATTTCATAGAGGATCACCCCGAAAGCGAACAGATCCGCGCTGGCGCCGGCCGGCGCTCCTTTGGTCTGCTCCGGCGCCATGTAAGCGAAGGTGCCCAGGATGGTCCCGGGTTGGGTGTCCACGGCGATCGTGATCCCGCTGGCTGCGCCCGACCCCGGCGCCACCATCTTGGCCAGGCCGAAATCCAAGATCTTGAGCTGTCCATCATGGGTGACGAACAGATTCTCGGGCTTGAGGTCGCGGTGCACGATCCCCTTGGCGTGCGCGGCGGCCAGGCCGCGCGCGGTTTGAATCGCGCGCTCGAGCGCCACGCGCAGCGGCAGCGCCCCGAGCCGATCGAGCTCGGCGCGCAAGGTCTCGCCTTGAAGCAGCTCCATGACCGCGAAGGCGATCTCGCCCTCGACCCCGAAGTCATGGATGGCAAGGACGTTGGGATGCGACAACGCCGCGACCGCCTGGGCCTCGCGCTCGAAGCGGGCACGGTGCTCCGCAGCGCTGGCGATTTCGCGCGGCAGGACCTTCACCGCCACCTGGCGCCCAAGCCGGGAGTCTTCAGCGCGATAGACCTCGCCCATGCCGCCGGCCCCCAGCTTCTCGACGATGCGGTAGCGCGAGACGGTTCGTCCGATCATGCCGCGCTCCCGACCGCGTGCGGGTTCGTTGCCGCCGGGAGCAGCCCTATGATATCCGCCCCGGGGTCACCAATGGGGTGGCATGGGCGACCGAAGGGCGCCCATGGTCGAGCTTTGCATGGCGAGTGACGTCGTCCATGGGCGCGCTGCGCGTGCCCATGCCACCCAGGGATACTCAGGTTGCCGACTGGCAATCTTGCGCTGCCAAGACTTTTGATCACCGCCCCGTGTGACTAGGACGGCGCCCTATCCGCCGCCGAGTTACCCGGTCCAGCGGGCTGGCCAGCCGCGGACGTCGACATGCACGAACGGACCGCGGTGCGGCTTGGGGCCGTAGACGCCGAGCCCTCCGGGCCAAAAGCCGGGGCCTTGCTGCTCGAGCTCGCGCACCACCTCCGCCAGCAGCTCGGCGTCGCGGCGCGAGGTTTTGCCGTCGCCGTCGAGATCGTCCATCGAGCCGTCGCCGTCGCGGTCGATGAAGATGTCGGCGGCGCCGCCGTAGAGATGACAGCTGAAGCTGGTCTCGTTGCCGATCGCGCTGTTGTAGTACGGGGTGCGGAACCCGCTCATGACCTGGAAGGTATCGGCTTGGATGCCGCGCGCGCCGAGCGCGCTCAGGATCTGCTCCAGCTTGAGCAGCAAGGATTCGTGCAGCACCACGTATTTGGGAAAGCCGCCTTCCTGCTTGCAGAGAAACTGCCCCAAGCGGAAGTGAGGCGCCACCGGAACCTCAAGATCGGCGGGCAGCACTTCAACGAAACCGGGCGGGCGGCTGTAGAACGGGCTGCCGCGGTAGCGCTCCGCGCGATAGCGACCCAGTCGAAAGCGGTTGAGCTCGGTCCGCTCATGGTCGAAGGGCACCATGACGAAGATGTTGAAGCGCCGCGTGTCGCCGCTCGAGGTCTCGCTCACTTCGAGCGGGTACAAGCCGGGCGACTGCGGCGCGGTCCAGCGCCAATCGCGCGGCGACAGGGTCGCGAGCGCGCCTTCCTCGACCGCGCAGCGGAAGCGGCTGGCGCCGCGGTCCGGGAGCGCAGTGAAATGGATCGTCTGCCCCGGCATCGCGAAGACGCCGAGCACCGCAAGCCGGCTCACCTGATCGCCGAATCGAACCGCGAAACCGGAGCGATCCCCGTCCAGCGTCAGCAGCGGATTCGGAACCGAGGTCAGCGTGGAAGCGCTAGAGGGTGCCGGCTCCGGTATCGTCGCCGCCGGCAGCATCGCTGCCGGGGCCTGTGCCAGCCACAGAATCCAGCCGGTCAGAAGCCCGCAGCTCGAGACCGGGGCCCACCCCCTGAGCGCCCGAACCATAGCCGGCGATTATACCGGGCGCGTCAACCTCCCGGGCCGGGGCCGGGGTCGCCCGCGCGACCTCGGGCTGCGGCCGGCGGCGCTCCATTCGATCGAGCGCCCGCGACCGGGCGGCATCCAAGCCGTAGATATCGCGGCGGAAGTGCACGATCTGCTCGCGGTCGACCCAGGCGGTCCGATACACCATGAACACCGGAATCGCTTCGGCCAGCCGGACATGCTCCTCTTGGTCGCGCCCCATGGCGGTCAGGATCCGCTCGCGCGACCAGCGGCCGCGCAAGACCCAGGCGGCCAGCTCGGCGGGTCGCGCCACCCGCACGCAGCCGTGACTGAAGTCGCGCCGGGCGCGGTGGAAGAGCCGATCTTCCGGCGTGTCGTGGAGGTACACGTCGTGGCGGTTGGGGAAGATGAACTTGACGCCGCCGAGGGAGTTCTGGCGTCCCGGCCGCTGGCGGATACGCAACCCGCCGCGCACCAGCTGCTCGGCGCTGAGGCGATCGGCGTCGAACGGCTCGCCGCTGGCGGTGACGATCTCGTAGTTCTTGCGGCCCAGGTAGCCTTGGTCCGCAACCAGCTGGGGCCAGATCTCTTGGGTTGCAATCTTGGGCGGCACGTTCCAATAGGGGCTGAAGACCACATACTTCATCTGCGCGGTCAGGATCGGCGTGGGTTTGTTCGGTTGGCCGACGACCACCGGCATCTCGAGCTCGAGCCGGCCGCCGCGGTAGGCATAGAGCTGGAAGGCCGGAATGTTGACCAGGACGTACTCGTCGCCGAATCGGTTCGGCAGCCAGCGCAGCCGCTCGAGGTTCACCTCGAGCTGGCGGATGCGGGCTTGCACCGCAAGGTCCAGCTCGGCCAGCGTGTGTTTGCCGACCACGCCATCGACCTCCAGCCCATGGCGCGCCTGGAAGCGCCGAACCGCCGCCTCGACCGCCGCGTCGAACACCGGCCAATCAACCGGCAGCTTCAAATCGCCGCTTGCCGCCAAGCGCCGGCGCAAGACGCGCACCCGCGCGCCGCTCGAGGCGAGG
>DASWHO010000363.1:0-1806 GCA_036398155.1 Acidobacteriota bacterium
GCCGTAGGCCGGTACCGGCGCGCCGCTGCGCGGATCCACGATGTGACCCAGGATCCGATCTCCGGCTCGCGCCCCACGCTCGCTCTGTCCGGAGGTCGCCACCGAAACGTCCCGCAGGCCGAGCCGAGCGATTGGGCGCGAACGATCGCCGGGATCCGCGATCGCCACCCGCCACTCCTGGCCGCTGGGTCCGCTGCCGAGAGCGACGACCTGCCCGCCGAAATCGATCAGGGCGGATTGGGCGCCTTGGGCGCGCAGCGCCGCGGCGGCGCGGTCGAGCGCGGCGCCTTTGCCGAACGCGCCCGGATCCAGTTGCAGCTCCGGGTGTAGGCGGGTGGCGGTCCGAACTCCGAGATCCAACGCCAGCAGCGAGAAACCCGAAGCGGAACGCGCCCGGGCCAACGCCGGCGGAGCAGGGACGCGCCCTGCGCCGCGCAGATCCCAAACCTGCACCAGCGCCCCGATGCCCGGGTCGAATGCGCCCGCGGTTTCGAGCTGCAGCGCGCCCGCGCGCGCCAGCAGGCTCAAAAGCTCGGTCGAACAGGTTCGCGGCTCGCCGCTGGGCCAGCGATTCAGCTGCGAGAGCTCGCTTTGCGGGTCGTAGTCGCTCAGGAGCCGATCGAGCCCCGCGATGGCGCCGAAGGCGGCTTCGAGGGCCTTCAGTCCGGCCCCGCGGCTCGGCGCCAGCACCGCGCCTTCGCAAGGGGCGCCCATGACGAAGGCGCAGCGCTCGACCAGCTGGCTGGGCGCGGGCTCGACTCTCGGGAGGAGGGCGCCCGCGGCTTCGAAGGCCAGGGCGAGGGCAAGGTGAGGGCTCATCGCGACTGAGACTCAGTCTCAATTAGAGCCCTCAGGCTAACCGCCGCCCGCGATCCTGTCAACCGGACTGCAGCGTGGAGACGAGCCCGGCCCGCACGTAGTGAGGCCGCAGGGCAGGAACGAGCGGAGGCGACGCCCGCACGCTGTTTGAAGGAACCGCACCCCGCCGTTTGCGTTAGCATGGGGCGTGATGACGCGAAGCGCGGGGAAGCTGCGACAGGTCCAGGGCTTCTTTCAGGATTACACCGCCGGACTCAAAGCCAAGGATTTGCGGCGGTTGTTCAACCAGGAGGCCTCGCAAGCGTATGCCGCTCTGTCGAGCGGCCAAGAGCTCGGCCATGAGCCCAGGACCAAGCTGCGCCGGCTGCTGTATCGCACCCGGATCATCTTTCTGGGGCTGTCCTACAAACTGACTCCGGCGCGGCGGCTGCTGTTCGCCGGGTCGCTGGTGTTCGCTCTGTTGGGGCTGTTCGAGATTCAGTCGGTGGTGAGCGGCGATCGGTTCACGATCGACTTTTCACCGTTCTGGTTCGTATGCAGCATCGGCGCGCTGTTGTTTCTGTTTACGCTCGAGCTGGTCGATCGGGTCCGGGTGCGCGACGAGCTGGAGGTGGCGCGCCAGCTCCAAAGCGACCTGCTGCCGAGCGCCGCGCCGCGGCTGGCCGGCTACCGCTTCGCCCATTCCTATCGGACCGCCAACGAGATCGGCGGCGACTACTACGGTTTCACCGAGCTCGCGGGCGGCCGCCTGGCTTTGGCGGTGGGGGACGCGAGCGGCCACGGGATGGCCGCCGGCCTCCTGATGGCGACCGCCCACGCCACCCTGCGCGCCGCCCTCGATGTCGACCCGACGCCCGAGAAGGTGCTCACCTTGCTCAACCGCGCGCTGTGCCGCACCGGAAACAAGCGTGCCTTCATGAGCCTGTTCTATGCGCTGCTCGAGATCGAAAGCGGGCGGATGGCCTATCTCTGCGCCGGTCATCCGTT
>DASWHO010000364.1:0-3997 GCA_036398155.1 Acidobacteriota bacterium
GGCGCCGACCACGGCTTACTTCTTGCGCTGGGCCTTGACCCAGTACAAATCCACCCTGATCAGCCACACCGGGTATCTTTACCAGATCGTTTTGATCAAAGGGCTGGCTTGGATCCCCTCGTCGGCAGTGACAAGCGGAAGGTTCTCGTAGCGGGCGGTGGCCGCAATCAGGCGGTCAGCAGGATCCGAAGGGAAATTGTCGGGGAACTGCGTCGCCAGAACAGCGATCTGCGGCGTGAGTTCCCGGATCGCCACCCGGCTCACACTCAGGACGCTGCCTATCCATTGCTCCAGCGTTCCCCGGTGCCGGATTCGGCCGCGCGAAGCGATTAGGGCCATTTCCCAAAGTGTAATCGAGGCTATCGCCAAGCTCCCGCTCGCTTCGGCCTTCCGAATTGCTTTGGCTGCGGGGCGCGAGACGCGAGCGGGATCACCGGCCAGCCAGATCAGCACATGGGTATCAAGCAAAATCACCGGTTGAGCTGGTCCCACTCCTCAAGCGTTTCCCATCCCTTCTCGACCATGGCGGGCGGTGTAACATCGCCGACGATCTCGAACCGATCCCGCAGGAAACCGAAGATGCTGCTCTTGCGTTTGGCTGGGGGCACCGGCACCAGCTTTGCCACCGGCACACCCCGTTTGGTGATGACGATCTCTTCGCGGCGTTGGCGCACGCGCTCCATCAACTGGAGGCACTTGGCCTTGAACTCCGCGGCTGGCATGCTGGCCATAGGCGTTCGGGGTACTGGTCACATTTTAGTGACCATGAGCCCTCCGGTCAAGCCTGACCCCTTCCCCACCTTCCCCACCGAGTTGCCACGCCGAAGATCCCTTAAGGTAAGAGGCCGCGGCGGGCGGCGTAGCGTACCAGCTCGGCGGTGTTGTGGACCCCGAGCTTTTCCATGATCCGGGCGCGGTGATTCTCGGCGGTCTTGACGCTGATCCCGAGCGCGCCCGCGACCTCCTTGGTGGTGCGACCCTCGACCACCAGATGGAACACCTCGCGCTCGCGCGCGGTCAGGGTGCCGTACGGATCTTCGCGATCGCCCTCGGGATGGCGGTACTGCTCGGCCAGGGCGCGCGCCGCCTGCGGGCCGAAATAGGCCTGGTTCCGACTCAGGGCCTGGACCGCCGCCAGCAGCTCCGAAGCGGCGGCATCCTTGACCAGGTATCCGGACGCGCCGGCGCGCACCAAGGTCAGCACGTACTCTTCTTCGTCGTGAACCGTCAGCACCAGAATGCGCGTCCGCGGCAGCTCCTTATGGATGCGCCGCACCGCCTCGACCCCGCTGAGCCGGGGCATGGTCAAGTCGAGCACCGCCACGTCGGGGCGGGTCTCCAGAGCCCTTTCCACCGCCTCCAGGCCATCGGAGGCCTGAGCCACCACCTCACACTGGCCGCTCTCCGACAGCAGGCTGACCAGACCTTGGCGCACCACGGTGTGATCGTCCGCCACCAGCACTCGAATCGCGCTCATGAGATCGTGCTCGGCTGGCGAGCGTGAATCGGCAGGCGGATGTCGATCTCGGTCCCGGCACCGGGCCGCGAGCGCAGCTCCAAACGCCCGCCGAACAGCTCGACGCGATCCTGAATCCCGCGCAGGCCGCAGCCCGAGGACTCGCTGGTGACCCGCATGATGGAGGCGGCGTCGAAACCGCGCCCGCCATCGAAGACGCTGAACTTGAGCCGGCCCGCGGCGGCCTGGAGCACGACCTTGGCCTCGCTCACCTCGGCGTGCTTGACCACGTTGTTGAGCGCCTCTTGAACGACCCGGAACACCAAGGTCTCCAAGTCCGGCTCCAGCCGCTCCTCCAACCCGTCGATGTCGAGATCGACCCGCAGGCCGGTGCGTTGCTCGAGGGTCCGCGCCAGCCAGCGCAGCGCTGCCTCCAAACCCAAGCCGTCCAGCACTGGAGGACGCAGCAACCGGGACAGCTCGCGGGTCTCGTTGAGCGCCCGGCCGACCAGCTCGACCGAATCCGCCAGCCGGGTCGGCAGATCCGGATTCGCCCCTTCCGCCAGGCGCTCCAGCCGCTCGAGCTGGATCTTGAGCGCCGACAGCGTCTGCCCGATGCCGTCATGCAGCTCGCGCGCCAGGCGCCGGCGCTCTTCCTCCTGGACCTTCCACACCGCCTTGGCCAGGCTGCGGAAGCGATACTCGCCGGCGACCAGCTGCTGGAACAAGCGCTCGTTCTCGCGGTTGATCTGGCGCACGCGCTCCAAGATCTCCTGCATCGGATCGTCGCGGTCGCCGCGGCCGCTAGGTCGCGGTTCTGGAGCCGGAGTCTTCTCGCTGGGTCGTCCCATGGTCTATCTCCCGAACTTCGACGAGTTGATCGAACCCCTGACGCTGGGTTGGATCGAGGGCGGTGCGGATGCGCAGCAGCTCCGCGGCGGCGCGCCCGCGGGCGCTGGTCGCTGCAGCCTCGGAGCCGCGCGCCTGCAGGATCTGGCTGTGCAGCCAATGCAACCGGTGGGCGCCGGCATAGCTGCCGCAGCGACCCGCGCGTCGCAGGGCGCGGCTCACCGCCTGCTCGGCCCGCTCCAGCTGGCCGCGCCGCAGCTCGGCCAGCGCCAGCGTTTCCAGTATGCGCAGCTCGAGCAGCGCGTGCCCGATCGGATCGGCCTCGGATTCGAGCTTCGCGAGCTCGGTCACTGCGGCCTGGGCGTCGCCGTTCTGGTTCAAGCTGGCCGCGACGCTGCCCAAGCGCGCGAACAGAAGCGCGACCAGGGCGTGGCCGGCGCGCGCCTCTTCCAGCGCCGACTGAAAAGCGCGCAGCGCGGCGGCGCTTTCGTGCCGCTTGCGATGCAGCTCGCCGCGCAGCCGCAGCAGCTCGGCGCGCTGTTCGTGATTGCCGCCGCTCTCCAGCATCGCGCCGACCGACTCGAGCCGCTCCTGGACCTGGGTCCACAGTCCGAGATCGAGCAGGGTTTCCGCCGCTCCCAGACCGAATTCCACCTGCCCTCTTTGATCCCCGAGGCGCTCGAGGATCTCGAGCGCCTCGGCATAGGAGGCCAGCGCGGCCGGGAATCGCCCTTGCCACTGAGCCAAGCGCCCGAGGTGTCCGAGCGACACGGCCACGGCATTCTCGTGCTCAACCTTGCGGCCTTGCTCCAACGCGGTGAGGAACGATTTGGCCGCCGCGTCCCAATCGCCTTGCGCGAGCTGGAGCAGCCCAATGTTCTGGGTCCCCAGCACCACGCCGCGCAGATTCCCGCTCTGGCGCACCAGATCCAGGCTCTGCTGCCAGTAGACCATCGCATTGTCGTACTGGGCCTGCAGATAGTAGGCATACCCGACGTTGCTCTGGCTCTCAGCGATGGCGCGCTGGTCGCCGAGCTGGCGGCGCAGCTGAAGTCCGCGGCGATAGTGCTCGAGCGCCGCGGCGTACCGACCGCGCTCCTCCTCGAGCACGCCGCTGTCATTGTGGACATCGGCGATTCCGGCCTGATCTCCGATCTGCACCAAAATCGCGAGCGCCTGTTCCAGGTTGTCTTGGGCCGAATTGAAATCGCCGCGCACCAAATCGATCCCGCTCAGGTTGCGCAGCGTGGTCGCGTAGCCGCGCAGATCCCCAATCTCCCGCCGCAGCTGGGCCGCTTGGCGATAGTGCTCTCCGGCCTGCTCGAGCTCCCCCAGCTCGCGATAGGCGACGCCGAAGGCATTGAGCACGTCCGCCTTGCCCTGCCGGCTGCGCAGCTTGTTCTGCAGCACCAGCGCGCGCACCAGGTACTCGTCAACCGCCTGACGGCCGTTGCCCGACAGGATCGAATTCTTGGCCAGCAGATACCAGCCGCGCGGATTGGCCGGGTCGATTTCGACCTGGTGCTGGAGCACCTCGATGGCGGCGCCCAGATCGCCGGACTGCTCGTAGGCTTCGGCCAGCTGCAACCCGGCCTCGCTGTGGTTGGGATAGCGCGCCATCAGATCGCGCAGAATCTGCTGAGCGCGCTGCGGCTCGCCCTGCAGCAACGCGCGCTGCGCCAAAGCTTCGAA
>DASWHO010000365.1:0-4741 GCA_036398155.1 Acidobacteriota bacterium
TCCAAGAGCCTGTACCGCAACATCTTCGCCTTCAGCCTGGGTGAGCTGCAGAGCATCGAAACGCTCAGCGCCGAGGAGGTCCGCAGCCAAATTTACAGCGCCGGCGCGGGAGCCGCCGCGCTGCCGCAGGCCGAACGCGCCATCAGCGCAGCGCTGGCCGAGCTGTTCAAGGACAACGGCAAGACCCCGCGCATCAACAGCCTGCTGCGCCAGCTCGAGGACAAAGGCGGCGAGCTGCGCGCGCTCGAAGGCAGCATCCGCGAATACGACCGCGAGCATCGCGCCCTGGCCCAGGTCGACCAGCAGATCGCCGCGCTCGAAGCCGAGCGCTCCACCGTGCTCCAGCGGCAGGCACGGGCCAAGACCATGCTCGGCGCCTGGCAGGATTGGACCGAGCTGCGCGCGGCCGAAGCGGCGCTGCAAGAGCTGCACGAGGTCGCGGAGTTCCCGCCCGATGGGCCGGCGCGCTTCCTCAACCTGCGCCAGCGCCAAGAACAGCTCGCCAACGAGCTACGCAGCGTCGAAGCCGAGAGCGCGCAGGCTCAGCACCAGCTCGCCCAGCTGCCGCTCGACCCCAGCCTGCTCGCTCAGCGCGAGGGTTTCGAGGGGCTGCGCCGCGGACGCCAGCGCTACGACGACGCCGAAGCCGCGCTGCCCACGCTGCAGCTCGAGCTCCACGAGCGCGAGCAGACGCTGTCCGACACCTTGCGGGAGCTGGGTCCGGAATGGAACGAAGCACTGCTCGAGCGCTGCGACATTTCGGTGGCCGCGCGCGAGCGCATCCGCTCCTTCGCGCAGCGGATTGCGGCCAGCTACAGCGAGCTGCGCGCCGCCGAACAGCTTCTGGCCGCGGCCGAGGCGCAGCGCGACGAAACCCAGCGCGCCGCGCGGGAAGCGCGCGCCAAGCAAACCTCGATGCCGGCTCCCAAGCAGGCGGCCGAGCTGGATCGGCTCGGCGCCGAGCTCCAGGAGCTGCGCCTGACGCTGGCGGCTCAGCAGCAGCGCGATCAGAACAAGCAGCGCCACATGGAGCGGCGCGCCGATCTGGTCGCTCAACGCGATCGCCGCGGTTCGCAGCTCGGCCTTGCGGTGCTCAGCATGCCGGCCTGGCCGGCTCCGATCCTGCTGGTGGCCGGTTTCGGCCTGCTGCTCTACTTCGAGCTCGCGGGCGCCTTGGGGATCGGCATCGGCCTGTTCGCGGCGTTCGCGATTCTGTCGCTGGGATACGCCCTGCTGCGCTCGCGGCTGCAAAGGAGCCCGAGCGCAGCGGCCGAGGCGCTGGCCGAGGAGAAGGAGCATTTTCGCACCGAGATCTTCACCCTCGAGCGCAAGCTGGTCGAGCTCGAGATCGAGACTCAAAGAGAGCAGGGCAAGCTGCTCAAGCTGGCGCAATCGCTCGGCTTCGCGATCGTGCCCAGCCTGTTCGAGGTCGAATCCTATGCCGAGCGGTTGACCAAGGAGCGCGAGGCGCTGGGCCGCTGGGAGCAGGCCCGCGCTCACGCCGAAGAGCTCGAACAGGAGCTCACCAACCGCGCCGAACGGGTGGCCGCGGCCGAAGCCGAAGTCCGGCGCCGGATCCAGATCGTCGAGCAGGAGGAACATGCCTGGGCCGGCGCGCGCGCGGAGCTGGGGCTGCCCGGGAGCCTCTCGCCGCCCGGGGCCTTGGAGCTGCTGTCGCGGATCGAGAGCGTGCGCGAGCAGCTCAAGGCGGCGCTGGCGGAGCGCGAGCGCGCCGCCGCGACCGACAGGATCTTGCGCGATTACGAGTCGGAGGCGGCCCGGCTGCTGCTCGCCAGCGAGCGTCCGGCCGGGGCCGGGCCGATCGTGGTCGCGGTCGACCAGGCGTGCGCCGAGCTCGAGCGCGCCGCCGCGGCGGCCGAAAAGGAGCGCGAGCTGCGCCACCGCTTGATGCTGCTGCACGAGCGCGAGACCGAGCTGAAAAGCGACCTCGAACGGCTCGAGGCCGAGCTCGGCGGCTTGCTGCGCCGGGCCGGGGCGCAGGACCCGGTCGACTTCGAGCGCCGCGCCGCGGCCCACCAGCGCCGGGTCCAGGAAAGCGCCATCGTCGAGCAGCGCCTCCGCTCCATGATGCGGCACGTCGGACCGATGGCGGCGGTCGATCGGCTGCGTCAAGAGATCGCCGCGCAGACCAAAGAAGGCCTCGAGGTCGAAATCCAGAATCTGGCCGAGCAGAGCCGCACCACCGAAAAGGAGCTCCACTCGCTGCGCGAAGAGCGCGGCCGCTTGGGAGAACGCGTGCGCCAGCTCGAGTCGGACGCGCAGAGCGTCAAGCTGCGCGCCGAGAGCGTCGAGCTCGGCGAAGAGCTCGAGCTCCGCGCCCGCGAGTGGACCATCTGGGCGCTGGCCCAGCACCTGGTGCGCGAGGCGCGCGCCGCTTTCGAACGCGACCGCCAGCCGGCGGTGGTCCAGGAGGCCCAGCATTTCTTCGCCACCCTGAGCGCCGGGCGCTACCCGCGCCTGATCGCGCCGTTCGGCAGCGACGATCAGCTCGCGGCCGAAGCGCGCGACGGCTCGCGCCGCGAGCTCGATCAGCTCAGCCGCGGCACCGCCGAACAGCTCTACCTGGCCTTGCGCCTCGGTCTGATCCGCGAGTTCGGCCGCCGCAGCCGGTCGCTGCCGGTGATCCTCGACGACATCCTGGTCAACTTCGATCCGGGCCGGGCCGCGCGCGCCTGCGAAGCCTTGGTCGAGCTGGCCCAAGACCACCAGGTGCTGTTTTTCACCTGCCATCCCGAGACCCGCGACTACCTGTCCCACGCTTGCCCCGACCTCGCCACCTTCGACCTCAGCTGATGGATAGATGGCCATCGCCACGACGTCATTCCGGCGCAAGCCGGAATCCAGGCCGTCACTTCCCGCACCAGCCGGAATCGACTGGATCCCGGCTTTCGCCGGGATGACGGAAGGGGGTGGCATGGGCGGCCGAAGGGCGCCCATGGACGAGCTATGTATGGCGGATGAGGTCGTCCATGGGCTTACGCCCATGCCACCCCTGCGCGTCCTGTCAGCCGACTGGTATGCGGTGCAATAACGAAGAACAAAATCCGCGTTTTGGCAGGCACAACGGTCTAGACTTTGAAGACCACGAGATACTTCGAGGAGCAGGTGCTCAGGAAGCGGCCGTATCTGCGGCGTGCTTGGTGTGAGGCCGCTCTCCAGAATCCAATCAGAAAGGATGTTCAACCGGACGGTCGTGTGAGATACTGGGTTTATGAAACTTCACTACTATCCTGAGACCGACTCCTTATATGTTGATCTGGCTGACCGGCCTGGCACGGAGGTCCGAGAAATCGCGCCTGGGGTTCTTTTGGATTTCGATGCAGAAGGGAGATTGGTGGGGATTGACATCGATAACGCCAGCAAAGTCGCAAACCTTGAAAGTCTAGAGTCAGAAGAGCTGCCGATCGGGCAAGCCCGTTCCTCGGACTAGCGCCGTCCGCATTCTTGCGAACAAATCGACCATCGTGAGCGGGCTGATTTGCGAGCGCTGCGGCACGCGGGTGGAGGCCGGCGCCGCGGCTGCCTATCGCTGCCCTTGCGGCGGTCTCTACGATATCGAGCCGGATCTCGACCCCCGCGACGCGAGCCGCCTGCGACAGCGTTTCAATGAGCGCCGCTGCTCGGCGCAGGCTCCGGAATCGAGCGGCGTGTGGCGTTATCGCGAGCTGGTTTTGCCCGAGACCCGGAGTGACGAGATCGTCACCCAAGACGAAGGCCACACCCGACTGCTGGCGGCGCCGCGCTTGGCAGAGTACGTGGGTATCGAACAGCTTTACGTCAAGCACGAGGGCGACAATCCCACCGGCTCGTTCAAGGACCGGGGCATGACCGTCGCCGTGACCGCCGCGCGGCGGGCCGGCGCGCGCCAGCTGGCCTGCGCATCGACCGGCAACACCGCCGCTTCGCTCGCCGCCTATGCGGCGCTGGCGGGCATCCCCGCGGTCCTGTTCGTGCCCGCCGAAGGGGTGGCGCTCGGAAAGCTGGCTCAGGCTTTGGCCTATGGGGCGCGGGTGCTCAAGCTCCGGGGCGACTTCGATGCGGCGATGCGGCTCGTCGAACAGGCCAGCGCCGCTTTGGAGCTCAGCCTGGTCAACTCGCTCAACCCCTATCGCATCGAGGGGCAAAAGACGATTCTCTGGGAAACGTTGGGTCAATTGGGCCGCACGCCCGATTGGTTCATCGCTCCGGCCGGCAATCTGGGCAACACCGCCGCGTTCGGCAAGGCCATCCGCGAGTGGCGAGCGCTCGGCCTGCTCGACCGCGCGCCGCGGCTGGCCGCGGTGCAGGCCGCCGGCGCGGCGCCGTTTGCCGCCGCCTTCGAGCGCGGCTTCGATCGCCTCGAGCCGGTCTCCGCTCAGACCGTCGCGACCGCGATCAAGATCGGAAATCCGGTGTCCTACGCGCGGGCGGTTCGAGCGCTGCGCGAAACCGAGGGGGTCGCGCTCGCGGTCACCGACGCCGAGATCCTCGCAGCCAAAGCCGCGGTGGATCAAGCCGGCATCGGCGCCGAGCCCGCAAGCTGCGCCGCGCTGGCCGGCGCCAGGGCGCTGCGCCGGCGCGGCCTGATCGAGCCCCAGGCCACCATCGTGTGCCTGCTCACCGGCAACCTGCTCAAGGATCCAGAGACCAACCTCGCCTACGCCGAAGGACGACTGGAAGGCGCTCCGGCACCTCGCGCCAGCCCGGTGCTCGAACCGACCCTCGAAGCGGTGCGGGGCTT
>DASWHO010000366.1:0-6749 GCA_036398155.1 Acidobacteriota bacterium
GTCTGCAGCCGGCTGCGGACGTGATCGGCGAAGAACGAAAAATCGGCCTCGGCGAGCATCTTCTGTTTGACCTGTTCGTAAATCCGTTGGCCGTGGCGCTCAAAGTACTGCTCCCGGACCTGCTCGCGCGCGGCTTCGAAATCGAGCGGCTTGGGCTCGCCGCGCTCGATCACCTCGATCAGCCGCAAGCTGCCTTCGAGCTGAAACGGGATCGTGAGGCCGGTGCCATCCAGCTCCAGCACGTAGCTGCGTACCTTGCCCGGCAGTCGCATCAGGCCGGAAAAATCGATCCAGCCCAGCTCCTGCACCCGCGCTCCCAGGGCGGGCGCCGCCGTTCTCAGATCCACCTTTTCGGTGAGCGAGCGCTGGCGCAGCGCCTCGAGCTGAACCAGAGTCGATTGCGCGTGCTCCAGGCTCGGGACGATCAGAGCCCTCAGCTTGAGGCGCAGCGGGCGCTGGAAGCGGGCGGCGTTTTGCCGATGGAACGCCCGTAGCTCCGGCTCCGAAGCGTCGATCTGGCGCCAGATCAAATCCTCGAGCAGCTTTTCATCCACAAAGGCCTGGCGCACCCGTTCGATGACTTGATCGAGCTGCCGCCGCTGCTCGGGGCTGTCCGGGAAGTCGGCTTGGGTGGCCTTGAGATAGAGCAGCTGCTGGCGCGCCAGGGTCTCGTAGTATTGGACCAGCTCGGCCGGGGTCAACGGTTTCTCCAGCGAGCGGTAGTATTGCGTCGCCAGCTCGCGCACGTCCGCGGCGGTCAGGCGATAGTCGCCCAGTGCCAGCACCGGTTTTGCTCTGGGATGCTCGAACGCCGCTGCGATCGCAGGCCGGTTCAGAACCAGCGCGCCGGCCGGCAGCTCCAAATCGGCCACCAGCTCCTCCACCCGCTTCTCGATCCGTTCCGATTGGAGCTTCTGTTCGATCTGAGAACGCACATCGGCCAGCGGATACTGCAAAGGCTCGACCAAAGTATTCACCTGAAACAGCACCGCGCCGCCGGCGACGGCGATCGGCTCACTGACCTCACCCTCCTCGAGCGCGAAAACCACCCGGTCCAGCGCCGGCGGCAACGTGCCGCGCTCGAGCCAGCCGAGCTGGCCCTGGAGCCGGCGGGTCTCACTGTCGGAGTACCGGGTCAGATCCTCGAAACGCTCGCCGGCGAGCACCCGCTGGCGCAGCCGGTGTAAGAACCGAGCGGCGGCTCCCTCGGAATCACCCGGAGCGTGCCGTTTGAAGATGTGCAGCACGAAACGCCGGGCCGGGCGGTAAAACTCGTCGCGGTGGGTTTCGTAATAATCGCGCAGGTCGGCCTCCGCGATCGGCTGCGGCGGGCCGAAAACGCTGGTGACATAGGCTTGTGCGATGACCTGGCGCCGCAGGCCTTCGAGCTCGCGGCCCCAGCGCTGCTCGGCCCGCACCAGCTCGGCCGGTTGTGCGCGAATCAGATGGCGCACCACCAGGTCTTCGCTGGTGTCGCGGTAACGTTGCAGCAACGCGGCCACGTCCCGCTGCGCTTGCGAGTCCCGCGGGCGCGCCAGCACCTCGGCCTCGACCTCCTTGAAGCCGATCTCGCCGCCGTGGTACGAGGCCACCACGTCCTCGGAGGGACTCGGCGCCTTGGAACAAGACCACGCCAAGGCGATCGCTAGGACCGCTGCGGTCTTGGTCTTCATGAGGCTTGGAGAAACTCGGCCGCCTGCCGGCGGATTTCTGGATCGGGACAGCGGTTGCGCAGAATCAGGAAGGTCTGCTGGGCTTGTTCATGCCGGCCGAGGTCGAGCTCCACCGCCAAGCGCGCCAAGTAGGCCTCCCAGTATCTCGGATTGAGCTCCAGCGCCCGCTCGAGATGGCGCAACGCCGGCTCGGGTTTTCCGGTTTCGCCCAGCAGCTTGGCGTAATTGAAGTGGGCGGCGGCGAACAGCGGATGTCGATCGAGGACCCGTCGGATCTCCCTTTCGGCTTGGGCCAGCCGGCCGCTTTCGGCCAGGTCGATGGCCAGATTGAGTCGGGCCGGAGCGTGGTCGGGTTCGATCCGCAGGCATTCATGCAGCGCTTCGAGCCGAGCCGCCGGATCCGCCGTCACCTCGTACATGCTGGCGAGCAGGTAGTAGCCGTATGCGCTTTCGTGGGCTGCGACGGTGCGGCGCGCCAGCTCGAGCCCCTGCTCCCGGGCGCCGCTGCGAAACGCATCGGCGGCGACCGCAAAGTAGGTGTCTTCCATCAGCGCCACCGGCTGCGGCGCGCGCTCCAGCGCCGCCAGCGCCTGGTCCCGTTGATCGAGACCGACGTAAGCGGCCGCCAACAAGCCCAGGTAGAACGGATTGAGCGGTTCGCGATCGAGCAGTTTCTGCGCCCCATCGCGCGCCTCCAGAAAGCGCCGCTGCCCCAGGAGCTCCTTGGTTTCACTCATCAGACTGATGTCGCCGACCCGGTCCTGCGGCGGCTGGCCGCCGGCCCGCAGCTCTTCGGGGCCGGCCGCGGGCCGCTCGCCTTGGCTGGACAGATAACCCAGGGCGGCGAACTTGCGCAGCGTCTCGGCGTCGACCTCCTGATGGGCCGCGGCGGTTTCGCCGGCGTAGCGGCGCACGAACTTCCGCAGGCTCGCTTCCAGCTCCTGGGCCTGGGCCGGGCGCTCGGCGATCAGGTTATGGAGCTCGTCGGGATCCTGCTCAAGGTCGTAGAGCTCGGGCCGAGGTCCGTAGACGTATTTGAGCGGCCCTTGGAACACCGCGCGCAGCTCGCCCCAGCCGTGCATCAACCTCGGGGCCAAGGTCTCGGCATAGTCGAGCCGCGGGGCCCATCGCTCGGCTTTGGATTCGAGCAGCGGCACCAGCGAGCGTCCTTGTACCGGGGATGGAATCTCCAGCCCCAAAAGCTCGAGGATCGTAGGCAGGATATCCACGGTTCCGACTCGCTGCTGGATACGCAAGCCTCCACGGTGGCCCGGAATCTTCATGATCAAGGGCACGTGCAAGGTGGCGTTGTAGCACAGCAGGGCGTGGGTCGCTTCGTTGTGCTCGCCGTGGCCCTCGCCGTGATCGGCGGTCATCACCACCAAGGTGTGGTCGAGCACCCCCGCGCTCTCGATCTCGCCGAGTAGCCGGCCCAGGCTTTCGTCGGCGTAGGCGATCTCTCCCAAGTAGAGATTGCGGGCGAAGAGCTGGTTGTAGGGCGGCGGCGGCGTGAGCGGCTGATGCGGATCGAAGTAATGGATCCAAGCGAAAAACCGCTGGTTCCAGCGCTGCCGCAGCCAGGCCAGCAGAGCGTCGTTGACCCGGCCGGCGGGCCGCTGGTCGAAGTAGAGCTTGCGCTTGCTGACCACCCGCACGCCGCGAAAATCCTCGTACTCTTCGGTCACATGGTCGTCGTAGAAATCGAAGCCCTGCGAGAGCTTGAATCGACCCAGCAGCGGAAACGAGGCCACTGCGGCGCCGGTGGCGTAGCCTTGGCTCTGGAGCAGCTCGGCCAGCGTGGTGCGCTCTTCCGGCAGGGTGAAGAGCGCGTTGTCGCGCACGCCGTGGAACAGCGGATAGGTGCCGGTCAGGATCGTGCTGTGGGACGGGGCGGTGATCGGGACCGCAGTGAACGCCTGCTCGAACAGCACGCCCTGCTCCGCGAGCCGATCCAACGTCGGGGTGCGCGCCTGGAGGTGGCCGTAGCAGCCCAGATGGTCGGCCCGTGTGGTGTCGAAGGTGATCAGCAGGACGTTCCAGCGTTTCGAACCCCGGCATCCGGTCCAGAGCGTCGCGGCCAGGATTGCGGCTGCCAGCAGCAAGCCGCTGAGCCGCCACAGCCGCCGCCGCGGAGCGGAGCCGCTCACGGCTCGACCACCAGCGCCTGGGCCGCGAGGACCTCGGCCTCGAGCTTCGATTTGGCGTCCAGGTAACGGGTTCGCTTCAAACGTTCGGCGATCCACCGTTCGGCTGCGGCGCGCGGCATGGGTTGCTCCGGCTTGCTGGCCAGAAGCTCGACCAACAGCAGATCGTGTCGATCCTGCAGGATTGGGCTGATCGCGCCAGGTTTGAGCCCATCGACCGTCAGCTTGACCGCCAGACCCAGCGCCGCAACCTGGCGTTCGGTCAGCCAGCCGTAGTCTACGAGCTCGGTGTGCTGCGCGGCGGGATCGAGCTTTTTGGCGATCTGCGCCAAGCCGATCTCGCCGCGCTGGGCCGCTTCCGCTTCCTGCTCGAAGTGCTGGTAGAGGTCCCGACCCAGGGAGCGATCCAGCCGCAGCTTGAGGGCTCGGATTTGGAATCGAGCCGGTTCGATGAAAGCGTCCCTATGGCGTAGGTAGTATGCCCGAATCTCGTCGGGCGCCGGAAGCTGGATCTCTGGAGCGAGCTGCTCCTGGGCGGCGATCTCGGCGAGCAGCTCCATCGTGCGCACCACCAGCAGATCCTCGAATTCCGAGCTGTCGAGCAAACCCTGCCGCTCGGCTTCCAGCTCCCGGGCGACCAGGAGGAAGCGGGTCTCGAGCTGCGCCGCGTGTTGGCGCTCCGACCAATCCGTTGCATCGAGCTCGCGCCGATCCAAGAATACTTCGTAGTCCCGACGACCGAGGGTCGCCTCGGCGCCGCTCCTGTGGTAGAGGATCAGCGCGCTTTCAGGCTTGCCCTGCATCGCGGCCTTGGCGTCGAAGCTCGGCACGTGGCGCCGCCGCAGCTCTTGCGTGAGCTCCGCCCAGCGGTCTTCGAAGGCCTGCTTGCTCAGCGCCCGCCGCAGCGGGTCGCGCGCCTCGGTCAACGATTTCACTACCGGTTCCAGCACCCCGGTGCAGAGCACCAAGGTCAAGCCGTCCTCGGTTTCGATCACCTCGCTGAGATCCCCCGGTTTCATCTCGGCCACCACGGCGGCGATCTGGGGATGGAGTTCGGCGCGGCTGGCCACCCCGATCCGGCCGCCGTAGCTGCGCGACGCGGAGTCGGAGCTCTGGCGGGCCAGCTCGGCGAAATCTTCGCCGGCCTGGAGCCGCGCTCGAATCCGCTCGAGCTCGGCTCGCGCCGCCTCACGCTGCGCCGCACCGGCGTCCGGCGCCAGCTTCTTGAAGATGTTCGACAGGCGCCAGCGCCGCGGGCGGTTGAAGTCGTTGGCATGCTGCTGAAAGTACGCCTCGACCTCGTGGTCGGCGGGCCGCGAGCGGGCTCGAAGCTCCTGCTCCAATCGGCCGGCCGCCAACTCTTGGCGCAGCAGCCGCAGCTCGGCCGCGTGACGCGGCTGCTGGTCGAGCTTCTGGTCGCGCGCCTGCTGGGAGAGCGCCCGCAATACGACCAGCCGCTCGAGGTCGGATTTCCGATCCCGCTTTTGCGCTTGCGGCCGGCGCAGCGGTGTGCGATGGCGCCGGTAGGATTCGAGCTCCGACTGGGTGACCGCGCCGCCGCGGGTGCGGGCCACGATCCGTTCTCCGGTCGAGGCAGCGGTCGCCCCGGCCAGCGCGAAGAGCAGCAAGAGGGTCGTCATGGTTCGGAAACGAAAACACCCCGCGAGCTCCGGGCTCGCGAGGTGTCGAAGGAGGTTCTCTTTGCTTCCGTTGTGGATTGGACTACTTCGATTCGGCGCTGAAGTCCATCAGCTCGGCCGGCAAGCCGGCTCCGACGACCCGGAAGATCGCGTTGAGGTTGCCGAGCGTGCCGAAGTTGATCCCGGGATTGCCGAAACCCTGAAACTGGATCTGAGCGGCGTGGAAGCCGAGCGGGTTGGTCGAGTCTTGCTGGGTGTCGAGCGCCACGCCGTCGCACGGAGTGCCCGGCGGAGCCGAGGTCACGGCACAAGTCCCCGAAGTGCTGTTGAAAATTCCGCCCAGGAAGCTGCCCGTGCCGGTCAAGGCGGTCGGCAGCGCGAAAGCCTGCAGTCCACCGGTGACGCCGGGGATAAGAAGCGACGTGAGGAACGGCGCCGTCGTGCCCGCTCCCGGACCGCCGTAGAAAGTCACGTAAACGTTGCCCAAAAAGGCCGGGCCGGCGTTCTGCATCGTGAAGCCGGTGACCGTCCAGGCTCCGATCGGGTTGCCGCCGCCGCCGACGTTGAACTGGTTGCCGACCATGAAGCTGCCAGTGTTACCGCTGCGCAGCACCGAGTTGCCGTTGTCGTACTCCAAGGCCGTTGTGCTCGGCGGCGCGGCGGGAACCCGCGTCGGACGCGGAACCGCCTGCTTGCCGCTGGCGTTGGGACGATCGTAAGGCACGCGGGCCAGCGTGCTCATCTCTATGCGCTTGGCCTGGCGCTGCTCCGGCGTGAGCGCGGCACGTTTTTCGGCCAGGACCGAGCCGGCGAGAACGCAGACCGCGACCGCCGCCGAGGCGACTAGAAGCCAAATCGAACGTTTCATTTGAAGACCCCCTCCTTCAGAAAGTTCAACCCAAGCACAACTCTTGGCCAAATGTGCTTTATATGCGGAAAAGATTTTTCAGTCAAGCTCCCGCCGGCGAAAATCCTATAGGCAAACAAATCACGAATCTCGGGCCTGCGGGCCGGTGGTTCACGGTCCGAGGCGGGATTAGAATGCTCGCCATGCCCGACGCGCCTTCACTGGACGATCTGCGGATCGACCGCAGCGCGGCACCTTCCTCCCGGCGATCGCGCTGGTTGTGGATCGGGCCGATCGTGGTCGCCGCGGCGCTGGCGGCTCTGGTCGGCTGGCGGCTGACCCGCGGCGGCGCGCCGGAGGTCACGACGGCGGTGGCGCGCGAAAGCGAAGCCGGCGGGGGCACGGTGCTCAACGCTTCGGGCTACGTGACCGCGCGGCGGCAGGC
>DASWHO010000367.1:0-4516 GCA_036398155.1 Acidobacteriota bacterium
TGCTCCTGCTGACCGTGGGCCTCGTTGCAGCCGTCGTGATCGGACCGCTGCTGCTCGGATTTCTGCTGGTCCTCGGCCTGCCTCTGCTTTTGCTCGCCGGCCTGATCTGGGCCGGCAAGCTGCTGCTGGCCGCCGTCTAGGCTCGGGGCCTGATCTCGTAAGCTGCCTCGTCCATGGGCGCGCTGCGCGTGCCCATGCCACCCGCTCTGGTGCCGCCCGTGCCGGGTGCTTCCAATCCGCGTGGCATGGGTGGCCGAAGGCCGCCGATGGACGACCTCGGATTGAGCAAGTAGTTCCTGGCCAAGGCTAGGAGCCAACATCTCGGCGCTCTAATCTGCCCCGAAGCCCATGGCGCTGAACCGCACTGAGATCGCGGCGCTGGTCGGCGAGCTGGCCCCTCGGCTCGAGGGGCGAGTGCTGCTGTTCGCCCGGCCGGCCGGCGCCAAAGGCTTCGTTCTCGCCTTTGGGCCGCCGCAAGATCGAAAGGAGCTGCTGATCGATCTGAGCGCCGAGACCAGTCGGTTGCACCTTCGCTCGGGGACCGCTCTGCCCGGGGCGCGCGGCGGGTTCCTGGATCGGCTGGAGGCGGAGCTGGCCGGCCGCGTTCTGCGCCGGCTCGCGATGCCGGCCCCGGATCGCTGGGTGCGGCTGGAGTTCGACGGCGAGCCGGAACGGAGCCTGGTGGTGGAGCTGATGGGCCGGCGCTCGCAAGCCTATCTGCTGGCTGCGGATGGCGCGATCTTGGCCCGAGCGCTTGCGACGCGGGCCAGCACCGCGGCCGTCTACCAATCGCCGCAGCCGGGCGCCGGCCCCGAGCCGCCTTCCCGCTTCGAACCGCCGGAGCTCTCGGCCAAGGTCGAGAATCACTATGCCCCACTGGCCGAATCGGCCGAGCGCCGGGTGCTGGAGCAGCGTTTCCGCAGCGCGTTGCAGCAGCGCCGTCGCCGGCTCGAGCGCCGGATCGAGGCGGTGCGCCAAGATCTCGCAGCTTGCGCCGCGGCCGCCGAGCTGCGCCAGCGCGGTGAGCTGCTCAAGACGCACCTCCACCAGATCCGGCGCGGCGCCAAGGAGCTCGTGGTCCGCGACTACTTCAGCCCGGGGCTGCCGCAGCGCACCCTGCCGCTGGATCCGAAACAGAGCCCTCGAGCGCAGATCGAAGCCTGCTTCCGCCGCGCCCGCAAGCTGGACCAAGCCGAGCCGATCCTGCGCCGGCGCCTCCACGCCGCGCAAGCCGAGCTCGCCGAGCAGGAAAAACTGAGCGCCGAGCTCGAGGCGTTGGGGCTCGATCCGGCGGCTTCCTTGGACGCGCTGTTCGAGCTCGGGCGCCGCCGGAGCTTGCTGCCGCCGGCGCCGAAAGAGGCGCGCCGCGCTCGGGTCGAGCGCGCCCTTCCCTACCGGATCTTCCGCAGCCACGGCGCCCAGGAGATTTGGGTCGGCAAGGGAGCGGCCGAGAACGACCGCCTCACCTTTCGGCACGCCCGCGGCTATCACCTCTGGATGCACGTGCGCGGCACACCCGGCTCGCACGTGGTGATCCCGCTGGCCAAAGGGATCGAGCCGGAACGGGAGTGGCTGCTCGACGCGGCCGAGCTCGCCGCCCACTACAGCAAATCCAACGCCGATCCGGTCGAGGTCGCTTACACCCGCCAGCGCTGGGTCCGCAAATTCCGCGGCGCGCGGCCGGGTCAGGTCCTGATCTCGCAGGAAAAAGTCTTGTACTACCGCCGCGACGCAGCCAGGAGAACACGGCTGTTGACCGATTCGGCCACCAGGATCTAAGCTCGCCAGGAGCCGGACTCGGAGTCGACTCCGCGAAACGATTCGGCGGACCGGAGCGGAAAACGGGCATGATCGTGGAGGTAGTGGTCGACGGGGAGAGCGCGATCGTGCTCGAAATCTTGCCCGACGGCAGCGACCGGCTGATCGCCTGGGATGCGGACTATCTCGAAGGACGCGAGGCTCAGTTGCTCGAGGCGCTGAAGCGCATCGTGACCGAGCCGCAGCGCCGCCCGGGGCCGGCGCGGCGCTCCTCGGAGGACCACGCTTGAGTCGGGACCAACGAGGGGGGGGTAGATCGTGAGCGCTAAGGGGATCGATCGGCGCGGCTTTCTGACCGCACTGCTCGCCGGCGGCGCATGGCCGCGCGCGGCCGCGGCCGCCGCCGATCGCGATCAGCCGTGGCCCGAGGGTGCCGAGCTAGCGAGCGGCCGCGGTGGTCAGGGCCGGATCGTGGCGATCGCCTCCTACAACGGCCTGGCGGCGGTGACCGATGCGATCACGCGCGTCGAGCGCGGCGAGGACCCGCTCGAAGCGGCGGTGGCCGCGGTCGGCACGGTCGAGGCCGATCCCGACGACATGACCGTCGGGTATGGGGGCATTCCCAACGCCGAGGGGGAGGTCGAGCTGGACGCCGCGGTGATGGACGGGCGCAACATGCAGGCCGGAAGCGTCGGCGCGCTGAAAAACATCAAACACCCCGCCGCGGTGGCGCTACGGGTGCTGCAGCGCACCAGCCGGGTGCTGCTGGTCGGAGAAGGCGCGCTGGCTTTCGCCCGCGCCCAAGGCTTCCCGGAACAGAATCTGCTCACCGATCGAGCCCGCAAGGTCTGGCTCTACTGGCGCGAGAACCTGGCCGGTCACGACGACTGGATTCCGGTCGCCGCCGAGGAGCAGGATCCCGACATCCGCTGGTTCTTCGACAAGTACGGGCGCGAGGACGTGCTGCCGCACGGCACCATTCATCTCAGCCTGCTGGACCGGCACGGCGGTCTGGTCGGAGTCACGACCACCTCGGGCCTTTTCTTCAAGATCCCGGGACGGGTCGGCGACTCCCCGATCCTGGGGGCCGGAGTCTACAGCGATGGGCGGATCGGTTCGTGCGGCTCAACCGGATGGGGCGACGGCAACCTGCGGCTGTGCGGAGCCCATACCGTGGTCGAGCTGATGCGCCAGGGGCTGGAGCCCGAGCAGGCCGCGCTGCGGAGCTTGGCGCGTTTGGTCGAGGTCGCCCCCGAGCGGCTCGGTCCAAGCGGCCGGCCGGAAAAGATCGACAACCTCAAGTTCTACGCGATCGACAAAGATGGGCGCTACGCCGGTGCCGCATTGTGGAGTCACAGCAAGAGCGGCGAGCCGGCGCGCTATGCGGTGCATAATGGGGAGCGAGCCGAGCTGCGGGATTGCGCCTATCTCTTCCACCGGAGAGTGGAGAGCCGCTGAGCCGCTCGGCATGCGCGTTGCTTTGGGTTGAGAGGGAGGAGAACCGATGGATAAAGCGATTCGTCTGATCCTCAAAATCTCCTATGGGCTCGGGCTGGTGGCGCTGGTCGGCGGGCTGGTGCTGCGGCTCTCGGACCAGCTGGCGGTCAGCTTGTTTGTCAGCCCGCGCGGGGCGCTGCTGTTCGCGGTCTGCCTGTTTCTCTGCGCCATCGCCAGCTACACCATGCTCAAGACGGAGGCCAAATAGCCCGCGCCGAGGGCCGCTTCGTCAGTCGACAGGCGAGGATCCTGCCGCGGATTCTTGGGGGTGAAGAGAAAGGTTCGCCGCGGGCCGGAGTGGGCCCGCTTCGAGCTGGGTGGCGGGGCCGACGGGACTCGAACCCGCGACCTCCGGCGTGACAGGCCGGCGTTCTAACCAGCTGAACTACGACCCCGCGTGATCTGGCCTTGGTGGGCAGTACTGGACTCGAACCAGTGACCCCCTGCTTGTAAGGCAGGTGCTCTCCCGCTGAGCTAACCGCCCGGAAAACACATAGGATAGGGGGCTCATCCTGGTTCGTCAATCGAATCCAAGCCACTAGCTTACTTGCCTTGCAGGCGGGTGGTGAAGAGCCGCAGGAATCGGTCCGCCGCCACCTCGAGGCCGACATGGGCGCAGCGTTCGGCCGGCTCGCGCCGGCGCCGGTCCGCGACCGTGGCGCCGCGCGTCAGCTTGCCATCGGTTTCGACCTCCACCGGGAAGCACTGGGTATGGAGCAGGCTGCGATCGATCACGTAGCCGACCGCCAGCGGATCGTGCATCGACATGCCGCTGCGACCGTACTTTTTCATGCGTTCGAACATGAACGCAAACACCTGGGCCACGAAATCGGTCTGCGGGCCGCGGCGCGGGCCGAGCTGGTCCAAGTGGGCGGGGGTGAACACGGTCTTTTCGGTGACATCGAGACCGACCATGGTCAGCGGCCAGTCGGCGCGAAAGACGATTTGCGCCGCCTCGGGATCGCCCCAAATGTTGAACTCGGCGACCGCGGTGGCGTTGCCGCCCGATACCGCGCCTCCCATCAGCACCACCTCTTTCACCAGCGGCACGATCGAGGGGTCTTTGAGCACCGCCAAAGCGATGTTGGTCAACGGTCCGATCGGAACCAGCGTGAGCTCTCCGGGCTGGTTATGCACCATTTCGATGATCCGATCCGGCCCGAACCGGGGATCGATGGGACACGGCCGCACGTCCAACTCGACGTTGCCAAGGCCGTTCTCGCCGTGGACCGACTCGGCGGTCCGGTTCTCTCCCACCAGC
>DASWHO010000368.1:0-52557 GCA_036398155.1 Acidobacteriota bacterium
GTTGTTGTTACTGTGAAGAATACATCTATCAAGTAGAATGCGATTGATTCCTCGAAGGGCAGAATCCGTCGAATTCGACATGATGGTATCACGGCACGTCAAGTCGATATATGGAGTGACACAATACCTGCCACAGTAGTAGGTGAAGGAAATGAGGCTGCCGCCACCGCGCAGGGTGCTGTTGTCGATGGCGATTGTGGTGCTACCGCCATAGTAGGCGTAGCCGGTTACGATGTTTGACCCTCCCGTGATCGTCGAATTCGTGATCTGGAGTTCGTGAAGATTACCGTAGGTCGGAGAATCGTCTTCGGCTGTAGAAGTGAGGTCGATTGCAGTGTCTACGTTTGTTGCCAGGATGTCGGATAGTGCAATCTGGGTGAAGCCGCCCTCATGGATGGAAGAATCGAGGGCGTGACGAAGTCTGGAGAATCTCGACCGTTCGACATGAAGGCGGCTCTGGGTTCGGACCAGCCCTAAGTAGCCGGTTGTGCCATAGGTGTAGATGCCGGTATGGGAGTCTAAGAAGGATGAGTCCAAAACAGTGATATCGGTTATTGCGCCGGCAGACGCTCGCGTGGCGATTGCGGTCGCAAGATTTGAGAATATTGTAGTGTGCACAGTCAGAATGATGAGCGATAGGAAATCTGGAGCATCGACTCGAATGCCGGCAGAACCATTCTCGATTTGGACCCCGCGTAACTCGATCGAGTCAAAGGGTCCGGTGTTTTGTGGAAGGTGAAGCACATCGCTTTCCACGCCGGCACGAATAACGGTGAAGCTCGGATCCTCGCCTTGCAGCTTGACCCCGGGCAAGAGCTGGAGCGGGAAAAGTTCTCCGGTGTTGCGCTGATAGATCCCGGGTGCGAGATGGATCGTCGTGTCCCGCGAGCTCACGGACAGGGCGTGGGTAATGGTGCGGAGCGGCTGCAATCGGGTGCCTGGGAAGGAGTCGTTCCCGGTCGAGGAGTCGACGTAGAGATCGTCGGGATGGATTGCGGCAGCAGAGCACATCAAGAAGAGAACGCATGCTGGTACAGCCCTATGGCATCGATCGTGAGGACGCATCACTGACTGCTCCAGAGGGTCCTGCCGTCGAGCAGGCTGAGGTAGGCGGGAGTGACGAGGCTGTCCTGAAGAAATCCGGTCGCCGACGCCGCTGGACCCCTGCCGCGGGCGGTTTGGATCCCGGGCGGGTCATAGTAGTTGGCTCCCACAAGGTCGGGAAGCCCGTCTCCGTCCAAATCCCCGGCCAGCGCGTAGCGGGAGCTTCTAAACGGAAGAGGTCGCACGCTAAGCAGGCGCCCAGATTCCCACAGCAGAACGCTCCAAGGATATAGAATGTCCAAATCTCCGTCGGCATCTGCGTCGGCTACCTGAATCTGGTAGCCGCCGGAGGAAGGAATCGGAATTCTACCTTGGCTGAACGTTCCATTACCTATTCCGAGATGAACAAACTGAGAGGTCAGTAAATCGTGATGACCATCCCCATTCATGTCAGCCAGCTCGCTGCCGTAGTAACTCGTGTCATCCAACCGCGTCCGTGTGAGTTCAAACTGAAACGGCCCTGTAGCGTGCAAATACCAGACGTGAGGCAGGCTGACTCCAACTAGATCGAAACGGCCATCGCGGTCGATATCGGCGCTGTGCACTTGTGAGAGAGACGGCACGTCCAACGAGCTGTGATAACTGAAAGCTCCTGCACCGCGATTCTTATGAAATAGCAGCTTACCTCGGCGAGAGTCGTAGACCGCAAGGTCCGGGAGCCGATCTCCATTCAGGTCGGCTGCGGTCATGGAGAGAGAGTAACGAACCTCCGATAGGACGACTGGCGCCAAGGAGACAAACTGCCCGTCGCCGTCGTTTTGCAACACCTGGATTTGACACGCCTGGTCGTACGAAGAGCAAAGCGCGGAGGTGACAAGGATATCCAAGTCACCGTCACGATCGAAGTCCAGTGGTGGACGAAGCACTGGTCGGGGCAGCTCTAAGTCCATTTGCTGGTGGAGCTGCAAATCGAGGTTTTCATCGGCTCGAAAGACTTGGAAGGAACGGGGGGAGTCAGCACCCTGATAAGTTGTGGTGACGATTTCCAGTCGGCCATCAGCATCGAGATCCAGGAGCGCATGGACGGTCGGATACGATTCCGATTCGAAGGGCGTGAAGCGGGATCCAAAATCCCATTCCCTTGGAGCGGTGGCGAAGGCAATCTGGAGTGGGTCGAGAGTGGCTAGGTCGATGAGGCCGTCTTGATTGAAGTCGCCGGCGCTGCAATCGCGAGGGTCTATCGCAAGTGGCACAGTCGCTTGCTCGCGCAGGCCGCCATCGCCGTCACCATAGCCGATCCAGATCGAGTTAGCATAGGTGGGCCCATAAAGATCGAGGTTGCCGTCGAGATCGAGGTCGGCCGCTTTGAGGGTCTTGGTCAAAGTGGGAATGGCATAGCGCGCCAGTCGGTGTAGCCCTGAATCAAAACGATAGGCTGCGAGCTCTCGAGAGAACCGTTGGGACGCCCACACTTCCTGAACCCCGTCTTGGTCGAGATCGAAAGCTGTTGCATTCCAGGCATAGCCGGGTAATGCCTGGCGCGCTGCCGGGCGAAAGCGGCCAGATCCCAACCCCAACCAAACGTGCACCTCGCCGGTGGCTCCAAGGGTCAAGATCAAATCCGTGAGGCCATCGCCATTGACTTCTCCGATGGCCAGGTGAGTGAGATCGGTGTCGAGGCACTCCCTCAAGCTGTCTGAGACTTCGAGGTTGGCCCGAATGAGTTGAGCCGTGAAGCACGTCGTGGAGTTACCCGCCTTGACCACGATGACAGGATCGCGCGGATGGTTGCGGAAGATGACTGCCTTGTCGCCGTAATCAAGTCGCGTCGAGAGCGATCGCAGGATCGGTGGCGCCCCGGGTCTTGCGAAAAGAATCGCATCGTTCAGAATGAGATCCTGAAGGCCATCCTGGTCGAAATCGAGCAGGCCGAGCAGATAGTTACCGCCGAGATCCACAGGATTTGCCAGCGTCGTCGGTCCCGGCCCCAAGGCCCACTTGATGGCACTATAATTGATGGATCCCGCGACCAAATCGAGCGCGCCATCGGCGTTGAGATCCACTGCGTGGAGCTGGTATCCGCCGGTGTAGTCGCTGACGAAGGTGCCGAAGGGTTGCTCGTTGAGGATGCTGCGAGCCGGTGAAGCGGCTGCCAGCAGGATCACGATCGACCACAGAATCGGGGCCCAAGAAGATGGGCAAATCGGATCAGGTTTCATAAGCGACCTCGAGGACGTCGCGGTCGAGGTCGTCGCTGCGATCCTGGGTTGGGGCGGCGATCGGTTCCTCGGCGACCAGGTGGAAGTAGACGGTGCCCGGCAGCACGCCGGGAGGCGGGGAGAAGGGGATGGCGAGCGGCAGCTCGATCCACTGGGCGGCGGGCGGCACGGTGTAGAGGAAGTGCTCGCCGATGTGCTCGGCGCCGCTCGAATCCTGGTAGCGCAGGCTGACCAGGATCGGCTGCGGCTCGTTGGTTCGGTTGAGCAGGGTGAGCTTGCAGAGCAGGGAGTCGCCGGAACGCAGCGCCGGGGCGACCCCGATCGGCTCGAGGTCGAACGCGATCCGATCCGGGATCGCGGCCGGCGGCTCGGCGCGTTGAATCTCTTGGCGCAAGGCCGAGAGCGTCTCGAGATCGAAGACGCCGCCGCTGCCGAAGAGGCTCAGCGCTTCGCGGAACGGGTAGTCCCAGGCGTCGCCGGGCGGATCGGTGGTGCCGTAGTTGTCCTTGTGGTTGAAGGAAGCGCCGGCCGCCCACGCGCGGCGCGCCCAGTCGCGCGCGACGCGCCCGGGATCGTCGCGCGCGCGGCCGCTCTCGCCGGGGTAGGGGAAGGTGGAGCCGTCGTCGTCGAGAAAGATCGGCCGCAGGTAGCGGCGATACAGGCTCGACGGGCTGATGCGTTCGAGCTTGACCTCCATGCGCTCGTGACGATCCGGGTCGCGGCGGTTCATCCACTGGTCGCCCAGGAGCTGCAGGATGTCGGCGTGCGGCAGGTCGTAGACGTAGGGGTATTCCGATTCGACGTCGAGGTAGTTGAGGGGATCGAAGCCGTCGCGGCGGTACAGCTCGGTCAGGACGTAGCGGCTCGGGTCGGCTTCGTGGATCCAGCGGCCGCACAGGTTGAGCCAGCGGGCGATCGCCTCGGCGGTGGCGCCGTCGCGGATCTCGGGCTCGTTCATCGGCTCGAACAGGACGTAGGGCTGGCCGCGCAGCGCCTCGACGATGCGCTTGACGTAGTTTTCCTGCAGCGCCCGAAGCTGCAGCTCTTGTGCGGTCGGGAACGGGTCGGCGGCGGCGATAAAATCGGCCAGACCGCTGGACGAGTTCGCGATCACGCCGCTTGCGTTGTTGCGCGCGTTCCACGGGCTGTTGTCCCAGGCGCGCCGCTCGCCGTTGCCGCTGCGGATCAGCTCCAAGCGGTTGACCAGCACCACCACGGTCAGGATCGGCGCCGGCAGTCCGTCAGGTCCGATCGCCGCCCCTGCAAACGCGACCCAGTTCTGAAGCCGGGCGACGAAGGTCGGGTCGAGCCGATTCAAATCGTAGCGGCCCTGCGCGAGGACGAACGGCTGGTGGTCCCTCCAGTTCAACCCGGCGCCGCGCGGTTCGGTGGGGGCGCCGGTCACGTAGTTGATGTTGCTGTAGCCGGCCAGGAACGTGCGCAGCAGATTGATCCGGTACGACGCCAGCGCGGCGGCGAGTCGATCGAAGTCGGAGGTCTCGAGCAGAAACGGACCGGCCGGAATGCCGAGAGCGTTTCCCGGCCGCACCCGGGCCGTCAGAGCATCGTAGTCGCCGTAGCCGGAGATCGGCCCGAAAGCAGATAGGCCGGTCTCCGGACTGCCGTGGTAGAGCTGGGTGCCGAGGACGTAGAGTCGCTCAGCCGTGGCCGGGCCGCACAGAACCAGAGTCCAAAGCAGAGCGTGCACGGAACGGGTTGGCCCGAAGCGGTTGCTGCGGGAACCCGCGCCCATGACTCAGCAGACCCTCCCTTGAAGCCCCTACTTTGCAACGAGCAACTCTGTTGGCGGATGGAGGCTAATTCGACGGAGAAAAACGCGCCAATACCTAAGCTAGATTACGGCAAGGGGGTTGTCAAACTAAATTTCAGGCAATTGAGCCTGCAGGGCTCGGCCATGGGCTTGCTGCGCACGCCCATGCCACCCGGAGAGCATGCTCAGCGGTACGTGGGTCGTCCGTGGGCAAAGCAGAGCTTGCCCACGGCACCTGCAGGGCGAGCGTGGAGTTCGTGCGCGGCTCGGCCATGGGCTTGCTGCGCACGCCCATGCCACCCGTTTGCCTATGCACGGGGGCGCTAGGATTCGAAGCGCTTGAACAGGAGGGCGGCGTTGGTGCCGCCGAAGCCGAAGGAATTGGAGAGCGCGTACTCGAAAGCGACCTCGCGCGCTTTGTTGGGCACGTAGTCGAGATCGCAGTCGGGATCGGGGTTGTCGTAGTTGATGGTCGGCGGCAGCATTTGGTCCTGCAGCGCGAGCACGCAAATGCCCGCTTCCAGGCCGCCGGCGGCGCCCAAGAGATGCCCGGTCATCGACTTGGTCGACGAGATCGCGAGCTGATAGGCGTGCTCGCCGAACACTTTCTTGATCGCCAAGCTCTCGACCTTGTCGTTGAGCGGCGTGCTGGTGCCGTGAGCGTTGATATAGCCGACGATTTGCGACGGGACGCCGGCATCGTCGAGCGCCGCCTGCATGACTCGAATCGCGCCCGAGCCGTCCGGCGGCGGCGCGGTCATGTGGAAGGCGTCGCCGCTCATGCCGTAGCCGACGATTTCGGCCAAGATCGGCGCGTCGCGGCGTATCGCGTGCTTGAGCTCTTCCAGAATCAGGACCCCGGCGCCTTCGCCGATCACGAAGCCGTCGCGGTCGCGGTCGAACGGCCGGCTGGCCTTGGCGGCATCGTCGTTGCGGGTCGAGAGCGCGCGCATGGCGGCGAAGCCCCCGACGCTGAGCGGGGTGATCGCGCTTTCGGTCCCGCCGGCGATCATGACCTCGGCGGCGCCGCGCTGGATCAGCTTGTAGCTGTCGCCAATGGCGTGGGCCCCGGTCGAGCAGGCGGTGCAGGTCGCCGAGTTGGGACCCTTGGCGCCGAACCGGATCGAGATGTGCCCGGAGGCAAGGTTGACGATCACCGCCGGGATGAAGAACGGTGAGATCCGACTCGGCCCGCTCTTGAGCAGCTTCTCGTGCTCGCGCTCGATGATGCCGAAACCGCCGATCCCGCTGCCGACCAGGACGCCGATCCGCTCGGCTTCGCCGGGGCCGATGGAGTAGTGCGCCGATTCGAGCGCGAACTGGGCCGCGGCCAGCGAGTAGGCGATGAAGAGGTCCATTTTCTTGACCTCTTTGGGCTCGATGAAGTCGCGCGGCTCGAAACCTTTGACCTCGCCGGCGATCCGCGCGTCGAACTCTCTGGCGTCGAAGCGGGTGATCGGGCCGATGCCGGCTTGGCCGCGCACCAGACCCTCCCAAGTCGGCTTGGTGCCGACACCGAGCGGGGAAACCAGCCCCACTCCGGTGACCACGACCCGTCGTTCCATGCTCTGCTCGAGCTTGCGCCTAGCTCTTCTTTTCCTTGCTGTGGCTGTCGATATAGCTGACCGCGTCCTTGACCTTGGTTATTTTCTCGGCGTCCTCGTCGGGGATTTCGATGTCGAACTCTTCTTCGAGCGCCATCACCAGCTCGACCGTGTCGAGCGAGTCGGCCCCCAAATCCTCGACGAACGAGGCTTCTGCGGTGACTTCCTCCTCGTCCACCCCGAGCTGTTCCACGATGATCTTCTTGACGGTTTCTTCCACAGACGGCATGACTTGCCCTTCCCTCCTTCAAGCTCCTGTTCGACCCAAAAAGACGTTCACGCAGCTTAGCCTATTGACCCAGCTGGAACCGACAAGTCTAGCACAAACTGCGCCCGGCGGCGCCGCCATCTGCTTCGCTGCGCTCGCTCGGCTTCCTTGCATTGTAGGGGAGGAGCTCGTCCGGGGCTCCCCTCCCGCGGGCGGGCACGAGGCCCGCCCCTGCATGCATTCCCTTCGACGCGTTGCGCTCGCTCGACCTCCTCGCCTTGTAGGGGAGGGGCTGGTCCCCTCCCGAAAAGCGGCTGCAATCCGAATGAGGTCATTCCGGCGCCAGCCGGAACCGTCTGGATCCCGGCTTGCGCCGGGATGACAGGGTGCAAGGCTTGCGCCGGGATGACGCCCCTCCGGCTTCTAACGGGTCATGCTCATGCCGCCGCAGACGCTCAGGACCTGCCCGGTGATGTAGCCGGCCTGATCCGAGAGCAGGAAGGCGACCGCGCCCGCGACATCGTGCGGCGTGCCGAAGCGCTCCAGCGGGATCGCCCGCAGCATGCCCTCGCGCAGCTCAGGGCCCAGGGCGTCGGTCATCGGGGTGGCCGCGATGAAGCCCGGGGCGACCGCGTTGGCGGTGATGCCGCGCGAGCCGACCTCGCGGGCCAGCGCCTTGGTGAACCCCAGGATCCCGGCCTTGGCGGCCGCGTAGTTGGCCTGGCCGGCGTTGCCCATCAGCGCGATGACCGAGCTGACGTTGACGATCCGGCCGAAACGCTGGCGCAGCATCGGCCGCAGCGCCGCCCGGCAGCAGCGGAACATGCCGCTCAAGTTGGTCTCCAGAACCGCCGACCAGTCTTCGTCCTTCATGCGCAGCAGCAGCTGGTCGCGCACGATGCCGGCGTTGTTGACCAGATAGTCGATCCGGTTCTGCTCCGCCAGCACCCGCTCGAGCGCGGCGCCGGCCGAAGCGCTCGAGGTCTGATCGAGCTCGAGCGCCAGCGCCCGGCCGCCGGCCGCCTCGACCTCGGAGACCACGGCCGCGAGCTTGTCGCGGTTTCGACCCGCGGCATAAACGGTCAGGCCGCAGGCTGCCAGGACCCGCACCAGCTCGCTGCCGATCCCGCCGCCGCCGCCGGTGACCAGGGCCACCGAGCCGGCGAAGGTGAGCGGGAAACTGGGCTGCTTGGTTGGTTCCATGCTGCCTCAAGCGGTCGCGGACTCTTCGACTTCGTGCCGGCGCAGGACATCGATCTCGGATTGGATGATCTGGTTGATCCGGCCCTGCGCGGCGCTGTGCGCGACCCGGATCGCGTTGCGGATCGCCTTGGCGCTGGAGCGGCCGTGGCAGATGATGCAGGTGCCGCGCACCCCCAGCAGCGGCGCGCCGCCGTATTCGGCGTAGTCGACGTGCTTGCGGAAGGCCTTGAGCGCCGGACGCGCCAGCGCGTAGCCCAGGCGGGTGCGGACGCTGCGCGACAGCTCGGTGCGCAGGATGTGCTCGATGGTCTCGGCCAGCCCTTCGCTGACTTTGAGCACCACGTTGCCGAGAAATCCGTCGCACACCACCACGTCGGCGCGGCCGTTGAACACGTCCTGACCTTCGACGTTGCCGAGAAAGTTCAGCGGCGAATCCTTGAGCAGCTTGTGAGCCTGCTTGGCGGCCAGATCGCCCTTGCTTTCCTCTTCACCGATGTTGAGCAGCCCGACCCGCGGCTCGCCGACGCCCAGGATCTTGTGGGCGAAGATCGAGCCCATGATCGCGAACTGCAGCAGATGGTGGACTTTGCAGTCGACGTTGGCGCCGACGTCCAAGATCACGCTGTTGCCCTTGGGATTGGGAACCACCGCGGCCAGCGCCGGGCGATCCACGCCCGGGATGGTGCCCCAGGTCAGCATCGCGGTCGCCATCACCGCCCCGGTGTTGCCGGCGCTGACCAGCCCGGCGGCCTCGCCGGCTTTGACCAATCCGGCGGCGACCCGCAGCGACGAGCCCTTCTTGTGCCGCAGAGCGATCGAGGGCGACTCGTGCATCCCGATCACTTCGTCGGCGTGGCGGATCTCGATCGGTAGGGAGGCGGCCTGCTCGCGCTCCAGCAGCGGCCGGAGCTGCTCCTCGCGACCCACAAGCACCGAGGCGATGCCGAGCTCGCGGGCGGCTTGGATCGCGCCCAGCACATTGGCTTCCGGCGGCGCGTCGCCGCCCATGGCGTCCACCGCGATTCGGTTGTTGGCGGCGGTCTGTCCCCGCTCCATGTCTCCCCCCCAAGCGGGTCGGCCAGCGCTCGGCCCGCGTCAATTCGAGGCCGCTGGCTACACGCTCTCGGTTGCGATCACCTCACGGCCCTTGTAGTAGCCGCAGTGTGGACAGGCGCGATGCGGGCGGCAGATCTGGTGGCAGTGCGGACACTCCGACAGCGCGGGCGTGGTGAGCGCGTCGTGGGTGCGCCGCCGGTCGCGGCGCGCTTTGGAATGTCGGCGTTTCGGATTGGGCATGACGATTCTCCTTGTTCAAGGCGTTTCAATTATTGGAGCGCCGCTTCAAGACCGCGAACGGCGAGCTCGGTTCCGGAGTCGGGCACGAACACAGGCCCTGGTTGAGATCGGCGCCGCAGTGCGGGCACAGCCCGCGGCACTCCGGTTTGCAGATCGGTTTCATCGGTCGGACCAGAAACACCTGCTCCTGCACCAAGTCCTCGAGCTCGAGCTGCGGCTCGCGGTAGAAGCTGACCTCCAGCTCTTGGTCCTCGATCGGCCACTCGCCTTCGCCCGGGGCATCCGATTGCGGCGCCATCAGCAGCTCGAAATGCAGATGCGGGTCGTACGGAAAGCGGCGCAGGCAGCGGCAGCATTCCAGCTCCAGGCTCAGATCCAGATCCCCGTTGAGCCGAAAGCGGCGCGAGGCTCCTTGGACTTCGAGGTGCATGTGGGCCGGTCCCTGCGGATGGATGCCTTCGGAAGCGTAGCGCTCGTCCTCGAGCGGCACCAAGCCGTCGAAGACACGCAGTTTACGAGCGTACTCCTCTAGATCGATCCGCATGGCTCAAGGGAGGATGGAGCAAAAAAGACTCGCCAAATCCTAGAGATTCGGCCCTTCCCTGTCAAGCTGGCCGAACGTCACATTCCCGGGATGGCGCGCCTGAACCGCCGCCGGACGGTTTAGACGTACTTGTTAAGGACCGACTCGATCTTCTCCTTGGCCTGCAGCCCGACCAGGGTCTCCTGAACCATGCCGTTCTTGAACAGCAGCAGGGTCGGGATGCCGCGGATCTGGAAATTGCCGCTGACCTCGGCGTTCTCGTCGACATTGAGCTTGCCGACCTTGATCTTGCCGTCGTAGTTGGCGGCGATCTCCTCGACCGTCGGAGCCAGGGCCCGGCACGGAGCGCACCAGACCGCCCAGAAATCGACCAGGGTGGGGATGTCGGATTTGAGCACCTCTTGTTCGAAATTGCCGTCGGTAAACACCTGGACCTTGTTCGCCATGGATGTTCTCCTAACTCGTCATAGTCTGCATGACGGTCTAACGTTATGCCCTGGAAGTTTAACAGCTGCCGTTCCGCGCGCGCAGCCTTTGGAGCTCGCGGAACCAGGCAGCCTGCACGTCCACTTAGATGCTCCAGCGGGCCCAAGGATACACCAGCGGCGCCGGCGTCCGGCCCGCTCCGGATGTAGGGGAGGGGCTTGTCCCCTCCCGTTAGGACTCGGTTTCGGAGGCTTCGGCGGCCCGCCGGGCCGCAATCCGGCTCTCGATATGGCGCGCGATCTCGGCCATCGCGGTACCGGGACCGAACACTCGATCGACCCCGAGCTCGATCAGCCCGGCCACGTCGGCTTCCGGAATGATCCCGCCGACCACGACCAGGACCTGTTCGAGCCCGCGCGCGCGCAGCTCGCGCATCAGGTCGGGCACCAGCGAGTTGTGGGCCCCGGACAGGATGCTGAGCCCGAGGACCTCGACATCTTCTTGCAGGGCGGCCTCCGCGATCATCGCCGCGCTCTGCCGGATCCCGGTGTAGATCACCTCCATGCCGGCGTCGCGCAGCGCCAGCGCGATGACCTTGATGCCGCGGTCGTGGCCGTCGAGACCCGGCTTGGCCAGCAGCACGCGGATCGGCGGTTGCAATCCCATCATCAACCGGTCCGGGCCTGCCGGGAGACGTGTAGGGGAGGGGCTTGTCCATCCCAGAGAACGGAATGTAGGGGAGGGGCTTGTCCCGTCCCGAAAACGGGCTCCGTCATGTTCCCGAGGATCCAGATTCTCGCCGCCGCATCAGCCCGCGGAAGTGCGGCAGCAGGCGCCGGTAGGTTTCGCTCAACGCTTCCGGCACCACCCTCGCGTCGGCGACCGTGGCCATGAAGTTGGTGTCGCCGTTCCAGCGCGGCAGGACGTGCAGGTGCACGTGGCCGGCCACGCCGGCGCCGGCAACCCGGCCCAGATTGATTCCCAGGTTGAGTCCGTCGGGCCGGTAGCAGCGGCGCAGGATGGCCTCGGCCCAAGCCGCGAGGTCGATCATTTCGTGGGCAGCCGCGGCATCGAGCGCGGCCAGGCCCGGGCGATGCTGGAACGGAGCGATCATGAGATGGCCGCTGCAGTACGGAAAAGCGTTGAGCACCACCAGGCAGTTAGCCCCGCGATGCAGAATGCGATGGCGCCGGTCGGAACGCGCGCGCGCCAGGCTGCAGAACAGACAGCCGCCGCGCGGCTTGCCGCTGGCGCGGCGGATGTAGGGAGCGCGCCAGGGCGCATAAAGGTACCTCACTGCTTCGAGCCGGTGCGCGGGGCGGCGGGGCTCAAGGCGAGTTGATCAGTTCCTTGAGCTCTTTGCCGGGCTTGAAATAGGGGATCTTCTTGGCCGGCACGTCGACCATGGTGCCGGTTTTGGGGTTGCGCCCGCGACGCGATCGGCGGCTGCGCAGGCGAAACGAGCCGAAGCCGCGCAGCTCGATTTTCTCGCCTTTGTGCAGCGCGCCGATGATGGCCTTGAAGACCGTGTTGACCACGATCTCCGAATGTTTCTTGGTCAGGTCGGAAACGGCGGACACTTCTTCGACCAACTCGGCCTTGGTCATGCCCTGGCTCCTTAAAGCGGCACGGACACGTCGCCGGCGCGGCGCTGCGCCGAGCTCGGGTGCACGGCACGGTTCGGGCCGCGACGCATCCTATTCATCGAGGTCTTGATCGTAATTGCGATAGTCTTGGAAGTCGTCGTCCTCGACCCGCGGCCGGCGGCCCCGCTTCTTCTCGCGGCGACCGATCGAATCGCGGCCCGGGAAATCTCCGACCACGTCCCCGAAGCTGATCTTGCGCTCGTTCATGTAGTCGATGTACTGGCCGAGCTCGTGTTGGCGCACGTCCTGTTTCATGGCCTTGACGCTCAGGCCGACTTTCTTGTCGGGTTGATCCAGCTTGATGATCTTCATGGTCAGCTTGTCGCCGACCTTGAAGCGGTCTTCGAGGTTGTCGACGTGCCCCTCGTCGATCTCGGAGATGTGCACCAGACCTTCGATGCCCTCCGCGATCTCGACGAACGCGCCGAATTTGGTCAGCTTGGTGATGGTGCCTTCCACCACCTGCCCGAGATGATGGTTGCTGAAGAACTCGTCCCAGATGTTGGGCTGCAGCTGCTTGAGCCCGAGCGAGAGGCGCTGGTTGTCGGCGTCGATGTTGAGGATCACTGCGGTGACCGAGTCGCCCTTCTTGAGCACCTCGGACGGGTGCCGCACCTTCTTGGTCCAGCTCATGTCGGAGACGTGGATCAAGCCGTCGATGCCTTCGGCGATCTCGACGAACGCGCCGAAATCGGTCAGGTTGCGGACCTTGCCTTCGACCTTGTCGCCGGGCTTGTAGCGCTGCTTGATCAGCTTCCACGGGTTGGGCTCGGTCTGCTTGAGCCCCAGCGAGATGCGCCGCGCGCCGACGTCGATGTCGAGCACCGCGGCCTCCACCATGTCGCCGACCGCGAGCACCTTGGAGGGGTGCTTGAGCCGCTTGTTCCACGACATCTCGGAGACATGGATCAGCCCTTCGACACCCTGTTCGAGCTCGACGAAGGCGCCATAATCGGTCAGCGAAACGACCTTGCCCTTGACCTTGGAGTGGACCGGATACTTGTCGGGCACCGCCTGCCAAGGATCGGGGCTGCGCTGCTTGTAGCCCAGCGAGACCCGCTCGCTCTCGGGATCGAACTTGAGCACCACCACCTCGACCTCGTCGCCGACCACGAACAGCTCGGAGGGGTGATTGACCCGCCCCCAGGACATGTCGGTGATGTGCAGCAGGCCGTCGATGCCGCCCAGGTCAATGAAGGCGCCGTACTCGGTGATGTTCTTGACCACGCCGTTCAAGAGCTGGCCTTCTTTGAGCACCTTGAGCGTCTCGCGCTTCTTGGAGGCGTTCTCCTCTTCGACCACCGCCTTGCGCGACAGCACGATGTTGCCGCGCTTCTTGTTGACCTTGAGCACCTTCATGCGGAACTCTTTGCCGCGCAGGCTGTCGAGATCGCGCACCGGCCGGACATCGATCTGCGAGCCGGGCAAGAAGGCGCGCACGCCGATATCGACCGATAGGCCGCCCTTGACCCGCTCGATCACCTTGCCGGTCACGGTGCGGTTTTCGCGGTAGGCGCCCTCGACTACATCCCAAATTTTCATCTTCTCGGCACGGTCCTTGGAGGCGAGGACGTAGCCGTTTTCGTCTTCCATCTGCTCGAGCAGAACTTCGATCTGATCACCGGCTTGCACGGTGATCGCGCCGCTCGAGTCGCGGAACTCGTGCAGCGGCACCACCCCCTCGCTCTTGTAGCCGATATCGACCAGGACCTCTTTTTCGGTGACCTGAAGCACCGTGCCGGGCACCACGCGCCCCGGCGTGAATCGCTGCTGAGCGAAGTCCATGCTCTCCATCAGCGTGGCCATGTCCGGCCCATCGGATTGCGGCGTCGACTCTCGCCCCGAAGCGTGCTTCCCCGTCTCCTTCATCGGGGAAACACCCAGATCTTTAGTAACGTCCATGGAAGTTGAAGTCCTCCTCGTTCACGACTCTTAGATTCCCTTGCGCAGCGCCGGGTGCTGGCGGCGGACACGACGCCTAAGGGTATGAATTTTGATAACTTAGGATGATATCCGCGGGTTTGTTCGTCTGTCAAGCGAGACCCGGTTTTCGGGGGTTGGACCCCGAGGGGGGAGCTTCTGCGCCGGCCGCTTGCTGGAGGGCCAGCACCTCGCGGCGGGTCAGCTCCCGCAGCGCGCCCGGAGCCAGCTTGCCCAGCTCCAGCGGCCCGATTCGGATGCGCTGCAGCTTGAGCACCGGGTGGCGGGCGTAGAGAAACATCCTGCGGATCTGTTGATTGCGGCCCTCGCGCAGGGCGATCTCGAGCCAGGTATGGCGGCCGGTCCCGAGCCGGCGGATCTTGCACGGCCGGGTGCGCTTGCGGTCCAAGACCACGCCGCGCCGCAGCCGCTCCAGCGCCGCTTCGCTGGGGTCGCCCTCGACCTTGACCCGATAGACCTTCTCGCAGCCGAATCGAGGGTGCGTCAGCCGTTGGGCCAGCTCCCCGTCGTTGGTCAAAAGCAGCAGGCCGGTGCTGCGATAGTCGAGCCGGCCGACCGGATAGAGGCGCTCGGGCTCGGCCCGAACCAGGTCGAACACGGTCGGGCGGCCGCGCGGATCCGCGCGCGTGCTGAGCACCGCCTCCGGCTTGTGGAACGCCAGGTAGCGCGGCCGCTCCGGCCGCACCGGCCGGCCGTCGACCTGGACCCGATCGCGGGCCGGATCGACGCGCCGGGCCAAGTCCGACAGCCGCTCGCCGTTGACCGTGACCCGGCCCTCGCGCACCAGCTGCTCGGCATGGCGCCGCGAGGCGACCCCGGCGTGGGCCAAGAACTTGCCGATCCGGAGCGTTGAGATCGGGCTCGCCGCGCGGCTCATCCGGATTCGGCCGGCGGCTCGATGGCCGGCTCCCGCTCGGCCGACCGCTCGGCAGCGGCCGGCGCGGCGGTTTCCTGGGCCGGTGCGGTATCGGGCTGGAACGGATTCGGCGATCCCTCCTGCGCCTCGGCCAGCTTTTGGAATTCCTCCAAGGTCGGCAGATCGGTGAGGTCCTTGAGCCCGAAGTAGAGCAGGAATTCCTTGGTGGTGACGTAGATCAGGGGCCGGCCCAGAGCTTCGCGCCGGCCCGCGATCCGGATCAGGCGCCGCTCGAGCAGGGTGCGCAGCACCGCCCCCGAATCCACCCCGCGCAGCTCGGAGATCTCCTGGAGGGTGATCGGCTGGCGGTAGGCGATGATCGCCAGGGTCTCGAGCGCGGCGCGCGACAGCGAGCGGCGCAGCTTGTCGTGGTACAGCACCTCGATCACCGGGCCGAACTCGGGCCGGGTCTCGAAGCGCCACCCGCCGGCCACTTCGACCAGGCGCAGCCCGCGGACCGCGGTGTTGGTCGACTCGCGGAGCTGCTCGAGGGCGCGCTCCAAATCGGCGGGCTGTTCGGGTTTGAGCACCCGCAGCAGCTCGGCGGTGGTGATCGGTTCCTCGGCGGCGTAGATCAGTGCCTCGGCGGCGGCGCCCAGCAGATCCAGGTCTTCCATGGCTATTTCTATTCCTTCTTGTCGAAGTCCGATTCCTGTTGCTCGAGGATCTGCTCGGCCTGCTCGGCGGCGAGCTTCGAGCGCATCGTGATGTCGCCCAGCGGTTGGACCTGGAGCACCTGCACCAGGCCCAGGCGCAGCAGCTCCAGCACCGCCAGGAAGGTGACGATCAGCTCGATGCGGCTGCGGCAGGCGCGAAACTGCTCCAGCAGGTCCAGATCCTGGTCCTGGCGCAGGCGTCCGAGCAGGCCGCGCATCTTCTCTTTGACCGAGACCGGCTCGGGCGCCACCTCGAGGTAGCTTTCGGCCTCTTTGCGGCGCAGCATCTGGTTGTAGGCCTGCAGCAGGTCGAACAGGTTGACTTCGAGGAAAGTGTTCTCCGATTTGAGAATCTCTTTGAGCGCGCTGTCGGGCCGCCCGAGCGCGAAACGCTGCTTCTGCTCGCGGCCCTGCAAGTTTTGTACGATCTCTTGCAGCGCCTGGTGCTCGATCAGCTGGCGCACCAGCTGCTCGCGCGGGTCGGCGGCCGGCTCGGCGCCGGGCTCCTCGGGCTGGCCGTAGTTGGGCAGCAGCATGCGCGACTTGATCTGCGCCAGGGTCGCGGCCATCAGCAGATACTCCCCGGCGATCGCCAGATCGAGCGCCTGCCAGCCGCGCACGATCGAGCCGAATTGGTGCGCGACCTCGGCGATCGGAATCTGGTGCAGGTCGATCTCGCGGCTGCGGACCAGATGCAACAGCAGATCGAGCGGACCCTCGAAGCTTTGCAGCTGGAGCTTGAACTGAGGAGCATCGGCGGCCACGGCCCGGTCCCGAACGGAGCTTAACCCCCCGCGGGGGCGGTCAGCCAGCGGGTGAGCGGCAGCACCACGGCGCGAAACAGGCCGCTGATCACGCCCGAGAACATCAGCGCATACAGGACGAAGATGCCGTAGGGACGGATGCTTTCGAGCCCCCGCACCGCGGCATCGGGCAGCACCCCTTGGAGCACGCCGCCGCCGTCGAGCGGCGGCACCGGAATCAGGTTGAACACCGCCAGCGCCAGGTTGATCAACACCCCGAAGTAGGACAGCACCAGCAGCGGCTCGACGTATCCGGGCAGCTCGGTGGCGCCGCTGGCTCCGATCCGCACCAGCTGGAGCAGGGCCGCGAATCCGATCGCCTGGAGCAGGTTGCTGGCCGGACCGGCGCCGGCGATCAGCATCCAGTCGCGCCGCGGATCGGACAGGTAGCGCGGGTTGAACGGCACCGGCTTGGCCCAGCCGAGGACCGGGATGCCGAAGAAGATCGCCAGCAGCGGAAACACCACCGTGCCGAACAGGTCGATGTGGACCAGCGGGTTGAGCGAGATCCGGCCCAGCATCCGCGCGGTCGGATCGCCGAGCCGGTTGGAGGTCCAGGCATGGGCCGACTCGTGGACCGTCAGCGCCAGGATCAGCACCACGAACTGGATCATCCCGAGCCGCAGATCGACGTTTGGCATGGATCGGATTGGGCGCCTGCAAGGCCCGGTAGGGGAGGGGCTTGACCCCTCCCGAGCCTGTGGCCGACTGGCTAATCCTATCAGTCGTCCGCTGGCGCCGTCGAGCAAGGGGGCGCGCCAGAGCGAGAGGGTTCAGAGCGACGGTTGTTGCGCGCGGTAGTGCTCGAGGCCGGCGAGGAAGACTTCCATCGCGCGCTTGAGCTTGGCGGCTTCGAGCACATACGCCATCCGCACCTCGTCGCGGCCGGCGCCGGCGGTGGCGTAGAAGCCGCCGGCCGGGGCGACCAGCACCGTCTCGCCGTCGACCTGATGGTCGGTGAGCAGCCAGCGGGCGAAGTCGTCGGAGTCCCGCACGCCCTTCATCTTGACCATCATGTAGAAGGCGCCGCGCGGCTTCTGCAGCACGATGCCGGGGTCGCGGGTCAGCGCCTCGAACATCTCGTCGCGCCGCCCCTGGTACTCTTCGCGCACCGCGTCGAAATAGCTCTCGTCGAGCTGATAGGCGGCCACCGCGCCGAGCTGCTCGAGGGTGGGCGGGCAAAGCCGCGCCTGGCCGAATTTGAGAAAGGCCGCCATCAGCGCGCGGTTGCGGGTCACCAGCGCGCCGACCCGCGCGCCGCAAGCCGAGAAACGCTTGGAGATCGAATCGACGACGATCACCCGCTCGCGCACCGGCGCCAGCTCCAGCATCGAACGGTGCTTACGGTCGTCGTAGGTGAATTCCTTGTAGACCTCGTCGGCGATCACGAACAGATCGTGGCGCTGTGCGAAGGCGGCCAGGCGCTCCAGCTCTTCCCACCCGAGCACGGTGCCGGTGGGGTTGTTGGGCGAGCAGATCAGCACCGCGCGGGTGCGCGGCGAGATCGCGGCCTCGAGCTGCGCGTCGGGCGGCAGATGAAAGCCGTCCTCGGCCCGCGTGCGCACCGGGACCACGCGCAGATTGGCCAGCGCGGCGTAGCCGTTGTAGTTGGTGTAGAACGGTTCCGGAATCAGGATCTCGTCGCCGGCGTCGGCGACCGCGCTGAGAGCGAACAGGATCGCTTCGGAGCCGCCGTTGGTGATCAGGATTTCGCCGGGCTCGAGCTCGATTTTGTAGCGCGCGAAATATTCGCACATCGCGCGGCGCAATTCCGGCAGCCCGTCCGAAGGCCCGTAGGCGAGCACCGGTCCCTCGAAGCTGCTCACCGCGCGCAGAAACTCGGGCGGCGTGGGCACGTCGGGCTGGCCGATGTTGAGGTCGAACATCCGTACCCCGCGGCGCCGCGCCTCGCGCGCCAGCGGCGCCAGCTTGCGGATCGGCGACTCTTGGATGCTGTCGGCGCGGCGCGAGAGTTTCATCTCGATCCCGATCCCCAGTATTTGGGAGCCTAGCCCGAGGCGGTCGGAATTACAATCTGGCCCCGGCGCCGCATGAGAAGGCCGCCTTGGCAGCAAAGTCCAACCCAGCGCCTATTCGCAGGGGTGGAGCCGGGTGGCATGGGCACGCGCAGCGCGCCCATGGACAAGAGAGCTCACGAGATCAAAATCCCATCGGCGACTATGAGCCAGGCCGTCGGTTACATCTTCGGGGCTGATTTCGGCACGTCAAGGCCGTCCATGGGCGCCCTTCGGCCGCCCATGCCACCCGGATTGGAATCGCCGCGGGAACTCGCGGACGCCTGAACCGTTTCGCTTAATGATGAGAAACCGCGGGGATCGTGGAGGCTAAGAGCCAGCGCTCCTAGAATGCGGCCATGAAGATCACCGTCGTGGTCCCGAGCTGGAACGGGCGCGCTCTGCTGCCGGCGCTGCTCGAGTCGCTGCAGCGCCAGACCTTGCCGGCCGCCGAGGTGCTGGTGGTCGACGACGGGTCGCGCGACGAATCGGTGCGCTGGCTGCACCAGCGGCGGCCGGCGCTGCGGCCGATCGTGCTCGATCGCAACCGCGGGTTCGCGAACGCCGCCAATGTCGGGATCGGTGCGGCTCAAACCGAGCTGGTCGCGCTGCTCAATAGCGACGCCGAGCCCGAGCCAGAGTGGCTGGCAGCGCTCGCCGCCGCCGCCGGCGCCGCGCCCGAGTCGGTGGCCAGCTGGGCCTGTGCGGTCCTGCCGCTCGGCGGCGGCGGGCGGCTCGAGAGCGGCGGCGTACGGCTGCTGTCGAGCGGCTTTGGGGCGCCGCATCTGGCCGGAGCGGACGCGGCCGACCATGTGCTCGAGCAAGAGGTGTTTGGTGCCAGCGGCGGCGCGATGCTGCTCAAGCGCAGCGCATTCATCGCCGCCGGAGAGTTCGACGTGCGCTTTTTCGGCGGCTTCGAGGATGTCGATCTGGCCTGCCGGCTGCGCTTGCGCGACCGGCGCTGCCTCTTGGTGCCCGGCGCGCGGGTGCGGCACCGCGGCGGCGCGAGCTTCGGGCGGCGCCGCGGCCTGCGCCAGCGCTGCGAGTTTCGCAATGCCGTCTGTATCGCGGTCAAGAACTTCCCGCCGCCGCTGCTGCGGCGCTGCCGCGGCGCGGTGATCGCGGCCCACCTGCGCGCGCTGGTCTACCTGGTGCTGCGCGGCCATCCGCTGGCTGCCGCGGGCGGAGAGCTCGACCTGTGGCGCTGGTGGGGCGCGCTGCGGCGCGACCGCAGCCTGATCCAGCGGCTCGCGGTCGACGCATCCGCGCTGGACCGCTGGATCGAGCCGGCCTAGGAGCAGGCTCCTGGCCAAACGTATTTTCCGCGCGGGCGTCGTAGCGAGCGGAGCGGAGCTCGTGGTAGCTTGGCCGCCATGAGCCGCGAACGCGACCCGCGCCGCAAACCCCAGCGGAGCCGGCCGGCCCATCCGTTCGCCCGGCCCAAACCGCCGCCGAATCCTCAGGTCGAGCAGGAGCGCAGTCGGGCCGCCGGACTGCTGCTGGGGCTCGCCTGCGGCGACGCGATGGGCTATCCGATCGAGCGCAAGCCGCTGGCGCGCATTCGCGAGCACTATGGCCGTTCCGGCATTCAAGACCTGCCGCGCGACGCGCGCTTCAGCGACGATACCCAGCAGGCGGTGGCGGTCGCCGAGGCGCTGGCTCGGGTCGGGGCGGCGAGCGCTGCGATCGTGCTGCGCGAGGTGGCGTGGGAGCTGCTCAATTGGGCGCGCTCGCCGGAATCCAACCGCGCGCCGGATCCCGACTCGATCCACGGCGCCCGCCAGCTCGAGCGCGGCCTGCGGGCGGCGCCCGATCCGGCCGCGGTCAGCGCGGCGGTCTTGGTTCGGGTCCTGCCGGTGGGCTACTTCTACGCCGGCCGGGCCCAGGAGCGCGATCAGCTGGCCGCGGCCGTGGCGCGCCTGACCCACGGCCATCCGGTGGCGATCGAAGCCGCGGTGCTCGCCGCGCAAGCCGCCGATCTTGCCGGCCGCGAGCCGCCTTCGAGCTGGCTGAGCGAGCTGCAGGCGAGCTGCACTCGAGCCGAGCTGCGCTCGGCCCTGGAGCTGCTGGTCGCGGCCGAGCGGGTCGAGGACGCCGATCTCGCCTTGCAGCGGATCGGTGAGGGATGGGACGCGGCCAGCGCCCTCGCGCTGGCCCTTTATGTCGTGCGCCGGCATCCTGACGATCTCAGGGCCGGCATCGCCCGCGCGGTCAATTTCGGCGGCGACTCCGATACTGTCGGCGCGCTGGTCGGAGGGCTTTTAGGCCTGCGGCTCGGCGCCGAGGCGGTGCCGCCGCCGTGGCTGCGGCGGCTCGAGAAATCGACCTACCTGCAGCGCTTGGCCGCCGCGCTGGCGCGGCGCCGCGGCGCGACGCTGAAACGCAAGGGGAGGCTGCTCGCTTTGGACGCGAGCGCGAGGGGTGAAACCCCTCGCTTGGAATAGCCCTCATGTCCGAGCGGGTCGTGATCGTGGGCGCGAGCGCCGCCGGGCTGGCCGCGGCCGGCCGCGCGCGCCGCCTGCGCCCCGATCTCGAGCTGGTGATCCTGGAGGAGGGCGCGGTTCTGGGCCCGCCGATCTGCAGCGCCCCTCACGCCCTGGGCGGCGAGCTGCCGGAGCTCTCCGAGCTGGCGCGCTGGACGCCGGAAACTCTGCTCGATCGGCGCGGTATCCGCGCCATCGTCCGCGCCAAGGCGACCCAGATCCGGCCCGGCCAACGGCGGGTCCTGGCCCAGTTGCCCGACGGCGCGCGCGCGTTCGGCTACGACCAGCTTCTGATCGCGACCGGCTACCGCGCCCGCGAGCTGCGCCTGCCCGGGGCCGAGCTCGCGGGTATTCATCGCGCGGCGCGGTTTTCGGATTTCAGCGCCATGATCGCGGCGCTGCCGGCCGCCGGCGCGCCTGCGGTGGTGGTCGGCGGCGGGTACATCGGGTTGGAAGTGGTCGAGGCGCTGGCCCGGCGCGGGCTCAACGTGACGCTGTTCGAGAAGAGCGCGGCGCTGCTGCCGCTGATCGACCCCGAGCTTTCGCCGCTGATCGAGGCCGAGCTCGCCGCCCACGGCATCACGGTTCGGCTGTCCGACACCATCGTCGGCTTTCAAGGCAGTCCGGGCGGCCGGCTCGAAGGCGTGCATCTGCGCGGCAGCGCGCCGCCGCTGTCCTGCGCCATGGCGGTGGTCGCCGTCGGCGTGGAGCCCGAGACCACGTTGGCCCAAGGCGCCGGCGTGGCGCTCGGCATCAGCGGTGCGATCGCGGTCGACGCGCGCCAGCGCACCTCGGTCCCGGCGGTGTTTGCGGCCGGGAACTGCGCCGAGACGCGCCTGCGGATCACCGGCCAGCCGGCTTTCGTGCCGCTGGCGCCCTCGGCGGCGCAGCAGGGAAGGGTGGCGGGCGACAACCTCGCCGGACGGCCGAGCGAGTTTGCCGGCGCGGTCGCGGCCGCTGTGGTTCGGGTGTTTGGCCTCACGGTCGCGAGCGCCGGACTGACCCGCGCGCAGGCCGAAGCGGCCGGGTTTCGGGTCGCGGCGACCGACATCGAAGCGCGCAGCACGGCGCGCGGCTTCGGCGATCGGACCGTCCGGGTGCGACTGCTGACCGAACGCGGCCGCGGGCGTCTCCTCGGCGGCCAGATGATCGGCGACGCAAGCTGCGCGCACCGGATCAATGCTCTGGTGGCGGCGCTGGCTGCTGGGTTCAGCGCCAGCCAGCTTGCCGAGCTCGACTTGGCGTACGCGCCGGCCTACGGCCCGATATCCGATCCGCTGACGGTGGCGGCGCGCGCCGCGGCGCGCGGCGGGTCGAAGTCGGGTGGCAACGGAGATTGACGCAAGCGCCGCGTTCGCTTGTCGCTCACCGGCGGGCGGTCGCGGCAGGTAATCGCTCCAAAGTCGATGACCGCAGGCCGGTTAACCGCTCGGTGGCTTGCCGATGTACGGCGGCAGGCATTTTGCTCCGAATCCCAGCTCGAAGAGGATGAAGTGATCGACAGAAATATAGGGGAGGGGCTTGTCCCCTCCCGAAGAAGGAGGCAGCAGCGGGCGCGCCACCGGGCTATCGAGCGCCTTGACGGTTCCGCGCCCGCTCCCATAGGATGAGCGCAGAAGTCATAGCGATGAGCCAATTGCCACAAAGCGAGAAGAAGAAGGCGGCCGAAGCCGCCCTGCACCAGATCCGCAAGACCCATGGGGTCGGCTCGATCATGCGCCTGGGGGATCAGAGCGCGGTGGTCGCAGTGGCCGCAATCCCCACCCGTTGTCTGCTGCTCGACGCCGCGATCGGAGTCGGCGGCATGCCGCGTGGCAAGGTGATCGAGATCTTCGGCCCCGAGTCGAGCGGCAAGACCACTCTGGCGCTGCATGTGGTGGCCGAGGCCCAGCGGGCCGGCGGCATGGTCGCCTACATCGACGCGGAGCACGCGCTCGATCCGGAATACTCCAAGAAGCTCGGCGTCGACGTGGAGAACCTCTTGGTGTCGCAGCCCGACCACGGCGAGCAGGCGCTCGACATCGCCGATACACTGATCCGCAGCGGCGCGATCGACGTCATTGTGGTCGATTCGGTGGCCGCCTTGGTGCCGCGCTCGGAGCTCGAAGGCGACATGGGCGACGTGCTGCCCGGTTTGCAGGCGCGGCTGATGTCTCAGGCGATGCGCAAGCTCAACGCGATCGTAAACAAGAGTCAGACCTGCCTGATCTTCATCAACCAGATCCGCGAGAAAATCGGAGTGCTGTTCGGCAACCCGGAGACCACACCGGGCGGCCGGGCGCTCAAGTATTATGCCGCGGTGCGCCTCGATATCCGCCGCATCGCCACCATCAAGGAGGGCGATCAGGCGATCGGAAACCGGGTGCGGGTCAAGGTGGTCAAGAACAAGGTCGCGCCGCCATTTCGCCAGGCCGAGTTCGACATGCTGTTCGACAGCGGGATCTCCCGCGAAGGCACCTTGGTTGACGTCGGCGTCGATCAGAAGGTGATCGAAAAGTCCGGCACCTGGTTCACCTACGGCGAAACCCGGCTCGGGCAGGGCCGCGAGAACGCCAAGTCCTTCCTGTGCGACAACCCGGATATCGCGGCGACATTGGAATCGCAGCTACGCAGCAAGCTGGGTCTGGCCGAAGCCAAGGCCAAACCAGAATCCGCCGAGCCTGCTGCCGCGCCCGCGGCTGCTCCGGCGCGGTCCCGCGCCGCCGCCAAGTCTTAGCCCCGCCGGCGCGCCCTATCCGCCGCCGAGCAGGCGGTGTTGGTTGGTGGTCTGCAAGATGCTGCAGCACGGCCTGGTGGGCGGTGGAGAGTGGGCCGGACCGGCAGTACAATGGAACCGGCAGAGCGGGTGTAACTCAGCTGGTAGAGTGTCAGCTTCCCAAGCTGAAAGTCGCGGGTTCGATCCCCGTCACCCGCTCCATCTTTCTCGAACACCATGCGTCCCGCCCTCGGGTGGCGGGCAGGAGGAGCCACGTGGGACTTTTTGGAAAAGATCGGCCCGAGCCTTCCGAAGCGCCAGTGCGCAGCGGCGCCCCTGAGACCCAGGGCAAGGCCGAGCCCTCGACCACGATCCTGGGCAAGGGTTGTCGTTTCGAGGGTCGCCTCAGCGGTGCCGACGATGTCTTGATCTTGGGGCAATTCAAAGGCGAGATCGACCTCAAGAGCGACCTCAATGTCGGACCGGGCGGGGTGGTCGAGGCCGACATCAAGAGCCGCAACGCGCTGATCAGCGGCCGAGTCGTGGGCAAGGTGGCCGCCCAGCACAAGGTCGAGATCGATCCGCGCGGCACCCTGTTGGGCAGCATTCAAGCGCCCAAGCTGGTGGTGGCCGAAGGGGCTCAATTCAAAGGCGATGTTGATATGGCGAGCGCGGAGAACGCGCGCCGAGTGGAAAGCGGTCGGGTCGAGAGCGGACGCGCGGACAGCGGCGCCGTTCCACCGGAGCTGCGTGACCGCGGCAATTTGAAGCCGGCCAAGGTTTGAAGCTCTGCGGGAGGTCATTTTGAGCAAGGCTCCGGTCTATCGAAATTTCATCGCCGGTCAGTGGGTCGACAGCGGCAGCGGCGAGTCGTTCGAGAATCGCAATCCCGCCAACCGCGAGGATCTGGTCGGCCTGTTTCAGAGCTCGAGCGCGGCGGACACCCGCGCCGCGATCGGGGCCGCGGCCGCCGCTTACGAGCGCTGGCGCAAGACCCCGGCGCCGAAACGGGCCGAGATCGTGTTTCGGATCGGCGAGATTCTGCGCCGCGAGAAGGAGCGCTTCGCCCGCGACATGACCCGCGAGATGGGCAAGGTCCTGGCCGAAACCCGCGGCGACGTTCAGGAGGGCATCGACACCGCGTACTACGCGGCCGGCGAGGGGCGGCGGCTTTTCGGGCAGACCACGCCCAGCGAGCTGCCCGACAAATTCATGATGTCGGTGCGGCTGCCGGTCGGGGTGGCGGCGTTGATCACGCCGTGGAATTTTCCGATGGCGATCGCGACCTGGAAGATGTTTCCGGCGCTGGTCTGCGGCGACACCGTGGTGCTCAAGCCGGCCACCGACACGCCGCTCTCGGCGCTGCATCTGATCGAGGCCTGTGTCGAGGCCGGAGTGCCCGCCGGAGTAGTCAATCTGGTCACCGGCGCGGGCCGGACGGTGGGCTCGGCGCTGCTCGAGGACGACCGGGTTCGGATCGTTTCGTTCACCGGCTCGACCGAGGTCGGTCGCTTGATCAACCGCGCCTGTGCCGACAACTTCAAGCGCGTGTCGCTGGAGATGGGCGGCAAGAACGCGATCCTGATCTTGGAGGACGCCAATCTCGATCTGGCGCTCGAGGGCGTGGTGTGGGGCGCCTTCGGCACCACCGGCCAGCGCTGCACCGCGACCTCGCGGGTCATCGTCGACCGCAAGCTGATGAAACCGTTTTTGGAGCGCTTGGGGGCGCGCGCCGGCCAGCTCAAGCTCGGCGATGGCCTGGATCCATCGGTCGAAGTCGGTCCGCTGATCAACGAGGGACAGCTGGCCACGGTCGACAAATTCGTCCAGATCGGAAAAGACGAAGGCGCGCGGCTCCTATGCGGCGGGCAGCGCCGCTCCGACGGCGCGCTGGCGAAAGGAAGCTTCTACGCGCCTACGATCTTCGCCGACGTGGGTCCGGAGATGACGATCGCGCGTGAAGAGATCTTCGGTCCGGTGCTGTCGGTGATTCCCTGCTCCGGCTTGGAGGACGCGGTGCGGATCTCCAACGACGTGGCCTATGGGCTGTCGTCGGCGCTCTATACGCAGGATGTCAACCGGGCCTTCGCCGCGATGCGCGACTTGGATGCCGGCATCACCTACATCAACGCCTCGACCATCGGCGCCGAAGTCCATCTGCCGTTCGGCGGCACCAAGCAGACCGGCAACGGCCACCGCGAGGCCGGCACCGCGGTGCTCGATCTCTACACCGAGTGGAAGTCGATCTACGTGGATTTCAGCGGCAAGCTGCAGAAGGCCCAAATCGACAACCAATAGTCGTGGCGGCGGATAGGGCGCCGTCTGCCGCGTTGGGCTAGCTCGGGTTCCTCCGGCGTACCCTTAGTACGCCTCCGTCACCCTCGCGTCGCCCGCCTTGCAGCCGGCACCCTCTCCACCGCCCTCGATGCCGTGCTCACTAACCCATGTGCGGCTGATCCCGGTTCTGCGCAAGGCTTCGCTGCGCGAAGGCCGTGACCTGGCGCATCGGTGTGCCTGGGTGGAGCAGGCAAAACGGCGGCGTTCCTGCTACGCTGTAGCCAAGAGGGGCAAAACAGCCCGTCGGCGATGGCGCCAGAGCGCGTCTGGCGGATTGGGGTGCCGGGCCCGACCGATAAGTCGGAGGTAGGGTCATGGTGCGGCTGATCATCGCGTTACCAGTGATGTGCTTGCTGCTGGCGGGTAGCGGCGCGGCGCAAACGGCGTTTCAGTGCCCGATCGAGGTCCACAACGACGGTCTGGGGCTTCGACTCCTGACGGTTCACATCAGCGATTTCCGCGGCGACGATGAGTCGGTCACGGCGCAGGTCCGGGCCAGCGACGGCGTCAGCGCCGGGGCCGGCGCGCTCTGGGCCAAAGGCGAAAACCTCTCCTTCACCTTCAGCCTGGTTCCCTTGGACGGAGCCGTGCTGCAAGTGCTGCACGTGTTTCGCTGTCCCGGAGGGATCTTCGCCGGATGTCCCGGCCGGGAGGTCCAGATTCGCGCCGATGGGATTGTGGAGCTGGCCAATCTCTACAACGTGAGCCTGCCCTTCTGCGAACCGCTCGAAGGTCCGCCGCCGTCGTAGGCCACTCGCGATCGACTGGTCCGTTCCGGCGCGGGGTCCGCGTGCGCCGGACGGACCGGTGTGCGACAGCGGCGGGTTCCCTTGGTAGAATGGCGGCATGAACGGCGGGTGGGCTCGGCTGTGCGCGACCCTTCTGGTGTTGTTTCCGGCCGGGTCGCGGGCGGCGGATGTGGTGGTGGCCGATCTCGGCGGCCCGATCCACCCGATCGCGGCCGAGTATGTCGCCGAAAGCCTGAGCTTCGCCGCCGAGTCGAAGGCCGCGCTCTATGTCCTGCGGCTCGATACCCCGGGCGGCCTGCAGACTTCGATGGACCAGATCGTCAAGACGATTCTGCACGCCCCGGTTCCGGTCGCGGTGTTCGTCGGCCCGAGCGGCGCCAAAGCCGCGAGCGCCGGTTTCTACATGGTGATCGCGGCCGACATCGCCGCCGCCGCCCCCGGCACCAACCTGGGCGCGGCCACTCCGGTTTCCGGCGAGGGCCAGGAGCTGCCCGAAACCCTCAAGCGCAAGGTCGAGAGCGACGCCGCGGCCGGGCTGCGCTCGGTGGCCGAAAAGCGCGGCCGCAACGTCGAGCTGGCGGAGAAGGCGGTGCTCGAGGGCCGCTCGTACAGCGCGCAGGAGGCGCTCGAAGGCAACCTGATCGATCTGGTGGTGGAAGACGTCCCGGCCCTGATTCGAGAGCTGAACGGGCGCGAGATCACCCGCTTCGACGGCCGCAAGGTGCGGCTCGAGCTCGGAGCAGTCCGGATCGTCGAACGGCCGATGAGCTGGCGCCAGGAATTCCTGGCCGTGCTGATCAACCCCAATCTGACTTTTCTGTTGATGGGCATCGGCATGCTGGGTCTGTACATCGAGCTCACCAATCCCGGCCTGATTCTGCCCGGCGTGGTCGGCGGCGTGAGCCTGATTCTGGCCGGCCTCGGGCTGTCGCTGTTGCCGATCAACTACGCCGGCGCCGCGCTGCTCGCGCTCGGCATGGTGCTGCTGGTGCTCGAGATCAAGGTCACCAGCTACGGTCTGCTCACGGTGGGCGGCGTCGCGGCCATGATCCTCGGCGGCTTGATTCTGATTCAGGATCCGGTCACGCCCGAGCTGCAGCTCTCGCCGTCGCTGATCTACGGGGTGCCGATCGGCATCGGACTGGTGACCTTTGCCATGATCACCTTGGTGATCCGAGCTCACCGGCGCCGGCCCAGCACCGGCGATGAAGGCATGTTGGGACTGGTGGGCAGCGCTCCCCAAGGCTTGGCGGCGGCGCGGCCGGGCATGGTGATCGTGCACGGCGAATACTGGAGCGCCGAATCCGACGATCCGGTGGCGGCCGGCGCTCAGGTCGAGGTCGTCGCGGTCGATGGGCTGCGACTCAAGGTGCGACCGATTCAGGAGCCCCGCGAGGGGTAAAGGAGGAGTTTCGATGGGGGTGCCGATCATCATCCTCGTAGTGGCGTTGTACCTGATCAGCTCGATCAAGATCCTGCGCGAGTACGAGCGCGGCGTGATCTTCCGGCTCGGCCGGTTGCTGCCGCGGCCCAAGGGGCCGGGCGTGATCTTCGTGTTTGCTCCCTTCGACCGCATCGTGCGGATGAGCCTTCGAACCGTGGTGCTGGACGTGCCGCCGCAGGACGTGATCACCAAGGACAACGTTTCGGTCAAAGTCAACGCGGTGGTCTATTTTCGGGTCATGGATGCGGCCAGGGCGGTGGTCGAGGTTGAGAACTATCTCTATGCCACTTCCCAGCTCTCCCAGACCACGCTGCGTTCGGTGTTGGGTCAGGTCGAGCTCGACGATCTGCTCTCCGAGCGCGAGAAGCTCAACGCTAAGCTGCAGCAGATCCTCGACCGCCACACCGATCCGTGGGGCATCAAGGTGACCATGGTGGAGGTCAAGGCGGTCGACCTGCCGCAGGAAATGCAGCGCACCATCATGCGCCAGGCCGAGGCCGAACGCGAGCGGCGCGCCAAGGTGATTCACGCCGAAGGCGAGCTGATGGCCAGCACCAAGCTGAGCGAAGCGGCGGCGGTGTTCGCGACCCAGCCGATGACGCTCCAGCTGCGCTACCTGCAGACGCTCACCGAGATCGCCAGCGAGCGTAATTCCACCGTGATCTTCCCGGTGCCGATCAACCTGTTCGAAGGGCTGATGCACGTAATGGGGGGAGAAAAGGCTGGCCAAGCGGCGGCCAAATAGGTAACAATGGGGCCGATGGACGACGCCGACGACAAGGGTTTCGAGATCCAGATGGATACCAAGCGGCTGGTGTTCGTGTTCTTGGTCGCGGTCGCGACCCTGGCGTTCATCTTCCTGCTCGGGGTGCACACCGGCCGCGGCGTGCGCAAGGCGGAGGAGGAGTCGGCCGCTGCGACCGAGCTGACCCAAAAGGCCCCGCCCACCCAGCTCGCCGAGACCAAGCCGGCCAAGGATCTGGAGTTCTTCGATCAGTACAACCAGCAGGCTGAGCCGACCACGCTCGAGCCGGCCAAGCCGGCCGAGCAGCCCTCCGGCGGCGGCGAGCCTGCGGGCTCCACCGCGGCGCCGCCGGAGACGGCGCGAGAGACGCCGCCGGCGGCGACCTCGGCTCCGACGCCTGAGCCGGAGCCGGCGCCGCAGCAGGTCAGCACCGCCGCGACCGCGCCGCCGCCGGCCGGCGGCGGCTTCGTGATTCAGGTGCTCTCGACCGCCGACTCGGCCAAGGCCAACGCGCTGGTGGCTGCGCTCAAGACCGACGGCTTTCCGGCCTTCGTGCAGCCGGTTTCGACCGGCGGCGGGAACACGTATCGGGTCCGGGTCGGCCCCTACGCGTCGCGCCAGGACGCGGAGAAAAAGAGCGCCGAGCTGCGCGCCGAGGCCGGCATCTCGGATACCTGGATCACCGCCCAGTAGCCGGTGCCGATGCGCCGGCTGCTGCTTCCGCTGGCCGGCGCGCTGCTGCTCTGGGCCAGCTTTCCGCGCCTCTCCCTGACCGGGCTGGCTTGGATCGCGCTGGCGCCTTGGATCGCGCACGCGTTGGAACAGCCGGCGCGCCGAGCGGCGCTCGATCTGGGTCTGGCAGGCGCCCTATTTTTCGGCCTCCATCTCGCTTGGATTCCGGCCGCGCTGGCTGCTTACGGCCGCTTGCCGATCTGGTTCGCCTGGCTCACGCTGCTTGCGCTGTCGCTCTATTTGGGCCTCTACGTGGCCGGGTTCGGCGCCGCGTTGGCCTGGGCGGCCGGCCGGATCGGTCCGCGCTCGGCGCTGTTGGCGCCGCCGCTGTGGGTCGCGTTGGAGCTGCTGCGCGGGCGCCTGGTGACCGGATTTCCGTGGGGACTGCTGGGCCACAGCCAGGCGCCGCATCCGCTGGTGATCCAGGTCGCCGACTTCGCGGGTGTGTACGGGATCTCCTTCGTCCTGGCCGCCGCAGCGGCGGCGCTGGCGCTGTGGATCCAAGCCTGTCCCGGCGCGCCGCGCCTGTTGGCCGGCGCCGGCTCGGCGGCCTTGATCGTCTCGATGCTGGCCTACGGCTGGATCCGGATCCAGCGGCCGCCCGTGAGCATCGGCCCGCCGGTCACGGTTGCGGCGATCCAGGCCAACATCCACTTCGAGCGCAGCCTGAGGGTGTCGGAGGCGCTCAGCGTGCTGGCCGAGTACGAGGCGCTGAGCGCCGCGGCCGCGGCCCGGGGCGCGAGCCTGATCGTCTGGCCCGAATCTTCGATCACCTTCCCGCTCGGTTTTTCCGGCTCGCCCTATCTCGAGCAGCGGCTCGCACGGCGGGCCCGGCAGTGGGGCGCGGCGCTCGCGTTCGGCAGCGACGCCTTCGGCTCCGACGGCCGCGGTCCGGCCACCAACTCGGCCCATGTGATCTCGGCCGGTGGCGCGATCGAGCCGCGCTACGACAAGATCCAACTGGTGCCGTTCGCCGAGCGGCTGCCGCTGCCGCAGCTTTTGGCTCCGCTCTCGGGCTGGATCCCGGCGATCGCCGATTTCGTTCCGGGACGCGCGTCGCGCGTCTATCCCGGCCCCGGGCTGCGTTTCGGAATCCTGATCTGCTACGAAGGCGTGTTTCCGGAGCTCGGGCGGGCGCTGGTCGACGGCGGCGCCGATCTGCTGCTCAGTCTGACCAACGACGCCTGGTTCGGCGCCAGCGCCGCGCCGCATCAACATTTGGCGATGACCGCGCTGCGGGCGGTGGAAACCCGGCGCTATCTGCTGCGCGCGGCCAACACCGGGATCAGCGCTTTGGTCGACCCGTTGGGCCGGGTGATCCAGCGCAGCGAGCTGTTCGTGCCGGCCACCGTGCTCGGACCGGTTTGGCGCATCCGCGGCGCCTCGGCCTATCAACGCTGGGGGGACGCGTTCGCCGCCGCCTGCGCTTTACTCACCTCCGCGGCGCTCTTATCCTGCAGGTCGGCGCGCGTCAGCGCGCCGGCGCCAGCGGCCCACAAGCACCGGCCCAGAACCTAAGCCTGGAGAAGTTTATATGCTCGACGAACAGCGCCAGACCCTGCGCGAGCTCAACCAACGGCTCGAGAAAATACGGGGGTATCTTTGAGGTCGATCGGCTGCGACTGCGCCTGGAGCGCTTGGACGCCGAGCTCGCCGATCCGGAAGTGTACGGCGATCAGCAGAAGGTCTCGCGTCTGGGACGCGAGCGCGCCCGCCTGGTCGAAGCGCTGGAGGATTTCGACCGCGGCGAGCGCGCCATCCAGGACGGCGGCGCGCTGCTCGAGCTGGCCGAAGAGGGCGAAGCGGTCGGCGCCGAGCTGGATCAGGCGCTGCGCCAACTGGCCGAGGATCTCGCGCTGCTCGAGCTCGAGGCGCTCATGCAGGGCGAGCACGACGGCAACAACGCGATCGTCGCGCTGCATTCCGGCGCCGGCGGCACCGAAGCGCAAGATTGGGTCGCGATGCTGCTCAGGATGTACACCCGCTGGTGCGAGCGCCGCGGCTTCAAAGTCGGGGTGGTCGACGCGCTGCCCGGTGAAGAGGCGGGTCTCAAGTCGGTCACCTTCACGGTCGCGGGGCGCTTCGCCTACGGCTATCTCAAGGCCGAGGTCGGCGTGCACCGCCTGGTGCGGATCTCTCCGTTCGATGCCGCCAAGCGCCGCCACACCTCTTTCGCCTCGGTCTTCGTTTGGCCCGAGCTCGACGAGAGCATCGATGTGAAGATCGAGGACAAAGACCTGCGCATCGACACCTTTCGCAGCAGCGGCGCCGGCGGGCAGCACGTCAACGTCACCGACAGCGCGGTGCGGATCACCCACCTGCCGAGCGGCATCGTGGTGCAGTGCCAGAACGAGCGCTCGCAGCATCGCAACCGCGACCTGGCGATGAAGGTGCTGATGGCGCGGCTCTACGAGCTCGAGCGCAAGAAGAAGCTCGAGCAGCTCGAAAAGGTCGAAGATTCCAAGCTCGAGATCGGTTTCGGCAGCCAGATCCGTTCCTATGTGCTGCAGCCCTATCAAATGGTCAAGGACCACCGCACCGGCACCGAGATCGGCGCGGTGCAGGCGGTGCTCGACGGCGACCTCGACCGCTTGATCGAAGCCTACCTGAGCCGGCAGCGCAGCGCGGCGGGCGCGGAACGCCGATGAACGGCGCCTATCGCAGCGGCGGGGTCCAGCTGGCGGTGCCGCCGGTGACCCCGGTGATCAGGATCATCCTGATCGCCTGCGGCGTCGGGTTCGTGCTCCAGCTGCTCGCCGGGCCCGAGATGATCCGCATCTTCGGCCTCAGCCCGGCGCTCGCCAGCCGCGGCTTTTTCCTCTGGCAGTACGTGAGCTACCTGTTTCTGCACGGCGATATCAGCCATCTGCTGTTCAACCTGCTGGGGCTGTGGATGTTCGGCGGCGATGTCGAGCGGCGCATGGGCTCGCGCGAGTTCTGGCGTTTCTACCTGTTGTGCGGCGCCGGCGCCGGCGCGGTGTGGGTGGTGTTCAGCCTGCTGTCGGGGACCAGCGGGATCACGATCGGCGCTTCCGGCGCGATCTTCGGGGTGCTGGCCGCCTTCGCGGTGCTGTTTCCGGAGCGCATCATTTTGGTGATGTTGATCTTCCCGATGCGGGCCCGCACCGCGGCGCTGCTGTTCGCCGGCATCGAGCTGCTCGCCTCCTGGGGTTACGCCGGCAGCGGGGTCAACCGCATCGCCCATCTGGCCGGCATGGCGATCGCGTACGTCTACCTGCGGCGCTACACGCTGGGCGTGCAGCTCCGCACCCTGTTCGGCCGGCGGCGGCCGCCGTTCACGATCCATCGCGGCGGCAGCGGCTGGAAGAGCGACGAAGACGATCGCTGGCTGCACTGATCGGTCGCCAAACGCCGCCGGCCCGCGCGATCGATTCGAGATGGTGCCGCGTATTCCCGAGCACAAAGCGATAGCCCTGACGGTTCTGATCGCTTCGGTGGCGCTGCTGGCGCTGGAGATCGCCGAGCTGCGGATCTTCTCGTACGCGCTCGATCCGCTGCTGGTTTACAGCGCCATCAGCGTCGCGCTTCTGGGGTTGGGCAGCGGCAGCATATTCATCACCCTGCGGCCGCAGCTCTGCCAAGGCGAAACGCGGCCGCGGATGGTCGCCGCGTTGCTCGGCTTCGCGGCCACCGCGCTGGTCAGCTTGGCGCTGTTCGCCCGCAGCTCGCACACGGTTGGATTCGGCCGCGAAGCCGGTCTGCTGGGCGCGGCGTTGCCGGTCTTCACCCTCCTGGTCGCGCCGTATTTCTGCGCCGGGGTGCTGCTTTCGATCGCGATGACTCGCGATCCCGACCGGATCGGGTTGATCTACTTCGCCAATCTGGTCGGCTCGGGGCTGGGCTGCGTGTTGGTGCTGCCGCTGCTGCGCCCGTTCGGGGTCGAGGCGGTGGTGGTGATCTGCGCGGCGCTGGCGATCCTCGCCGCGCTGCCGCTGGCCTGGCCGCTCGGCTGGCGCCGGCGCGCGGCCGTGCTGGGCGCCTTGGCGCTGGCGCTCGCCGCGCTGCCGCTGGCGCCGCGCTGGTTCCCGTTCCAGCCCGATCCGGGCGATTTGTACGGCGTCGCGCTGGAGGCGCTGCGCGAGCGCTACCCGGGTCGAGACGCCGAGGCCTACCGGCCGCGCCGCGAATTCGCGCAGTGGGATCCGGTCTCGCGGGTCGAGATCTACGCTTTTCCGGGCCAGTTCGGGCTGATCAACGAGCGGGCGCCGGTGCGCTTTTTCACTCAGGACGGCGGCGCCGGCTCGATGCTGGTCGATGTGCCGCGCCATCCCGCGATCGCGCGCGCGCTGTTCGAGGGCTCGGTCTACGGCGGCGCCTACCTGCTCAAGCCGGAGCCTGAGCGGGTGCTGATCATCGGCTTGGGCGGCGCCCCCGACGTCCTGACCGCGCTGCACCATCGGGCCCGGCAGATCACCGGAGTCGAGATCAACGCCAGCGCGATCGCAGCGGTGCGCGGCCCGTTCGCCGCCCTGCTCGGCGCGCCCTACGCACAGCCCGGCGTGCGCATCTTGCACCGCGACGGCCGCAGCTTCGTCGAGCGCAGCGCGCAGCGCTTCGATGTCATTCAGCTCACCGGCGCCGACACCTACTCGGCCGGTTCGGCCGGGGCGTTCATGTTCTCGGAAAACTACCTGTACACCGTCGAGGCGATGGGTCGTTACCTCGCGGCGCTGCGGCCCGGCGGCGTGCTCTCGATCATTCGCTTCGGCGCCGAATCGCTGCGTGTGATCTCGACCGAGCTCGCGGCGCTGCGGGCCCGCGGGGTGCGGCAGCCGGCGCGTCACATCGTGGTCCTGCAGCAGGGGATCTGGATCAACGTGCTGCTTTCGCGCCAGCCGCTGGAGCGCGATTTCGGAATGCGGCTCAGCCGCAAGCTCGCGGCGCTGAACCGGATCGAGCGGATCCGCATGCCGGTCTATGACGCGCTGGGCTTCGGGCTGGACGATCCGGTGGTGCTGATGGCCGCGCCCGGGCTGCGTTTGGATAATCCGTTCTCGCGCCTGCTGCAGGCCGCGCGGCGCGGCCGCGAAGCGGCCTTCTTGAGCCGTCTGGCGCTCGACTACTCGCCGGTGACCGATGACCGGCCGTTCTTCTTTCAATTCCTCCATCTGCGCCAGCTGCCGGCGGTGCTGTCGGCCGCGCCCGATGATTACCGGCTGCGCGGGATGCGGGCGCATCTTTTGTTCTTGGCCCTGGTGGCCGCGGTCGCGGCGCTGCTGATCCTGCTGCCGCTCGCGCTGCGCACCGGAGCGAGCCTGCGCCGGGCGGGAGCGGCGCGGACGCTGCTCTACTTCGTCGCGCTCGGGCTCGGCTACCTGTTCGTCGAGCTGATTCTGATGCAGCGCTGCGCGCTCTTGCTCGGCCACCCGACTTATTCGATTGCGGCGGCCCTGTTCACGCTGCTGATCGCCTCCGGCTGCGGCAGCGCGTGGAGCAACCGCTTCGCGGCGCGGCGCCGCACCATCGCGGCGGCGGCGCTGGGCATCGTGGCGCTGCTGGTGGTCGCCCAGCTCGCGCTCGGGCCGCTGTTCCGCGCTCTGCTGCCGGCCCCATTCGCGCTGCGCTTGGCGGCGCTGGTCGCGGCCCTCGCACCGCTCGGCTTTGTGATGGGCATCCCGTTTCCGGTCGGCCTGCGAGCGATCGCGGCGCAGGGCAGGGCACCGATGGCCTGGGCTCTTGGGATCAACAGCTTCGCCTCGGTGGTGGCTTCGCTGGTGGCGCTGCCGCTGGCGATGTTTTGGGGCTTCGCCGTGGTTCTGCTCGCTGCGGCGGGGCTCTACGGTCTGGCGGCGCTGACCGCACCGTCCACGGCCTCCTGAGAGCGCTGTAGCGATCTGCTACACTTTGATGGTGTGGGGCGGAGTCGCCTTTGCGGCGGCCCGGACAACGGAGGTGCAGACATGCGTGCCACGGCCATCTTGACCCGAGTCAGCTTCGCAGCGCTGCTCCTGCTGTGGGGCCATTGGACCGCCGCCGACCCCATCGTTCTGGGCGACGACGATAGCCTTCTGGTCACGTTCACCAGCTTCGCCGGCGGCAGCTTCCAGTACTGCGGCAGCGTCTATACCGGCGTCTATGTCAATTCCAACGGCAGCCTGAGTTTCGGCGCAGGGGACCCGGATCCGTCGCCTTCGAGCGCTGAGCTGCTCGGCGGCCCGCCGCGGATCGCGGGGCTGTGGCGCGATCTCGATCCCAGCGAGGCGATGGCCACGGTCGATGTGACCGAAACCGCCGCGCTGCTGACCGTATCGTTCATGCAGGTGCCGGAGAGCGGATCGACCAGCATTCGCAACAGCTTCGCGATTCGAATCGCGAGCAGCGGCGCGATCGAGATCGAGTACAACAGCGTCGCGAGCGATGACGCGCTGGCCGGCATCACGGCCGGCGACGCTTTTACCAGCGGCACCGAAACCGAGGACGATCTTTCGCGCTACGCCGCTGCGGGGACGCCGGCCGGAACCGGTTTCGACGCCGCGCTGTTCGAGCTGTTCACCGGCTCGGGGTCGGCTGAGGACTTCGATCTGGGCGGAGAGACGCTGCAGTTTCCGGCCTGCGCCCTGACCTCGAGCCCGGCCCCGCCGCTTGCGAATGCGGGTCCCGATCTCGAGCTGCCGGCGCGGGCGCCGGGGCTGCTGCTCGGCGCCGGCACCGATCCCAACGCCGAGGCTCTTACGTACATGTGGATGCAAACTTCAGGTCCGGCGATCGTGCTCAATCCCAATGCGATTGCTCCGCAGCCGACCTTCACCGCGCCGTGGCTGACGGTCTCGGACGATGCGGCGTTCGAGCTCACGGTGGACGACGGCATGCCGGCGCGCGGGACCGGCAGCGACAGCGCCGCGATAGCCATCGAGCCGGTGCCCGGCAGCGGCGTGATCGACAATCCGAGCTTCGACAGCGCCTTGACCGGCTGGGGCGCCTTTCCAGCCGTGCAGTCGGGCACGCTCGCCAGCCTCGGCGGCGAGCAGCCGACCCGCGGAACCGCGCTGGCGCGCATCCGCAACAACGCGGTGGCGGGCGCGTATCTGGCCCAGCGCTTCCTGCTGCCCGCCAACGCGGCGGAGCTGAGCTTGGACGTCAACTTCCTCACCAACGAGCCGGCCGCCAGCATCGCCGACGATCGCTTCGTGGCCCGAGTGGTCTACCTCGACGCCGGCGGCGACCCGGTCACGCAGGCGGACTTCGGCGCTGTGAGCACGACCGCGGCCGCTTTCGCTCCGGCCGGACCGGAAGGGTACGCGCGCAAGACCGGCTTTTCGACCGTGCGCATCGCGCTGCCGCCGTCGGCCCAAAACAACGAAGCGGCGCTGATTCTGGCGCTGCAGAATCGGCGCGACCTGCTGCTGGAGAGCGCCGTGCTGATCGACAACGTGCAGGTCGGCACGGCGGTCAACCACGCCCCAACGGTCAGCGCCGGCACCGATCAGAGCGTCCTGGCCGGAGCGATGGTTACGCTGGGCGCCGTGGCGAGCGATCCGGAGGGGACGCCGCTGTCGCTGGTCTGGCGCCAAACCGCCGGTCCGCCGGTGACCTTGTCCAGCATGAGCGGCGCCAACCCGAGCTTCACCGCGCCGAGCCCGATGACCACGGCGGTACTGGCGTTCCAAGTCCAGGCTTCCGACAGCGTTCTGACCGCGGTCGATACCGTGTTCGTGACCGTTCAGGTTCCGACCGACGCGGCGCCGACGGCGAACGCCGGGGCCTCGCAGACGGTTGCGGAAGGCTCGATGGTCACGCTCAGCGGCAGCGGCAGCGATCCGGATGGCGATCCGCTGAGCTTCTCCTGGACCCAGGTGGAAGGCCCGGCGGTCACGCTCAGCAGCTCGACGGCGGCGATGCCGACCTTCACCGCGCCAACGGTGGGGGTGAACACGGTGCTGCGGTTCGACCTCACGGTCAGTGACGGCGACCAAGAAGACACCGATACCACCTTCGTCACCGTACTGAACGTGTTCAACGACGCGCCGATCGCCAACGCCGGTCCCGACCAGATCGTGCGTGAGGGCCGCCTGGTGACGCTCGACGGCTCGGGCTCGAGCGATCCGAATCTCGACCCGATCAGCTTTTCGTGGAACCAGCTCGGCGGGCCGGCGGTCGTCCTGTCGAGCGCCACCGCCGCCATGCCGACCTTCACGGCTCCGCAGGTGAGCGGCTCGGCGCTGCTGACTTTCCGGCTGACGGTGAGCGACGGAACGCTGTCCTCGACCGATATCGTCGAGATCTCGGTGGTCGACAATCTGCCGACCGTCGAGATCGAGGTGAATCAATCGGCCTACAGCACCGGCGACCTGATGGACGTGCGCCTGAGCCTCGACGGTCCGTCGAGCGTGGTGGTCGACATCTACGTCGGCCTGCTGCTTCCGGTGCCGGGCTTCTTCACGTTCAACGGGTTTCTCGGCCTGCAGAGCGCGGTGCCCAACCAGATCGTGCCGCTGCTGACCGGATTCCCGCTGTTTCCGATCCCCGACTTTCCGTTCTTCGACTACACCTTCACCGGGATCGAATGGACCGGAACCTATTTCTGGCTGGCGGTCTTGACCCCGCCCGGCGGCGATCCGCTCAACCCCGCCCAGCAGCTCGCTTTCGACTTCGCCGAGTTCACCTTCTCTCCTTAGGAGCTACGAGTGAAGCCCTCGTTCGGGGAGTGCGCCCCGAACGAGTAGCTGCCTTCAGGGCCGCCGGCATGGTCGCGAATGGGGTGGCATGGGCGGCCGAAGGGCGCCCATGGACGAGCTGCGCGCCGCGAGTGAAGTCGTCCATGGGCGCGCTGCGCGTGCCCATGCCACCCAAGCGCGCCGCAGCGGCCGACTGCCATCTTTCCATAGCAGGTGGATGAACGTTATCTTTCTGCTATACCTATCGGTAAGTATAGGAGCAACGCCCCTTGGATCAGCTCTCGAGCCAGGACCGTATCCTCAACACTTCATTGGACTTATTCTCGTCCAAAGGGTACGACGCGACCTCCGTCCGTGAGATCTGCGATGCTGCGGGAATCACCAAGCCGACCCTGTATCACTTCTTCGGCAGCAAGGAAGGGGTGTACCGGGCGCTGGTGGAGGGAGCGCTCGAGGACTTCCGGCGCAGCTGGATCGCGCGCCTTGATCTGCCCGGCAGCGTGGAGGCGCGGCTCGGGCAGGCGGCGTGGGCCTACTTCGACAAAGCGATCGGCCAAAAGCAGCTCGCCCGCTTCCTCTACAGCCTGATTTACAACCCGCCCAGCTCGGCGCCGAAAACCGACTTTCTGCGCTTCTACGAGGAGATCGTCCACCGGACCAGCCGCGTGGTCGAAGCCGCAGTCGCGCGCGGCGAGCTGGCGCCCGGTCCGATCCAGGTGCGCATGCTGGTGCTGATGGGCGCGATCGGCGAGGCGGTGCGCGGCTACCTGTTGTTCGGCCGGCCGGAGCTCACGCCGGCGCTGGCCGCCGAGGTGATCGAAACGGTCCTGCGGGGCTGGCGCAGGTAGGTCATGCGGCCTTTCGGACCCATCGGGTTGCTGGCCGGCGCACTGGCGGCGGCGCCGCTTCCAGCCGAGCCGCTGTCGCGGGCGCAGGCGGTCGCGGCTGCCTTGCAGGCCCATCCGGAGATACAAAAAGCCCAAGAGGAGATCCGCAAGCTCGGCGGCCAGATCCTCGAGGCGCGCGCCGACGCGCTGCCGGAGGTCACGCTGACCGGAACCGCGCTGCGCTTTCGCGATCCCTCGCTGCTCAACAGCAGCAGCTTCGACGCGTTCCCGCCCGAGCTGCGCGACAGCCTCACGCCGATTCCGGCCAACCTGTTCGGCAGCGCCGTGTCGGTGCGCCAGACCTTGCTCAGCTTCAAGCTCGGCAAAGCCATCGAAGCGGCGCGTTTGGGGGTGGAGCTCGGCGCGGAGGAGCTGCGCCGGGTGCGGCAGGAGATCGCTCTGGAAGCGATCCGAGCCTACAACGACTTCGTGCTCAGCCTGGAGCAGGTCGAGGTGGCCGGCAAGTCGGTGCGCCAGAAGGAGGAGCATCTCGCTGCGGCGCGCAATCGGCGCAGCGCCGGAGTCGCCACCGATCTGGATGTGCTGCGCTCGCAGGTCGACGTCGAGAACCAGCGCGCCCAGCTGCTGCGCTTTCGCGGCCTGGCCGATCTCGCGCGCGGGCGGCTCAATGCGGTGATGGTGCATCCGATCGCGGCCCCGATCCAGCCCAGCGACGGGCTCGACTTCATGCCCCTCGACCTTTCGCTGAATCAAGCGATCCAGGAGGCCTGGAGCAACCGGCCCGAGTCGAAGGCGATCGCGCTCACCGAGGGCCTGAGCGAGAAGCTGATCGGGATCGAAGCCGCTGAAATGCGCCCGAGCGTCGACTTCGACGGGCAGTGGGGCACGTCGGTGCGCCAGCCGGAGAACTTTTTCGACAGCGATTTCACCCAGTGGAGCGCCGGGGTCACGGTGACCGTGCCGCTGTTCGACGGCCTGCGCAGCGCCGGGCGCGTGTCGCAGGCGCGTGCCCAGCGCAACCAGGTGATCCAGGACCGCATCGCCCTGGAGAATCAGATTCGGCTCGAGGCCAAGGACGCGGTCGACCGCCTGGCGGTGGCGCGCAGCATTCTGGAAGCGGCCGAGCTCAATCAGACCCAGGCGCAGCGGGCGCTCGACATGACCCAAGCGAACTACAAGTACGGCGCCGCCACCACGCTCGACGTGCTCGACGCCCAGGCCGCTCTGACCCTGGCCGAAAGCACCCGGATCCTCGCGCTCCACGAGCATGCCAACGCGCGCGCCACCTTGCGCTACGTGATGGCGCGCGATCCGCTCGATCCACCGGCCGGCGGCGGTGCGCCAGGAGCGACGGACCCGTGAGACCCGTTTCGATGTGCGGACCGTCCCGCGCGCGGTCGGGTCGGGTGCGCCTGCTTTGGCCCGCCGCCCTCGGCGTTGCCTGGATCCTAGGCGCCGCCGGCTGCGGCAACCAGGCGGAAGATGCCGCGCTCGATGCGCCGCGCGCGATTCCGGTCCGCGCGGCCGCGGTGGAGCGGCGCGACCTGGCCGAGACCGTCTCGCTCACCGGCACCTTGCGGCCGCGGCGGCAGGTCGAAGTGGTGGCCGAGGTCGCGGCGCGGCTGCTCGAGGTCGTGCGCGACGAAGGCGAGCGCGTTGCGGCCGGCGAGACCCTGGCGCGCCTCGATCCGACCGACTACCGGCTCGCCTATCAGCGCGCCCAGGCGGCGCTCGCGGTGGCGGAAGCCAACCGGGCTCACGCGGTGGCCGAGCAGGAACGCGCCGCCAACCTGCTCCAGACCGGCGGCATCACCGACAAGGATCACTTGGCCGCCGAAGTGAATCTGCAGGTGGCCGTAGCCTCGCTGGCCGAGGTCCGCGCCAGCTTGGCGATCGCCGAGCAGCAGCTCGGCCGCACCGAGGTCGCGGCGCCGTTCGGCGGCCGGATCGCGCGCCGCCACGTGGACCCCGGGGCGATGCTGACCGCGGGGCAGCGGCTGTTCACCCTGGTCGACGACTCGGTGCTCGAGTTCCGCGCCGCGGTGCCCTCGGCGGATTGGGGCCGCATTCGGGTCGGGGATCGGGTCGCGCTGGCGGTCGACGCGCAATCGGGGATCGCCTCCCACGGTCGGGTGGCGCGGATCATGCCGCTGGTCGACGAGCGCACCCGCGCATTCGAGCTGGTGGTCGAGGTCTCCGGCGGCGGTAACCTGGTCGGCGGCCTGTTCGCCCGCGGCTTGGTCCGGATCGGCGAGCGCAGCGGCGCCCTGGTGGTGCCGCCCGCGGCGCTGGTCCGTGACGGCGCGGCCCCGGGCCAAGCCGAGCTGTTCGTGGTCCAAAACGGCCAATCGCAGCGCCGCACGGTCACGCTCGGGGTCGAGACTTCGGAGACGATTCAGGTAACCGAAGGCGTCCAAGCCGGCGAGCTGGTGATCCTCGATCCGCCGGCCGCGCTCGGCGACGGCATGGCGGTCGAGATCCAGAACCGGCCGGGCGCGGCCAAGGCCGCCGCCGGCTGAGCCATGTTTCTCAGCGATCTATCGATTCGCCAGCCGGTGCTCGCCACCGTGATGATGCTGTCGCTCGCGGTGCTCGGCATCGCTTCGTATCGCCAGCTCAACGTCGACCAGTTTCCCGACGTCGAGTTCCCGGTGGTCAGCGTGACCACCCTGTTTCCGGGCGCGCCGCCCGAAACCGTCGAGCGCGAGGTGACCAAGAAAATCGAGGAGGCGATCAACACCGTCGAAGGCATCAAGCACGTCGAGTCGACCTCGCAGGAGGGCATCTCGAGCCTGGTGGTGTTCTTTCATCTCGAGGTCTCGACCCAGGTGGCGAGCCAGGACATCCGCGGCAAGATCGCCGGCATCCGCGGCGAGCTGCCGCAGCAGATCGAGGAGCCGATCGTGCAGCGCATCGACCTGGCGCAGATGCCGATCGTGTCGATCTCGGTCGATGCTCCGGGCCTGTCGCCGCAGGCCGCTACCAGCTTGGCCGACAAGACCATCAAGCGCCGGCTCGAGACCGTGCCCGGAGTCGGATCGGTGAATTTGGTCGGCGAGTCGGAGCGCGAGATCCAGGTGGTGGTCGACCGCTCCCGGCTCGAGGCCTACCGGCTCTCGCTGGCCCAGGTGGTCCAGGCGCTGGCGAGCGAAAACGTCGATGTCCCGGCCGGGGCCGCCGACCGGGGCGCCACCGAAGCTTTGGTGCGCCTCGCGGCGCGCGGCCGCAGCGCCGCCGACATCGCCGCGATTCCGGTCAAGCGCGGCAGCGCCACGGTCTACGTCGCCGACCTCGGTCCGGTGATCGACGGGATCGAAGCGCCCAAGAACCTGGCCCTGATCGACCAGCGGCCGGCGCTGGCGCTGGACGTGCTCAAGCAGTCGGGCGCCAACACGGTGGAGGTCGCCGACGGAGTCCGCGCCGCGGTCGAGCGCCTCGCCGGCGAGCTGCCGGCCGGGGTGCGGCTCCAGATCGTGCGCGACGACTCCAGCTTCATCCGCGAGTCGATCGAGGACGTGCAGGTCACGATCCTGATCGGCGGCCTGCTCACGGTGCTGATCGTGTTTCTGTTCCTCAACTCCTGGCGCTCGACCGTGATCACCGGCCTGACCCTGCCGATCTCGGTGATCAGCGCGTTCATCGCCATGCGCGCCTTCGGCTTCACCCTCAACGTGCTGACCTTGATGGGCTTGTCGCTCGCGATCGGCATGCTGATCGACGACGCGATCGTGGTGCGCGAGAACATCGTGCGCCACCTGCAGCGCGGCCAGGACCACTTCCGCGCCGCGCGCGAGGGCACCGCTGAGATCGGGCTGGCGGTGATGGCCACCACCTTCACCATCGTGGCGGTGTTCATACCGGTGGCATTCATGGGCGGGATGGTCGGGCGCTTCTTCTACGAGTTCGGGATCACGGTGGCGGCGGCGGTGCTGGTGTCGCTGTTCGTCAGCTTCACGCTCGATCCGATGTTGTCGTCGCGCTGGGTCGATCCCGACATCGAGCAGGACCGCCACACCACGTTTCTGGGCCGCGCGCTGCAGCGCTTCAACCGCTGGTTCGACGATCTGCACCGGCGCTACGAGCGGCTGCTCGACTGGGCGCTGCGCCACCGGCCGGCGGTGCTGCTGGTCGCGACGGCGGCGTTCGTCGGCAGCTTCCCGATCCTGGGCCTGCTGGGCGGCGACTTCATGCCCGATTTCAACCGCGGTGAGTACCAGGTGCTGTTCAAGACCAGCCCGGGCACCACCTTGCGCGAGACCGGCCGGCGCGCGCGCGAGCTGGTCGCTCGGCTCCAGACCCTGCCCGACGTCGAGTACACCTACACCACCATCGGCGAAGCCGGCAGCCAGTTCCGCCCGGTCAACGAGGGCTCGATCTACGTCAAGCTCGGTGGCCACGGCGGCGGGACCTTCAGCGAGGTGCTGAAAGACGCGCGCGCGGTGCTGCGCTCGGTCCCCGGCGTCACCTTCGCGCTGGTCGAAGCCGGCCAGTTCGGCCAGAAGCCGATCCAGATCAGCGTCCGCGGCAGCGACATCGACGAGCTCGACCGGATCTCGCGCCAGTTGATGGCGGCCATGAGCCGAATCCCGGGGATCGCCGACCTTGAAACCAGCCTGGAGAAATCCAAGCCCGAGCTGCGCATCGCGCTCGACCGCGGCCGGGCCAGCGACCTGGATGTGCCGGCCGACGCGGTCGCGACCACCTTGCGGGCGGCGGTCACCGGCACGGTCGCCTCCACCATCGAAGACGAGATCGGCGACAGCCACGACGTGCGGGTGCGGCTGCGCGCCGACCAGCGCCGCTTCGCCGAAGACCTGCTCGAGCTGCAGGTGCCCAGCGGGCGCGACGACAGCGGCGGCGACAAGATCCTGGTGCCGCTGCGCGAGCTGGCCGGCGCCGCGCCGGCCAGCGGCCCCTCCACCATCCGGCGCAAGGACCTGGTGCGCGAGGTGCGGGTCTCGGCCAACCCCGATGACCGCAGCCTGGGTGAGATCACCGCCGACATCGAAGCCGCGGCGCGGCTGATCGCGCTGCCGCCGGGCTACGATATCGTCCACGGCGGCGACGCCGAGGAGCTCAAGGAGATGTTCGTCAACATGTTCGAGGCGCTGGCGCTGGCGGTCATCTTCATCTATCTGATCCTGGCTTCGCAGTTCGGCTCCTTCATCCATCCGCTGGCGATCATGCTGTCGCTGCCGCTGTCGCTGGTCGGGGTGGCGCTGGCGCTGCTCGCGACCGGCGACACGCTCAACATCATGAGCATGATCGGGTTGATCATGCTGATGGGGCTGGTGACCAAGAACGCGATCCTTTTGGTCGACTTCACCAACCAGGCCCGGGCCCGCGGGGTGGCGCGGCACAAGGCGCTGATCGAAGCCGGCAGCACCCGGCTGCGCCCGATCGTGATGACCACCCTGGCGATGATCTTCGGCATGCTGCCGCTCGCGTTCGCGATCGGCGCCGGCGCCGAGATGCGCGCCCCGATGGCGCGCGCCGTGATCGGCGGCCTGATCACCTCGACCCTCTTGACCCTGGTCGTGGTGCCGGTGGTCTACACCTACCTCGACGGCCTGCGCCCGGCCGCGATCGGCGCCTGGCTGCGCCGGCGCCGCCAGCGCCGCGAGTCGCGCGCCGAAACCCGCGTCCCCGAGCTCACCGCCCCCGCCCTCGATTGATTGCTGTCATTCGCGCCTCTTCTCCTGCGCAGTCACAGCGCCGGCCGTAAGCGCGGCTAGGTCGGGACTTGGAGGGTCGGCATCGGCCGGGCCGAGAACAGCCGCACCAGCGGCTTGGCCAGGATGCGCGCCATGCGGTTGGCCCGCGAGTGGCGCGCGCTGTCGGTGGCGATGCCGGTGTTGGCGTACATCTGGCGGTAGAGTTTCGAGATCAGCACGAACGCGAGCCGCGCCTTGAGCGTCTTGACGCAGCGCGCGCGCTGCCAGACCAGGGGCAGCCGGTAGAACTGGTCCCACACCGCCTGGGTGCGGCGCCGAATCTCGTCGGGCGCCATCAGCGGATGCGGCGCATAGACCTTGGGCCGCTTGTGCTTGGGGATCAACCAGTGGCGCGTGATCGGGGTGCCGTCGACCTTCTGCACCTCGGCGCCCACCGATCGCTCCCAATTCTCGAAGTCGACGGTGCCGGGAAACGGCGTCAGCATCACGAACTGCGCCAGCGTCACCTTGGCTTTCTGGGCCAGGGCCACGGTGGCGTCGAAGGTCGACGGCTTGTCGGTCGGCAAGCCGAAGATGAACGAGCCCAGCACGTGCACCCCGTGTTTCTGAAACTGCTGCAGGCGCTCGGCCAGGGCGTCCCCGGCGAGATTGAAATCTTTGTAGACCGCCTTGAGGCCCTCGGGGGTCACCGATTCCACGCCCACCAGCGCGCCCTTGATCCGCGCCTTGCGCATCGCCTCCACGTAGCTCGGGTCCTCGGCCGCCTCCATGGTGATCTGGGTGAAGAACACCATGTCGGACGGCAGCTTGGCCATCTGGGCCATCAGCTCGAAGCGCTCGTCGCGGATGGCTTTGAGCCGCAGGTACGCGCTCTGGTCGGCGCGCTGTTTGGCGAGCTCGAGGTCGCGCAGGGTCACCGGGTAGAAGTTGTCGTCGGCCAGGGTGATAAAACGGAAGCCCATGCGCCGCAGCTCGACGATCTCCTCGATCAGCGCGTCCGAGGACCGCACCCGCGGTTTTTGTCCGTCGGTGCGCCACACCGAGCAGAACGAGCAGTGCTTGGGACAGCCCCGCACCGTCTGCACCGAGGCGAACATGTATTGGTCGCGCGGCAACAGCTCCCACCGCGCGCCCAGCATCGATCCGCCCTCGATCTTGCCGCCCTCGTAGATCTGCCGCGCCGTGCCCGCCTTGAGGTCGGCAATCACCTGGCCCCAGGCGCGCTCGCCGTCGCCTTTCACCACCGCCGACGCGGCGCCGTGCTCGATCACCTCTTCGGGATAAAGCGTCGCGTGAATACCGCCGTAAACGACGTGAGCGCCTCGGGCCCGCAGCGCACGCCCGACCTCGTAGCCGCGCAGCACGTTGAGCGTGTGCACGCCGATGCCGACTATGTCTCCGGCGGAGACGCTGGTCAGGTCGACCTGCTCGAGCGTTTCGTCGACCACCTGCGGATCGCCGAACTCACGGGGCGTGGCGCCAGCCAGCACGTACAGCCAGCGCGGCGTAATCACCGCGACGCCAAAAGATACGTCGCTCGGATTGATGAGGTGGATGCGCAGAATGCCCCTCGGGCCGAGCCACAATGTCCGAGCGGCACCCAAATGTCAACGGAGCAGCGATCCGGGCCGAAGCAGGAGCTGAGGCTGGAGCCGGCGGATACGGCTGGCGCCGATTTGGTAGGCGAGGTGAGGTTTAATCAGAATCGGCGCGGCAATCAGGCGATCGTCGGGACGACACCAGCGTCCACTAGCCGTTGGTCGCTGGTCAGCAGAGTGGCCCCAAGCACGCGGGCGCTCGCAAGAAGAATTCGAGCCGCGGGATCGCGATGGAGATCGGTGGGCAACGTCGCAATCTCCGCGGCTACGGCGGGACCGATGCCGCAGCGCTGAACCAGGGGTGGTGCGGTCGCCTGCTCCAGCCACTCCCGCAGCGCCAAGCGAAGCCGAATCCGACCGAGCTGGTGCAACGTGGCGATCTCCCAGAGGCTTATGTCGGACACCCAAAGCGGACGATCGGGGGCCGCCGCCCGAATGATCCGGCGCTGATCTCGCGACAGGCGACCTCCGCCTTCGAACCACCAGAGAAGGATGTGGGTATCGAGCAGCGCCTTCATTTGCGCTGGGGCTTCTCGACTTCCCATGCTGTTGCCGGAAGCACGGGCGAGAGAATGTCCCCGACAATCTCGACGGAACCGACCAGATCGTTTTGAGGGAATTCGGCCCGCGTCGAGGTGGCCGGTATCAGCCTTGCCACCGGACGGCCACGTTTGACGATGTCTAGAGGTTCGCCGGTCCTGGCAACCTCGTCCAGAATCGCCAGACACTTGGCCTTGAATTCGGAGGCGTTGATCGTACGCATATGACCAGTATATTTGACTGGTCATACACAGGCAAATCGCCCCTTAGCGCTGAGCGTTATGGGGCGAGTTGCGGTGAGAGTCTGCGGATGCGGCTGGCGCCGCCAGCGCCGGGCGCCGCGAACAGGGCGCGCGTGTATTCGTAGGCGCCGGCGTCGTAGCCCGGGCCGATCGGCCGGGGCGTGCCTTCCAGATCGGCCGGCGGCGCCAGCGCCGCCGTGCCCAAATCGATCGCGGGGCTGCCTGGGGCGAGATGGTAGTCGGCTTGGAGCCAGTCGGCGAACAGCGCGGCCGGAGTGGACAGAATCGAGTGCAGGTCCAGGCCGGTGGCGGCGCGCCAGGCCGCGAGCGAGAGGATGGTATCGCCGCCGTCGGTAGTGAAGCGGTCCATGACCGCGTTGTGATCGCTGACGGTGCCGGGCAGGCTGTCGGCGTCGATGCTGATGCTGCCGCGAAACGAATGCAGGTTGTAGAAGATGTTGTTATAGATCGTATTGCCGCCGCTGGCGTCGCGGATGTTGAGCCCCCAGCGGCCGTCGCTGGCCTGCAGCACGGTGTTGTGCAGCACCTGGTTGCCGCTCGAGGGCGCGCCGCCGTCGATGCGATAGAGCGAGATGCCGCTGGCGTGGTTTTGGAACAGCAGGTTGTTCTGGAACCGCGAATCCTGCACCCCGTCGGCGTTGATCCCCGAGCCGCCGCCGGCGCCGTTGTCGAACACGATGTTGCGCTCGACCACGGCGCCGGTGATGACCCCGTCGCCGCCCTGGCTCAGGTCGCCGTTGATGTGGATGCCATTGCCGTGGTTGCTCCAGATCAGGTTGCCGCGGATCGCGGGGCGGTCGCCGCTGTTGGAGACGTAGATACCGTGCTCCAGCGCCGAGCGCGAGCACTGGTTGGCTTCGATCCTCAGATCGTCGCAGAAGCCGGTGAAGATGCCCCACTTGCCGTTCAGATCGGTGCGGTTGCCGCGGATGGTGACATGGTGGCAGAGCGCGGCGCGGATCCCGGCGCGGGTCGCGCCCACGACCTCGAACCCTTCGACCACCACGTAGCTCACGCCTTCGAGGTTGATCCCGTCCGGAGTGACGGGGTTGTCTTGATCGATGGTTGTTCCAGGCTGGGCGCTGAACGTGATCGGCTGGTCGGGGGTGCCGGCGCGGCGCAGGTCGAAGCCGGCGAAGGCGCCGGGCAGGACGAACACGGTATCGCCGGCGGCGACCGCATCGGCGGCGTGCTGCAAGGTTCGCCACGGTTGCTGTTGAGTGCCGGGATTACCGTCGTCCCCGGTCGTCGAGACGAAGTAGGTGTCGCCAGCGGCGGAATGGGAGCACAGCAGCAGCCCCAGGGCTAGAGCGCCGCACAACGCCGGGCCGCAAGGGAGGTTGAACCCCAAGTTGAAGTGTCCTCCAGCCCCCCGCTGTTTACGGTAGGGGCTCGATTTCGGCCCGTCAATCGAGCCGCCGATCGGGCGCTGGTTGCGTTTGCTTCAATTGCCAACCGGGTGCCGTGGGCAAGCTTCGCTTTGCCCACGGACAATGCAACGAACGGTTAGGGGACCCTTGTCGACCAGCGTCGTTCGTGGGCCGAGCAGAGCTTGCCCACGGCACCCACTGGCTTTGAGGTAGGATGGCGGCGGTGCGCGGACTTCGAGGCAAGACGGTCCTGATCACCGGCGGCGCCAGCGGCATCGGGGCGGCGAGCGCGGCGCGCTTCCTCGAAGAGGGCGCTCGGGTTTGCATCCTCGACGCGGACGCCGAGCGGCTGAAGAGCACGATGCAGCAGCTTCCGGAGCTGAGCGGCGGTCTGGAGGCGGACGTTTCGGTGCTGAGTCAGGTCGAGGCGGCGCTGGCCGAAGCAGCGCGCGCGATGGGCTCGGTCGAGGTCCTGATCAACAACGCCGGGATCAGCATCCGCCATCCGTTTCTGGAGATCAGCGCGGCCGAGTGGGTGCGGGTCCAGGCGGTCAACCTGACCGGCGCGTTCTACGTCGCCCAGTCGGCCGCGCGCCACATGGTCGAGCGCGGCGGCGGAGTGATCCTGAATACCGCCTCGACCAACGGCCTGGTCGGGCACCGGCTCTACGCCGACTACAACGCCAGCAAGGCCGGGGTGATCGAGCTGACCCGCTCGATGGCGCTCGAGCTGGCCCCCGCGGTGCGGGTCAATGCGGTCGCGCCCGGCTACGTTCTGACCCCGATGCAGCGCGCCGAATACAGCGATGCGATGCTGGAGCAAGTCAATCGCAAGATCCCGCTCGGCCGCCACGCCGATCCGGCCGAGATCGCGGCGCTGTTTGCTTTTCTGGCCTCCGACGATGCGGCCTACATCACCGGCCAGGTGTTCGTGGTCGACGGCGGCGAGACCGCCGGCGGCCTCGCGAGCCGCTGAGCCCGATGGTCCACATGCGGATTCGAGACCTAGGCACGACGAAAAATCAGTTGAGTTCTGGTTGAGGAGGATCAGGCAAGATGCCACTCGGGAGAGTCGGGCGCGAGGCGCCCGGGGGAGCGCGAGGGGAGGACCCCTCGCTCTAGATGCGAGTGCTGGCCGGCAAGGTGGCGCTGATCAGCGGCGCCGCGTCCGGGATCGGGCGGGCGATCGCGATGCTGTTCAGCGCGGAAGGCGCCGCGGTCGCGATGGTTGATCGGGACGGAGCCGGCGCGGAGGCGTTGGCCCGCAGCGTCGAGCAAAGCGGCGGCCGCGCCCTGGCGCTGCGCGCCGACGTGACCCGGGCCGCGGATTGCGCGGCGGCGGTGCGAGCCGCGGCGGCGAGCTGGGGTCGGCTCGACATTCTGGTCAACAGCGCCGGCATCATCCGGCGTGCGACAGTGCTGGAGACCAGCGAGACCGAATGGGACCAGGTCATGGCGGTCAATCTCAAGTCGATCTTTCTACTGTCCAAGCAGTCGATTCCGGTGATGGTCGCGGGCGGCGGCGGCTCGATCGTGAACGTCGCGTCGGGTTGGGGCCTGGCCGGCGGACCGCGCGCCGCCGCCTACTGCGCCTCGAAGGGCGCGGTAGTCCAGCTCACCAAGGCGATGGCGATCGACCACGGTCCGGACCGGATTCGGGTCAACTGCGTCTGTCCGGGCGATACCGACACGCCGATGCTGCGGGCCGAAGCCGCTCAGCTCGGCGAGCCGATCGAGCGCTTTCTCGGCGCCGCCGCGGAGCGCCCGCTGCGCCGCATCGGCCGGCCCGAGGAGATCGCGCGGGCGGCGCTGTTTCTGGCCAGCGACGCCGCCTCGTTCGTTACCGGAGCGGCCCTGGTCGTCGACGGCGGCGGCCTGTGCTCAGGCGGCGGATAGGGCGCCGGCAACGGGGACTGGTACGAATTTCCGGCACCGCCGTCCTGAGAGCTCGGCGGCGCTGGAAATTCGCTATCTGTCCCCGTTGCCCGCCTTGAAACGAGCCGGGTTACTCGCTGTCGACACCCCTCTCGGGCGGGGACGAGCCCCGCCCCTACATTTTGCGTGCCGCTCCGGCCAGGCTCGGTGGTTTTCGAACGCCGCCGGGCCGGGACGAGCCCCGCCCCTTCAACCTCGCTTCGCCCGCAGTGCAACCCTGGCCTACGGCTGAGTCCAGAACTGGCGGAAACCGCTCATCAGCATTTGCACCGCGATCGTGACCAGGACCATGCCCATCAGCCGTTCGGTGGCGATCAAGCCGCGGCGGCCGAGGAAGCGGCGCAGCTGGCTGGCGAGAAACAGAATCGCGCTGGTCAGCACCCAGGCGATCCCCAGCGCGGTGAGCCACTCGGGCCAGCGCTGCGGCTCGCGGTTCATGATGAACATCACCGACGCGAACGCCGACGGGCCGGCGACATAAGGGATCGCAAGCGGAACCACGAACGGCTCGCCTTGCAGCTCCTCGGCTTGGCCGCCGGCTTGCGGCGGGAAGATCATCTTGAGCGCGATCAGAAACAGGATGATGCCGCCGGCCACGGTCAGGGCCGGCTCGGAGATGTTCAGCAGCCGCAGCAGGTACTGGCCCAGGAACAGAAACAGGATCAAGGCCAAAAGCGCGATCAGCAGCTCGCGAATCATCACCCAGGTCTGGCGCGCCGGCTCCACCTGTTTGAGCGCCGCGAGGAAAAACGGAATGTTGCCGAACGGATCCAGAACCAGAAACAACAGCAAGGCGGCCGAGATGACGGTCATGGGCTCGAGCGCTGCGAGGCGCTCCGAGAGGCGCTATCTTATGCACCCCTTCGCGGCAAGACAATGAGCCCAGCTTGGCAAGCGATTCGCGGCGCGGGCGCGGCGCCGCGCCCGGCGGTGCGCTGGCGGATCCTGGCGGTCTTGTTCGGGGTCAGCTTTCTGGCCTACATCTTCCGCCTCAACCTCTCGGTCGCCGGACAGGCGATCAAGTTCGAGCTCGGGCTCAGCGACGTTCAGGTCGGCTGGATTCTGTCGAGCTTCATCTGGGGCTACACGCTGTTTCAATTCCCGGGCGGCATCTTCGGCCAGCGGCTCGGACCGCGCCGGGCGCTCGCGATCCTGGTGCTGGTCTGGACCTCGATCACGGTGCTGACCGGCATGGCGCCATTGCTCGCGGCCAGCTCAACCGCGGTCGTGGCCGCGCTGCTGGTGCTGCGCTTCGCGCTGGGCGCCGCGCAGGCGCCGCTGTTTCCGGTGGTCGCCGGGACCATCGAAGCCTGGTTTCCGGTCTCGCGCTGGGCCTTTCCGAACGCTCTGACCAGCACCGGACTGGGCTTGGGGGCCGCGGTGACCCCGCCGATCATCGCCTGGCTGATGGTGCATTTGGGTTGGCGTGCCTCCTTCTACCTGACCGCGCCGCTCGGTCTGGCCGCGGCGGCGTGGTGGTGGTTCTATGCGCGCGATCAGCCGCGCCAGCATCCTCGAGTCCTGCGCACCGAGCTCGAGCTGATCGAGGCCGGGCGCGGCTCGGATCGCTCGAACGCCGCAAGCCGCGGCGCTTGGAAACACCTGTTGGTCAACCGTGACATTTTGATGCTGGCGCTGAGCTATCTGTGCATGAACTACGTGTTCTACATTTTCTTCTCGTGGTTCTTCATCTACTTGGTGGAGGTGCGCCGGTTCACGGTGCTCGAGAGCGGCTTTCTGGCCTCGCTTCCATTTGTGGCCGGTTCGCTGGCGGCCGCGCTGGGCGGCGAAGCGTGTGACCGACTCTGCAAACGATTGGGGCCGCGCTGGGGTTGCCGGCTCCCCGGCATGGCCGGGCTGCTGGTGGCGGCGGGGACGCTGTTTGCCGGCGCCGGCGCCGGCGATCCCTACCTCGCGATCGGCCTGCTGTCGATCTGCTTCGCCTCCACCCAGTTCACCGAGGGCGCCTACTGGTCGGGAACCACGTTCGTAGCCGGCCGCACCACCGCGGCGGCGACCGGCATTCTCAACACCGGCGGCAATCTGGGCGGCGTGATCGTCACGCCGCTGATCCCTTTGCTGGTGGAACGCTTCGGCTGGCTGGCCGCGCTCTCGACCGGCTCGCTGTTCGCGCTGATCGGCGCCGCGCTCTGGCTCCTGATTCGAGTGGATCGTTCGACGGCAAGCGGCAGAGCGGGGAGAGCGGGACAGCCTT
>DASWHO010000369.1:0-4189 GCA_036398155.1 Acidobacteriota bacterium
AGCTCGGCCCGCTGGCGATCGGCTTGGACCGTGCCCGCGAACGTGGCGGTTTGCTCGCCATCACCCAGCGACGCCGTGAGGCAGCCGGAAAGGGTGAACTCATCGCTTGCTCCCGCCTCGAGGATGATCTGCAGCTTGCCGGGCGGATCCACGATCTCGCCCTCGAAGCAGCCGGCAAAAAAAGTGTTCCAGTCCGGCTCCTCTGGTGTGGCCGGTTGAGGGTTATAACTGCAGTTGGCCCAGAAGATGACGGCGCCGAGCACCGCCGCAGCGAACAGGACCTTGCGGATCACGGCCGGTCTCCGCGCTGCATTTCGATTGGTGCGCCGAAGCCGTGCACCACGATCGACTCCCCGTCGGCCGCCAGCTCGGCCAGAAAGCGCGCCTGAGTGCCGTCCAGCAGCGTGACCACTCCATCGGCGGCGCGCGCTCCGGTGGTCCGGCCGGTGATCCCGGCCGGCTCGCCGGCGACGATACCCACCCCGGCCAGCAGTGGGCCGCTTTGAACCAGGGTCACCTGGGCCAAGGTGGCCCGATCGCGCCGAGCATGGAAGCTGCCGGAGAACGGACCGGAGGCGGCGGGAGGGGCGGCGCCGCCGCGGCTCAAGGCCAGCGGCTTCTCGCCCGGTCGCTCGAGGAAAACGGTGGTGCCGTCCGGTGCAAGGGTCAGCTCGACCAGCGCGGTGTCGCCAGCGGCGCTGACCAGCGACGCGACGCCGCGCCAGCCGACCGCGCCCGCCAGCACCAGCGGCTCGCCGCCGATCGTGCCCTCACCGCGAAACGCCTCCTCGTTCTCGGTGAAGGTGATGACGACCGGCCGTCCGTCGTCGGTCTCTCCATGGAACGAGCCGGTCAGGATCTGCGGCTGAACTTTCTGGCGTGCCGCGCATCCCGCGGCCGAAAGCAGGAGGAGCGTCGCGAATGCGACCAATACTCCGTCCCAGGGGCGCTTGGCGACCCCGCGGACCAAGCTGGTTGGCCAGATTCCCCGCACCGCTTTAGGACAGAGCCCTTACCAGCGCTCGGGTTGAAATCCCGCGAATCGTTCGTGACTGCGAACACGATAGGTTCACCCGCGATCGGGAGTCAACGACTTTCTTCAGCGCGCTTGGCTCGAAATCGGGGCCCTGGCGGCGCGCCGCGAGACCCACCACCCAGTGCCGGCCACGGCGATCAACACCAGGCTGAGCCACTGGTTCGCGGTCAAGCTCGAAGCGTCCGGCCGCCACCCGGGGTCGTCGGCGCGCAGCGATTCGGCGATCAGCCGCCAGACGCCATAGAGCATCCCGAAGGCGGCCACCAGCTCGCCGGCGTAGCGCCGTTTCGGAAACCTGTACCACAAGACCAAGAAGAAGATCAGGGCGGCGGCGAACTCGTAGAGTTGCACCGGATGAACCGGTAGCGCGGTGCCGCCAGAGGCAATCAGTCCGAGCTCCACCTGGCGGCGGTACGCCGGACTTTCCGGTGGGAAGCTGACCGCCCACGGCAGGCGGCTTGGGATTCCGTAGCAGCAGCCGTTGAGAAAGCACCCGACCCGGGTCACGCTGAGGCCCAAGGCGCCGAGCGGAGCCACGAAGTCGAACAGGTCGATCAGCGGCAGACCGCGGCGCCGCCCCCAGAGCCAGAGCGCCGCGCCGCCTCCGGCCAAACCGCCGTAGTAGACCAGTCCGCCGCGCCACAGCGATGCCGCCTGCTTCAGGCCGGTGCCGGAGCCGCCGGCGAAATACAGGCCCGGGTGCAACGCGATGTGCAGGAGATGGGCTCCGAGCACACCGCCGGCCAGCAGCCACAAGCCGAGATCGAAGGCGTCGGCGCGGCGCAGCCCCAAATGGCGGCCGTGACGCCCGGAGACCCAGACTGCGGCGAGCATGCCGAGCACCAGGAACGTCCCATAAGCGGGGAGCCGGAGGTGCAACCCTCCGGCGAGCGGCAGGTCGAGCAAGATGGGCCGCATGGTCTGACAGCCTGCAGCATAGCGCGGCTCGAAGGCGGCCACGCAGGTCGACCATCGAAGGCTTGGGAATCCTCGGCGGATTCAGTTCCGCTGCTCCCCCGCGGCGTGCTAGGATCGCTCGGTCATGTCGGGGGTGGGTGGGATCCTGGGCATCCAAGGCAGATCCGGACTGTCGCTGCGCGGCGCGCTGGCGGCCCTGACGGCTTTGGTCGGCGCGCCCTCTTGGGCGGGCGCGCTTTGCCTTTCCTCCGGGCGGACCGCGTCGGTAGAAGAGATCGTGGATCGGGTCACGGGGGAGTACCGCAAATACATCTTCATCGGGGAGCGGCACTGGGTCGGGCCGGTCAAGCGCTTTGCGGTGGATCTCGCGAACGCGCTGGTGGACCGCGGCTATGACGTGGGCCTTTATGTCGAGGGATTCCGCGAGGGCTGCATGCCGCAGGACGACCCGTGCTGGAGCATCGCGCGGGCTTTCAACGAGCGCGCGTTCCTGCGGCTGCTCGAGGAGTCCAAGGCCCCGGTCCACGCCATCGATCCGTCGCAACCCGAGCATCGCGCCGGACCGATGGCCGAAAGAATCGCCGGCGGAACCGAGTCGATCCGGATCGTTCTGGTCGGCACCTCACACGTCGTCCACGCCGAGGATCCGACAGCGGAAGTCTGGATCTTCGGCGGCGCGATGAAATATGCCAATCCAGGCGATGTGGCTGAAGCATTCCCTCGCGACCAGTACCTGACCCTGGATTTGGCGCTGATCGAAGACGTTGCCGGGTCGTATGCGCTGCTGCAGGATGGCTGTGCGGCCGACTACGTGCTCGCCACCCGATCGACCCGCCAATACTGAGACTGCGCCGAGAAGCTGAAAACCCCCGGCCTCGGATCGGGCCGAGGCTGGGGGCGCCATTCGGTATGCCGGCCTATCCTTACTGCTCGGTGGTGGATTCGGCGGGCTCGATTCGAGAGACCTCGAAGATCTTGCTGCCATCTTCGCCCTCGATCCACTCACCGAAGACCTTCACGGTCGATCCGACGTGGCTGTCGAAGTCGGCGGAGCCTCTGAGCACGACTTGATTGCCGCTCGCCTGGTCGGTGAGCTGATAGCTGCCTTGCCCGTCGGTGGACAGGAGACCGCTCAGCGAGGCCTCCTCTCCTTCCATTTCCCCGGCCCATGCCGCCGCAGAGCCCAGCAGCAGGGCAATGGCGAAGGCTGCGCCGAGCCAATGCAGACTCTTACGCATCGATGAACCTCCTTTTTCGGGGTGCCCTTTTCCTGGCCCCCCGGCGCTGGCGGATTTGAAGAGCAAGCTCCGTGCCATCCGGAGCGCCCCGACCTTACCCGCGCAAGTCATTGAGTTCACGGCGGGTCGCGAGCTCGGACGGATCGGGCACTGAGCGACTTCGACGGGCGGAGGGGAATTCTTCCCTGCCCGCTCGCCGCCGAACGGCCATGCTTACGAATCGCGGATGATCACGACTCCTTAGGGGTCCGCGGGCTCGCGGCAGCGATCTTCACGGATCGATTCGAGGCCGCCGTCGGCTCCGGGCTCGAGCTCGAAAAGGGTGCCGGTCGTTCGATCGAGATAGCGCCGGCCCGGGACCAGGACGTCGCTGCGGCGCAGCGCGGCCTCCAACCGCTCGAGGGCGCTGGCCGCGGGGAGCTCGGCCCGGCCTTGATAACTGGCGTTGTACTCCCGATACAGCCATACGGTGTTCGAGCAGCAGCCGGCCGGGGGCGGAAGCGGAATGGACGAGCGCGATATCGTGCCGATCGCGCTGGTCGGGGTCACGAACTCCCCGCGCAAGGTGGTGGTGGAGAAGGCGTTCCTCACGATCGGAATCGGATTGTTGAAGGTGGTGGTGATGGTGATGAAGCAGCCGGTGTTGGTCGGGCAGGTGTAGGCGAGGTTCTCGACCCGGGCGCCGCTGGCGATCATGGCGCCGTCTTCCACCACGGTGAAGCGAACCGCCTCGCCGTTGGGAAGCAAGCCCAGCCAGTCGCCGTCCAGCGGCGGCGCCGGTGCCGCCGTGTCGATCGGAAGCTGGTCCGATGCCGGGCCGGCGCTGGTGTCGATCGAGAGCTGGAACAGCGCCGCGAGGTTTTCCGGGAACGCCAGGCCCGGGATCGAGATCTGGGCCGAGGTGGCAGTCACGCCGGTCACGAACGGGAGCAGCAGTCCAAGGATGTCCACGCCGTTGTAGGTGGCGCTCGCGCCCAGCAGCCCGCCGGCGGGGAAG
>DASWHO010000370.1:0-13520 GCA_036398155.1 Acidobacteriota bacterium
CGACCAGCCCGACGTTGCCGACCAGACGGGCCTCCCACTCCGTGCTCGGCCCGCGCCAAGTCACCCGTCCAATCGTCTCCCCTTGGGCCGCACCCGGAGCCGAAAGTAGAGCCGCAGCAAACAGAAGCCAGGGAACCAACCGATGTGCCGGGCGCTGCGGGCTGGCACGGCTCAAAGGCACGGCGCTCTAGCCTCCCGCACCGGAAATTCGTACCAGTCCCGGTTTCCCGGCGAATGCGGGCAGCGTGCGCGGGGCAGCCGGCACCAGATCCGCCGCCACGCTATCAAGACGCCAGGTCCGCCGCCTGGTTTAGCTGCTGCCGCCTTTGAAGCTCTCGATCAAAGCCTGCAACCCCGAGGCGTCGTTCTCGTGGCGCGCCTTGTAGTAGGTCTCGAGCGGCCCCGCCACCACGCTGCGGTAGGGCGAGTCGGCATCGGAGTACGCCATCACCTTGGCCCAGTGCTGGATCACGCGGTCCAAGGCGGCGTTGGCCTGGTCGACCAGTGCCGAATGCTCGGGCTTGGCGCGTTCCTCCGGGTCGGCCGGGAGCTGCGCCACCAGCTTCTGGTAGGCGTCGTTTTCCAGCTTGCCGAGATAGTAATGCGGCATGGGATCGCGCTTCTGATAGGTGGCGATGCTCTGGAACGCCTTGACCGCGTCGGCGTCGCGATTATCTCGGAGCGCAATCAGACCCAACAGCTCGTGCAGGTTGCCCAGGGTGATCGCCTTGCCCTGGCTCTCCCAAGCATTGTTGTCGACGTTCTTGGGGATCTGGCCGGCGTTGATCCGATCGATCGCGTGGCGGGCGTATTGGGTGGCCTTGGCGGCGTAGGTGTAGTTCGGCGGGTTCTTGCGCGCCAGCATCCGGGCCCGATTGGCCAGGGTGTAGAGAATCCCGATGTTGTCTTTGTCGATCTCGAGCAGCTCGCCGCCGGCCTGGAACAGCTGCGCATCGTTCTCTTGCTTGAGCGCGGCCACGTACTGGGCTTCCGCCTGGGTCCACTTCTGCTTGAGCTCCTCGGCCCGCACCCAGGTGCTGAGATACTCGGCGTACTGTCCCTTAGGGTATTCACTCAAATAGGACTTGCCGTGCTCGAGCTTTTTGGCCGGATCGGTTTCGTTGTACCAGTTGCGGTAGAGCTCGGTCTCGCTCGGGATGACGTCGGCTTCGGGTTCCTGAGCCTGCGTAACCAGCGGCGGGCCGATCGCTATCGCGCTGCAGAACAGGGGTGCTAGCCAAACCAGCTGAATCCGTTTCATGCCTTTTCCTCCGTGATTCGTTGGGCCGGCGCCCCGGATGACGCAGTCGACCATACGCCTTTGGCGCCCTGAAAGTGTGCCGATTCCTCCGCCAGAGTCAATAGTGAGATGGGTTATGGCTCATGGGCGATCCGCTCCGCTAGAAGCGCCGCTCGCGCCGCAAGTCGATTCCGAACGAGCCATCGGCCTGCCGGGAGGCCTGCAGGAAGGTCCCGGGGGAGAGCTTGAGACGCAGCAGCACCACCTGCTCCTCGCCGCGGGCCAGATCGATCGAGTAGACCACATTGAGCTCCTGGGTCAGCTCCCGTTCCAAGGTCAGCCGTGCGGTCGGATTGTCATTGGCGTCGATCGCCAAGGGGTTGATCCGGAACGAAGCCAGGCCGAGCCGTTCCTCCGCCTGCTCCTGAACCTGGCCTAGAAAGATCTGCTCCAGCACCTCGGTCGCGGCCGGCGACAGCGTTTGGCGCAATTCGTTCGGGCCCCCGGTCGGCACCTGGCCGGTCGAGAGCAGGGTCACGATCTCCAGCTGCGAACGCAGCGGCGGGTCGCTGGTGAGCTCGAACCGAGCGGTCTCGTGGTAGCTGCGCGAGAAGCGCAAGGTCACCAGATAGCCGGCCCGTTCGGTGGTGGCCCGGAAATCGAAGAACGGATCGAGCGCGTAGGGATTCTCGAAATCGAAGCTGCCTTTGACCACCCGAAACAGATTGTCTTGGAAGCGCAGCTCGCCGTCCTCGAGGATCTCGACGTGTCCCAGCAGCAGGACGTCGTTGGGGGTGCCGCGCAGCTCCAAGTTGCCGATCGCGCTCAGATCCATGCTCGGGTTCTTGATCGCGATCGGATCGACCACGTTGACTTGGACATCCAGCTTCATCTCGCCCAGGAACGGCGAGGCGATGTTGGGCCGGCCCGGGGTCGAGGTGTCGCTGACCTGGGTCAGATCGCTGAGCAGGATCGGACGGGTGTAGCGACCCTGTTCGATCGTGACTTCGCCGTCCATGGTCCGGGTGCGGGGGTCGCCTTCGAGCCGGAGCGCCCCGCTCAAGCGGTAGCGGGTCCCCTCCGGATAGCGCAGCTTGAGCCCCGAGGGAAACAGCCGCAGCGAGTAGCTGCTCGGCTCGAAGCCGTCGAGCCCCACCCGACCGGCGCCGGCAATCGTGCCCTCGGCCATACGGGCTTGCAGCGAATTGATTTGCAGGGCGCCGCCGCGCAGGCTCAGATTGGCCCGGATCTGTTCGGCGGGATGCGGGAAATCCCTCAACTTGAAGTAACCGCCGTCGACGTCCAGGGTACCGGTCACGTTCGGCGCCAGAATCGGCCCCTGCAGGCTGAACAGGGCCTTTACGGTTCCGCCGAAGCTGGCGTCCGGATAGAACGCGCTGAGCAGCATCAGATTCAGATCGCCGCGCACCGTCAGATCGGCCAGCCGCGGCGCGGCCAGCTCGACCGCACCGGTGACGCTGAAACTGGATTCCGGCCCGCGCAGATCGCCGCGTTCGAAATGGAGCCGGCCCTGCTCGAGACGCAGGCGCAGCGGCGCCGCGGCTTCGACCGCGATCCCATGGCGCGCGATCCGAAAGTCCGGCAGCTCGGCCGTGAGCTGCAGCGCGCTCGGTTGCAGCAGCGGCAGCTCGAAATCCGCGCCGCCGCCCAGCCGTAGCGCCAGCGCTTGCAGGTTCGGCAGCCGGGTCAGCGCCAGCAGCGGGCTGAGGTCGCTGTGGTCCAGCGCCAGGTGGCCGCGCACCGTCAGCGGCGCGCGCAGGGCGAGCGCGGCGTCGGCCCGGATTCTGGATTGCGGCAGCGAGGCGCGCAGCACGATCTGTTCGGGGTCCTCCCACGAAGCCCCGAGCTCCAGCCCGCCGATGGAGCTGGCTCCGAGGGTGAGCCCCTCGATCCGGGCGCGGGCGCGAAGCTGCGGGCGCTGCAGCGAGCCGCTGCCGCTGAGCTCGAAGTTCGCGATCGTCGGCTCCAGCGCCGGCAGCTTGGCGAGGCGCTGAAAATCGTGCAGCGGCAGGCCGCTGCCGCGCAGGTCCAAACTGTAGGTCATCGGCCCCCAATCGAGCTTGCCATGCCCGCGAACCGTGCCGCCGCCCTTGTGCACCACCAGGCGCTCCACCACCAGCTCGGGCAGCTCCAGATGCAGGCGGCTTTCGATCCGATCGAAGCTTTCGTCGAAAGCGCGGCCGGCACCGAGCTCGAGATCGAAATCGCCCTGGAGCGCCGCGTACTGCCCGCGCAGCAGGCTGCGGCCGCTCACGCTGGCCTGGACCGGAAGCTCGACCTCGAACAGCCGCATCAGCGTCGCGCCGGGCCAGCGCGCGAACAGCACCTCGGCGCGGATGTCCTCCGACCCGTCGCCGCCCGACCCGAGTCGAAAGCGGCCGTCGACCGCCAGGACGCTGCCGCGCTGCTCGAAGCGCGCGTTGGACACCGCGAGAAAAGGGTGGGTATAGCGCAGCTTGCCCTGCGCCGCACCGAACGGAACCTTGGCATAGTGCAGTCCACGGCCGCGGAAGTCTCCGTTCAGCGCCGGTTCGATCACCGAGCCGTCGAAGGTGCCCTGCAGATCGAATCCGCCGCCCAGGCCCAGCAGCTCGGGCCGAACCCCATCGCCGGCCAGGGCGCGCAGCTGCGCGATCAGCCGATCGATCGGCTCGAGATTCTGGCTCTGAAGGCTGACCGCGAGGTTCGAGCGGTCGGTGAACGCGAGCTCGCCGCGCAAGGCGATGGTGCTGCCGGGCAGCCGAACCCGGCTGGCTTGGAAGCGAACCCGGCGCGCCGCGATCGTGGGATACAGATCGAAGCCGAGCTGCAGCTCGCCGGGCGCCGCCGGATCGGGCCGCGAGTGCAGCTCACCGGAGGCCTCGAGGTCGGCGAAGTGATCCGAGCGCCAGCTCAGCTGGCCGCGTCCCGACAGGCGGCCGCCGAAGTCGAGTCCGCCGAGCTGGACCTGGCGCAGGATCTCCGGGGTGGCAAAATCGCTGAAGTCGAAATGGCATTCAAAGCGCCGCGGCTGGCCGCGGTAGGTGGCGAAGCCCCCGGTGGCGTGCCCGCCGGCGAGCCACGCTTCGCTCTCGGGCACCTCCACATCGTTGAGCTCGTCGCCGCGCTCCCACCGCACCCGGCCGCGGGCGCGGTCGACATCGACCCGCCAAGCCGCGATCCGCTGCGCCGCCCAGCTCCCTTCGGCCACGAAATGGCCCTGGTGGCCGCGCAGATTGCCGCTGAAGCTGCCGCGGCCGCCCAGGCGGGTGTCGAGGTCGAAGATGTCGCGCACTTCGTCGATCGAGTAGCGCGCGTTGACCTCGAGGTCGTAGCGCGGCGAGGCCAAATCCAAGATCTGGCCGCGGGCCTGCACCTGGGTCTGGCGCAGGCGCGCGTCCAGGCGCTGCAGGAAGACCCGGCCGCCGCCAAGCGCGAAGTCGCACAGCAAGCGGAGCGGGAACGAGCTTTGTTGCTTGTAGCGAAAACCGGGAGCGTAGAAGCTGAACTTGCCGCGGTAGGGCCGGTCGCCGCCGACATGAGCGAGGTCGATGTCGAGGTTGCGCAGATCCAGATCGATCGGGTGCAGATCGTCGTTGATGGTCAGCTCGAGCTGCCGGATCTGGCAGCGACGGATGGCGAACTTCCACGAGCTGCCGCCGCCGCCGCCCCCAGCGCCGAAGCTGGGCCAATTGCTCTTGCCGTCCGGCCCCAGGCGCACGTAGAACGCGGGCCGCTCCAGCTCGAGGCGGCTGACCACGATCGATTGGCGCAAAAGCCCCAGCCAGTCGAGCGACAGAAACAGCTTGGGAATCGACAGCATCGGCGGATCGGTCGCGCTGCGGCCGCCGATCTCCAGACCGCGAACCTCGAACTGCAGCAGCGCCAGCTCCGCATCGATCCCCTCCAGCCGCACCTCTCCTTGAGTGCGCTGAGTCAGGAACGCGCGGGCCTGGCCGGTGACGAATCGGTCAAAGGCGGGGGTCAGGGTCCAGACGAACAGGCCGGCGCAGGCGATGATGAACGAGCCCAGCAGATACAGGGCGAGCCGCAAACCGAAGGCTTTGAGCCGCGGATGCGAATGCCGGAGCCATTGAATTTTAGCCACGATTATGCCGAATAAACCCTAAAGGAGTAGATTTTAGAGGATGGCCGGCGGGGGCGCCATCGGGCCGCTTACGCAGCCCGAGGGCCGGGCCGGAGCGACCTCACTCGATCTCCAACAAAAGCTGGCCGGTTTCGACCGATTGGCCCGCCTGCACGCCGATCCGGCGCACCGTCCCGCCAGCGGGGGCGCGCAGCTCGTTCTCCATCTTCATGGCCTCTACCACCAGCAGGCCCTGACCGGGGCTGACGGCTGCGCCGACCTCACACAGCAGCTTAACCACCCGTCCCGGCATCTGGGCGAGCAGCGCGCCGCCGTGGTGACGGCGGGCCGCAGCGGCGCCGCCGCTGCGGCCGTCATGCACTTCGAAGCTGAACAGATAATTGCGGCACGAGACTTCGATCCGCTCGTGGCGCTCGCGGCTGCGGGCGACGAACGCCTCGATCAGCTCTCCGTTGCAACGCACCTTGCACAGACCGTCGAGCCCGCCGGCCAGCTCGACTTCGAGCTCGCGACCGTCGACTCGGAGCCGATAGCGATCGCCGTCCGCCGACCGTAGCTCGACCCGCTGCTCGCTGCCGTCCGGGGCCTGAACCCGATAGCGCATGGTCAAATTCGCGTTTCGCCCGGCATGACGGTCTACCGCAGTCCGCGCGCCCGTCCGGCGGCGCGCCAGCGCGACTGCTGCGCGCCGGCGAAGCGGGCCGCGCCGCTTTCGCGATGGACCCGCAGCGCCGCCAGCGCCGCGGCGACGGCGCGCAGCTCGGGGGAAGCCGCGCCGCGCGGCAGCTCTTCGAGCGTGCCGATGTCGTAGTCTCCGGACCCGAACGCGGGCTGCTCGCAGAGCTGGCGCAGAAACGGCAGGTTGCTGCGCACCCCGTAGAGCCGGTACTCGGAGAGCGCCCGCCGCAAGCGCGCCACCGCCTCGGCGCGATGCTCGCCGCGCGCCACCAGCTTCGACAGCAGCGGATCGTACTCGTTTGGGATCCGGCTGCCGGCGCCGAAGCCGCGGTCTTCGCGGATCCCCGGACCGCCCGGCACCCGCAGCGCCGCCACCGTCCCCGGCGCAGGCCGAAAATCGTGCTCCGGATCCTCGGCGTAGATCCGCACCTCGATGGCATGGCCGTGCCAGGCGATCTGCTCTTGAGTCCAGCGCAGCGGCTCACCGGCGGCGATCCGCAGCTGCGCGATCACCAGGTCGCGGTCGGTCACCAGCTCGGTCACCGGATGCTCGACCTGGAGCCGGGTGTTCATCTCGAGGAAATAGAACTGGCCGCTCTTGTCGAGCAGAAACTCCATGGTGCCGGCGCCGCTGTAGCCGACCGCGCGCGCGCCGCGCACCGCGACCTCGCCCATGCGGCGGCGCAGCTCGGCCCCGACCGCCGGCCCGGGGCACTCCTCGACCACCTTCTGATGGCGGCGCTGGAGCGAGCAGTCGCGCTCGCCGAGATGGATCGCGGCGCCGTGCTCGTCGCACAGCACCTGGATCTCCACGTGGCGCGGCCGATCGAGATACTTCTCCATGTAAACCCGCCCATCGCCGAACGCGGAAAGCGCCTCGCTGGCGCAGGCGCGCAGCGCGCCGCCGAGCGCTTCGGCGCGCTCGATCTTTCGCATGCCTTTGCCGCCGCCGCCGGCGGCCGCTTTGAGCAGGACCGGATAGCCGAGCCGCTCCGCCTCGCGGCGCGCGGCCTCGAGGTCGTCGAGCGGCAGCTCGCCGCCCGGCACGGTCGGCACCCCGGCGGCGCGCATCGCGGCGCGGGCATTGAGCTTGTCGCCCATGGTGCGAATCGCCTCAACCGGGGGGCCGATGAATTTGAGCCCGCTCGCGGCGCAGAGCGCCGCGAAGTCGGCGTTCTCGGACAGAAAGCCGTAGCCCGGGTGGATCGCCGCGGCGCCGGCGGCCCGCGCCGCCGCGACGATTCTCTCGCCGTTCAAGTAGCTCTGCTGCGGCGGCGCCGGACCGATCTCGATCGCCTGATCGAGGTAGTCGAGGAAGAACGCGCCGCGGTCGGCTTCGGAGTAGACCCCGATCGCCGCGATCCCGAGCTCGCGACAGGCGCGCGCGATCCGAACCGCGATCTCGCCGCGGTTGGCGATCAGGACCTTCTCGAACAGCGCCATTTCAGAGCGGAATGTTGCCGTGCTTCTTGGGCGGGTTGGTGTCGACCTTGGTCGAAAGCATGGCCAGCGCCGCGATCAGCTTGGGCCGGGTCCGCGACGGCTCGATGATCTCGTCGATGTAGCCGCGCTCGGCCGCCAGGTAGGGATTGGCGTGCTTGCGGCGGAAATCCTCGATCGCCTCCGCGCGCAGCCGCTCGGGATCGGCCGCGCTCGCCAGCTTCTGCCGCATCAGGATGTTGACCGCGCCCTGCGGCCCCATCACCGCGATCTCCGCGGTCGGAAAGGCGAAGTTGACGTCGGTGCGAATGTGCTTGCTGGCCATCACGCAGTAGGCGCCGCCGTACGACTTGCGGGTGATCACCGTGATCTTGGGCACCGTCGCCTCGGCGAACGCGAACAGCAGCTTGGCGCCGTGGCGGATGATCCCACCGTGCTCTTGCTGGGTGCCGGGCAGAAAACCGGGAACGTCCTCGAACACCACCAGCGGGATATTGAAAGCGTCGCAGAAGCGCACGAACCGGGCCCCCTTGACCGAGGCGTTGATATCCAAGCAGCCGGCCAACACCGCCGGTTGGTTGGCTACGATCCCGACCGAGCGGCCGGCCAGGCGCGCGAAGCCGATCACCAGATTGGGCGCGAAGTGCGGCTGCACTTCGAAGAACTCGCCGTGGTCGACGACGCGTTGAATGACCTGCTTGATGTCATAGGGCTGGTTGGGGTTCTCGGGCACCAGCCGATCGAGCTCCGCGTCGCTGCGCTCCGCCGGATCGGTGGCTTCGAGCGCGGGCGGGTCTTCGTGGTTGTTGTCGGGGATGTACCGCATCAGCGCGCGCAAGGTCTGCATGCAGTCTTCGTCGTCGACGGTTTCGAAGTGGGCCACCCCCGAGATCGCGTTGTGGGTGTGGGCCCCGCCCAGGGCTTCCATGCTGACTTCTTCGTGGGTAACGGTCTTGATCACGTCGGGTCCGGTCACGAACATGTAGGAGGTGTCGCGCACCATCAACACGAAATCGGTGATCGCCGGCGAATAGACCGCGCCGCCGGCGCAGGGCCCGAGGATCGCGGAGATCTGCGGCACCACGCCGCTCGCCAGCGTGTTGCGCAGGAAGATATCGGCGTAGCCAGCCAGCGACACGACGCCCTCTTGAATCCGCGCGCCGCCGCTGTCGTTGAGCCCGATGATCGGCGCGCCAACCTTGAGCGCTTGGTCCATGATCTTGCAGATCTTGGCCGCGTAGGCTTCCGACAACGACCCGCCGAACACCGTGAAGTCCTGCGAGAAGAGAAACACCGTGCGGCCGTGGATGCGGCCATGGCCGGTGATCACGCCGTCGCCCGGAATCTGGCGCTCAGCCATGCCGAAATCCCGGCAGCGGTGCACCACCAAGCGATCGTATTCCTGAAAGGTATCCGGATCGAGCAAAAGCTCGATGCGCTCGCGCGCGGTGCGCTTGCCGGCGGCGCGCTGCTTGGCGATGCGCTGCGGATCGCCGGCCAGCGCCTCCGCATTGCGGCGCCGCAGCTCCTGCAGCTTCTCGCTGTCGCTCATGGCTCGAACCGAAGTGGCGATTATAGCCGTTCGGGCGGGGTCGAGTGCTGCCCCTCCGGCGCGCGGAGGTTCGTGGCAAGATGTAGGGGAGGGGCTTGTCCCCTCCCGAACAGCGCAACTACGCGGACGAATGCTCGGCTCGGGTCCATTCGAAAGGCCGATCGGGCGGGGGCAAGCCCCGCCCCTACATCGGGGCGCGAGCGTTCCGACGCAAATGTAGGGGAGGGGCTTGTCCCCTCCCTTTTTTTTGGGCGGCCTTTATCCAATCTCCGCGCGCATCAAGAGGACGGTGGCGCCGGCATAGTTCCCCGCGTGGGTCAGGCTGACCTCGGCCACGGTCCAGCCGCGCCCCGCCGCGACCTCGGCCGCGCGGCCGTGCAGCGCCAGGGTCGGGCGGCCGCTGGACTGGTTGATCACCTCGACGTCGCGCCAGCCGACTCCATCGCCCCAGCCGGTGCCGAGTGCTTTGAAGCCGGCCTCTTTGGCGGCGAACCGGGCCGCGAAGTGCTGCCCGGGTCGCTTGCGCTGGCTGCAGTAGGCGCGCTCGGCGTCGGTGAACAGCCGCAGCAGCAAGCGCTCGCCGCGGCGCTCCAGGGCTTGCTCGAGGCGATCGATCTCGACCAGGTCGAGACCCAACCCCAGCGCGGCGGCTTCCATGGCCGCTCAGCCGCCGCCTCCGTCGCCGCGCAGCAGCGCCGCCAACCGCAGCGACGCCAGCGGTTGGACCGGCAGACCGCTTTGCCCCTGAGTTCGCGCCCGCGGGGCTGAGAGCGCGGCCTCGTACTCGGCCCGCGCTTCAGGACGGTAGCCGAGCTGCTCCAGACAGATGCCGAGATAGTAGTGGACGATGGCTCCGCCCAGCTCGTCGCTTTCCGAGAGCGGCACCTTGTGCAGCTCCTCGACCGCCGCGGCCCAGCGGCCGAAATGGATCAGGCCCAGAGCCAGATCGAGCCGCACCAGGGGCAGATCGGCGGGCTCGACTCCGAGGCCGAGCTGCTGGCGGCGCTGCAAAAGCACGACGTTGTAGAGCAGATCGGAGTCGTTGGGCGGAAGCAGCGCCGGCTCCGCAGCCAGATTCAGGTCGAAACGCCGTTCGCCGGCCGGACCGCGCACCCCGAGGCGCACCGTTTCGCCCAGCGGCAGCCGCGCCAAGTAGGCGGACAGCTCGGTCAGGCTGCGGGCCGGATCGCTGTCGACCGATGCGACCACATCGCGGGCGCGCAGCCCGGCGCGGCCGGCGGGGCTCGCCGACTCAACGTCCACCACCAGGAGACCACCGAGAAACGGCGCGTCCACCAGACCCGCGCCGAGGCGGTTGCGGCGCAGCGGGCGTTCCTGATCGAGCCGCGCGATGCCGGCCTGAAAGGCGCGCTCGTCCAGCAGCTCCAGGCGCATCCGTTCCAAGGTCTCGTACGCCGGCAGATAGAGAAACAGCTCGGCAGCGCGGCGCAGCGGCTCCGGCGTCAGGTGGGCGATCACCAACAGCTCGGCCTCGAGCCCGGCCGAGAGATCTTTGAGGATATTGTGGATCCGCGGCTCGATCCCGCCGGAGCCGGCCGACATCGCGAACCGCTTGGCGGCGCGCTCGGCCGGCAGGTCCGTGCGGCTGAAGCGCTGCAGGCGCCCCAGCGCTTCGCGCAGGCGCGCATCGACGGTGACGATGTCGTCGGGCGGAACGCCGGCATCGGCCAGCGTGCCGGCGAACGCGATGGTCGGTTTGAGCTCGACCTCCAGATCGCGACGCTCGCCGCGCTCGAGCCGCAGGTCGGCGCCGTAGCGTCCGGCGCTGTGCTTGAGCTCGAGCCGATAGGTGCCGGCGCAGAGCTCGGTCAGGATCGCGGGGGTCTCGCCGCGATACTCTCCGTTGAGGTAGATCTTCGCCTCCGGCGGCGCCGAGCGCAGCGACAACCGGGCATAGGAGCGCTCCAGGGTCACGAGCTGTTTGACGTAATCCTCCGGCGCGGCGATCTCCAGGCTCTCCTCGATCGCTTCGTAGCATTCCTTGCGGTACACCAGCTGATGCGCGCCCGGCGCCAGATCGATCACCTGCAGCGCACCGACCCCCGGCGCCGGCGGCCCGGCGGGCAGCCGCGCCGCCACCTCCGCGACCGCCTCCTCGCGGGTCAGGCCGACGGTTTGGCCGTCGATCAGGATCTCGACCTGCTGCGGGTCGGTCAGAAATACGACCGAGGCCATGGTGCGCTCGAGCCGATACGAAAGCTTGAGCGTCTTGCCGGACAGAATCGTGACCGGCTCCTCGATCGGGGCGTAGCCGGCCAGGCGCACCGCCAGCGAGTGCTCGCCGACCGCAGCCGCCGCCTCGGAGAGGTCGGTGGTGCCCAGCTCGGCGCCGTCGAGCAGCACGGTCGCACCGCTCGGCTCGCTGCTGACCGTGATCCGGCCGACCTCGCGGCGGCGCAGCTCCTCGAAGAACCTGATGGTCGGCGGCGAGACCAGACCGGGGCGCAGCTCGTAGTCCGGACGCAGCAGCAGCAGCTCGCGAAAATCGAGGCTCGCGCTTTCGAGCTGGCCGTTGTTGAACAGGGCGCGGGCGCGATACTCGAGGGTCTGGACCAACAGCTCCTGCTCGCCGGGGCTGAGCGGACCCTCGGACTGTTTGCGATGCAGGATCCGCACGATGGCGTCGAGCTTCTCGACGCTGCTGGGCTGCTCGGGCGAATCGAACAGCCGCACCGCCTCGCTGAGTTGCTCGCGCAGCGCGACCTCGTCGGGATAGTCGGCCGGGCCCGCATCCTGGGCCGGCGCCGCGCCGGCCGCGCTCAGCAGCAGGACCGTCCCGCAGAACCAGCGCGACGCGGTGGTGCTCGCGGCTTTCCTCATTGATAGCGGGTGACCAGCTTGCGCTTGCCGTCGAGCACGAACAGCGCCCCGTCGGAGCCGAGCGCCAGCGCCACCGGCTCGCGGTATTCGGGATGCAGTACTACCTTGCCGACCGGCCGCAGCGCGGCGTCGAACAGCGCCACTTTGGGGCCGGTGCGGTCGAGCACGAACAAATCGCCGGCGCGGTCGTACGCGATCGCGACCGGCTCGCTGAACGAGGCGCCCGGCACCAGGGCCGCCACCTGGCCGCCGCCGCCGTCGAACAAGCCGATGGCGCGGCGCTTCTGGGACAGCAGCGCGACCCGGCCGAACCGATCGACCGCAGCGGCGCTGGGCTCCGAGAAGCCGGGCGCGAACGCTTCGAGGTAGGCGCGGTTGGCATCGAAGCGCAGCGCGATCTTGGCCTTGCTGTCGAGCAGTAACAGATCCCCCGATGCGAGCCGCGCGCCGCCCACCAGATTATCCAACGCGTCGCGCTTGCCGTCCTTCAGTGCCACCGGCTGAAACGAGTCACCCAAAGTGCGTACCGCCTTCTTGGCCACCACGCCGACGCTGCCGTCGGGCTCGACGAACAGCGCCAAGGGCTCGTCGATCGAAATCTCTCCGCTCGGCAAACCTTGCGGATCGAAGCGCGCAACCCGATCGGCCTTGTCGTCGGCGATGAACAGATCGCCCGCGCCGACCACTTCGAGCCCGACCGGCCGGTCGAGCCTGCTGCCGGCGGCGAAGCCGGCGTCGAACTGCAGCGCACTGCCCTGCGCCGGTTCGCGGAAACGGACCCGATAGATGGTCGATATCAGACCCAAGACCGCAGCCGCCGCGGGCTGCTCGACGTAGACATCGCGGACCCGTTGGAGCTGCTTGAGGGCGCCGACCACGTCGCCCAACGCCAGCACCGCCGGCCCGAGTTCCATCTGCGCCGCGGCGCCGACCTCCCCTTCTGGATCCAGCTCCACGGCGCCGGACAGATCCGCCACCGCTTCCTCGAAGCGGCTCTGCTGGAGCCGGGCGCGCCCGCGAATCAGCAGCGCCGCGGCACTGCTCAAGCTGCGCGCCCCGGCCCGATCGGCGGCGGCGATCGCCGCCTCTATTTCGCCGCGCGCCAAAGCCGCGCGCGCCGCCTCCAGATCGGCCGGCGCGGCCCCGGCCGCGGCGCTGGCCGCACCCACGGCGATCAAGAGCAGCGCGGGCACACGCCGCTGCTGGCCGAAACTCCTTCCCCGCATGGCTCTCAATTGTAGGGGGAACCGGGCAGGGTTTGTAGCGTGGCCGTCATTCCGGCCCAAGCCGGAATCCAGAGCGTCATTCCAGGCGGAATCCAGGCCGTCTCCTCCAACTAGCCAAGGGCTTGGCCCTTGATATCCCCGCATGGTTCTGAAGGGGTGGCATGGGCGGCCGAAGGCCGCCCATGGTCGAGGCCCGCGCCGCGAGCGAGGTCGTCCATGGGCTTGCTTCGCACGCCCATGCCACCCCTACGTGTCCTGGCAAGCGACTCGTATGTAGAAAGCGGACACCTCCTGGCAGACGGCGCCCTATCCGCCGCCGGAGGAGGGGCGGCCTATGATCTCGCCGTCGCTGCCCGGGGCCACCTCGATGGTCTGCTCCGAGACTCCCCCGTTGAGCCACACGAATCGGATCCGGTGGCGGCCCGGCGCCACCGG
>DASWHO010000371.1:0-11886 GCA_036398155.1 Acidobacteriota bacterium
TCGCAACCGCGGCGGCTTGGTGCGCTTTGAGCTGCCCGCCGCTCGAGCCTCCAACCCACAATCCATGAAGCTCTCTCGCATCCCTCAACCCGCCCCGGCACAACGCTGCGGCGATCAAGTCGGGCCTTCGCTTCGCGGTCCGAATCCGGTGACCGTGCTGGTGCCGGCTTACAACGAGGAGACCACCCTGGGGGATACGATCCGCAGCCTCCAGGCCCAGACCTTTCCGCCCCAGGAGATCATCGTCATCGATGACTGTTCGACCGACCGAACCGGCGAGATCGGACGCGGGCTCGGAGCCACGGTGGTCAGGCCGCCCGCGAACACTGGAAGCAAAGCCGGGGCGCAGACCTTTGCCCTCGATCGCGTGCGCACACCGTTCACGATCGCAATCGACGCCGACACCGTGCTCGCGCCTGACGCGATCGAGAAACTGACGCTCGCGATCCAGGACCCGGCGGTGGCGGCGGCCTGCGGTTTCGTATTGCCGCGTCGAGTTCAAACTCTGTGGGAACGCGGTCGCTACGTCGAATACCTGTTCGCCTTCACCTTTTACAAAGTGATTCAGGACCATTTCGGTCGGCCGCTGATCTCCTCCGGCTGCTTTTCCATCTACCGCACCGAAGCGCTCCGTGCGCTCGGTGGCTGGTCGAATCGCACCCTGGCGGAAGACATGGACCTCACTTGGTCGCTCTACGCATCGGGCCAGGGGGTGCGCTTTGTCCCTGAGGCGATCTGCTATCCGCTCGAGCCAAACAACTTCCACTTTCTCTCCTGCCAACTGCGCCGCTGGTCGCACGGCTTCGTCCAGAACGTGCGGCTCCATTGGCGCAACATCCTCGAGATCGGATTCCTGCGCTCTGCCGTAGCCGTGGCGTTTTGGGATGCGGTGGTGGCTTCTTTGATCTTCCTTTTCGTCTTGCCCCTCCTTACCGTGCTGGTGAGCCCCCTGTTCCTGCTCGCGTATGTGATCGATGCCCCCGCGGTCGCAGTGCCGGTTCTTTACCAGGCATCGCGCCGCGGCGAGGCGCTTCAGGCGCTCGCGAGCATGCCCGGCTTTTTCGCGCTCCGGGTGGTCAACGCCGTGTTCATCGTGCGAGCACTGTGGTGTGAGCTGGTCGGTGGCCGCTCGCTGCACACCTACGAGAAAGGACATTGAGCGATGACGGTCGGACTTCCAGGCACCGGCATTGGCGGGCTGTACTACCTGCTCCTGGTCTGCTGGATGGCGCTGCGCGCCTTGGGGCTCTGGCTTGCCAAAGGCCAGGCGGCACCCTGGCGCCGGCTCGTGGTGTTGCTCGGGTTGGTCGGAGGCATCCTAGCGGCGCTGTGGATCGAAGCCTGGGGGCTGCAAGCCGCGCTGATGCGAATCGGCGAGCTGGCGCGTGCCGGTTCGGAGCTGCAGCTCCAGGTGGAGATCGCGCAGCGCTATCTCCGCCCTGCGCTCGCGTGGGTGCCGTTCGTCGTCCTCTTCTCGGTAATCGCGGGCGCGCATCTGCTTCGCTGGGTCGTGAGATGCAACAACGCCCGCAGGCTTAGGGGTCGCTTCTCTGCAGCGCCGGTCCCCGCGGCCCTGGCGCGACCCGCGCGGCGCCGAGCCTGAGAAGTTCGAGTTTCGGAGTTTCGGGGACAGTTTACTTATCCCGAGTTTTGGGGACACATTAAGATCAATTAAACTGTCCCCAAAACCGGGGTTAAGTGAACTGTCCCCGTTTTATTCTTCGCGGGCGATGGGGTAGAGGCGCCAGCGGGGGTCGAAAAACGGGGTTTGGCGGTAGAACCATTGCAGGCGCTGCTCGGGGCTGCCGGCGAACTCCGGGTCCTCGCGCAGGCGCCGAGCAAAGGCTTCGGCCAGCTTCGGATCGGCGTCGAGCATCCTCTCGGCGGTGGGCTCCATGACATAGGCTTCCGCGTACTCGGTGCGCTGCAAGATCTCGAGGAAAAAGCCCCAGCGGAAAAACGAATCGGGCGAGGCCGGCTCGAGCAGCAGCATCGCCAGCTCACCAAGCGGCTGATCGGTCGATATCCGGACCGATCCGGACGCAAAACGCTCGCGCCGTGTTTCGACTTCGAACCCAGCCGATACCGGCACATGGCCCTCGAACGGCTGAGCGGCGAGGGTCGCGTCCGTGGTCCGAAACATGGAGACCTCGAGCTCGCGCGACTGGGTCAACCGTTCCATCGCGATGCCGTGCACCGCGAGGCGCTCGATCACGTCGCTCCAGGCCGCCGGAATCCAATAGGCGCGCGGGCGCCGCGCCGTCACCGTGGCAGCGAAACGAAACACCGGAACCGTGAGAATCCGCTGCTGGCCCGTGAAAACGATCCGCTTCGAACCGGAGATCTCGGAGTCCTCGATCCGCGATTCGACCGCCTTGAATTCCATCGTGTCGGTCGCTGCTCCGACGCTGTCGCGGTCGGCCGCCTCGCCCGGACTGGTTCCGAAATCCAGCGCCACGACTTCAGGCCGGCGGCCTCGGTCCGCCGCCACCGCCGCGCGCAGCGTTTCGACCCCCTCGCCGAGCCGCCGCAGCAGGCTCTCGAGGAACACGTACGTCCCCAGCACCCGGCGGTCGTACGACTTGAGCGAGTGCATCTCGAGCAGCAGGGACGGCACGTGGCGCGAGTCGCCGTAGCTGGTCGAGTAGCGCGGGCCCGCCACCCAGGCGCGGATCCCGCGGGACAGATCGAGCGGATCGATCGGGTTGGCCACCTCGAGCGGCCCCGGCGTATGTCCCATGGCCTCGAGGTCGGCCGCCAGCGCCGGGGTCAAGCGGTCGGCGATCCAGCGGTGGATCGCCGGCGACCAACCGCTGCCGCCGTTGTCGCCGAACGTGACATCGTATTGATGATCGGTCCCGTCGGTGACATGGAGATCGACATAAAGATCGGGCGCCCAGCGATCGAGCACCCCGACCACCGCCCGCACCTCGGCTGTGTCCAGCTTGGCGAAGTCGCGATTCAGGTTCAGGTTGCGCGCGTTGGTCCGCCAGCCGGCCCGCTCCGGGCCGCGCTGATTCATGCGACTGAAGGCGGAGACGCGCTCATGGCCATCGACGTTGAGAATCGGAATGAAAAGCAGGTTGGCGCGTTCGAGCAGGTCCCGCTTGGTGCCGCGAACCGTCAGGTCGCGCAACAGCATCAGGCCGGCGTCCTTGCCGTCGATCTCGCCGGCATGAATCCCCGCGTGCGCGAACAGCAGCGCCTTGCCGGACTCGCGCAGCGCCCGCGGCGTGAACGCCATCTCCTTCGACGCCACCACCATCCAGAGGTCGCGCCCTTCGGCGCTGCGCCCCAGCGACAAAAGCCGCAGCTCGGGCGCGGCGTCCACCAGCCGCCGCAGCCAAACGAAGGTCTCATCGTAGCTCGGCGTGGCACGAAAGCCGGATCGCTCGCACGGCGTCGCCCACGGATCGTCGGCCGCAACCGCAAGCGAGCGGCTGCGTCCCGACCACGGCGGCTCGGGCGGCAGCACCGCGACGGAAGCCGGATCATCCTGACCCGCGGCGGCTATGGCAGCCGCGCCCAAAGCGAGCAAGAACCCGAGCGGCGCGGCGCGGTCAAATTCACGCGTTATCATGAACGATCCCTCCGCATCCGAACGTGCGGATTCTAGCGTCCCGCACCCCGAGCGCGAAACCAGCAAGCCGGAGCTATCTTTTGCTGATTGCCAAGTCGCGGCCGAGGTCGGCGCGCGCATAGGCGTTCTCGGCCGGCGCCGAGAGCTCAAGGACCCGCTCGTAGAGCTTGCGCGCCGCCTCGCGCCGGCCTTCGAGGTCGGCGACACGGGCGGCGAGCAGCAGCAGCTCGGCCTGGGTCCAGGCCGGCGCCGCCTCGAGCGCGCCGTTGGCCCACGGCTCGAGCAGCGCGCCGGCGCCCCTGCGATCGCCCTGCTCCAAGCGCCACCTCGCGCGTTGCGCCGCGCTCACCGGATTGGCACCCCAGCGCTGATTGGCTTCTTCGAGAGCGCGCTCAGCGGCGCGCAGGTTGCCGCCTTCGGCGCGGCGCCGGGCGATCGCGACGCGGCGATCGAGCTCGCCCCAGCGCGGCTCCGGCGGATGGCGCAGGAAGTCCTTGGCCAGCTCTTCGAGCTCCTTGATCGCGGCGATCCGCTCGACCTGCTCGCGGGCCGCGGCGCTGTCGCCGCGCATCAGCAGCAGCCGGGCCAGCAGCCAGCGCGCGGTGCCGACCACGCGAAAGGGCCGCTCGATGCCTTCGGCCAGCAGCGCCTGCAAGCCGCGCTCGGCCGTCTCGATCTCGCCGAGCTCGAGCAGGGCACAGGCGCGCTCCACCGCGGCGCGCGCCACCAGCTCACGGTCGAACGGCGAGCGGCGCCGCTGCAGCAGCCGGTCGACCTCATCGAGCTCCGCGAGCGCCGCCGCCGAATCGCGATCGAGAACCTGGGCGTTGCTGGCGCGCCACAAGCGCAGCCAGGGATTGTCGGGATGATCGGCCGCCAGCCGATCGACCTGCCGCTGGGCGGTCTCGGGCTCGCGGTCGAGCTCGTAGCTGAAGGCCGCCAGCAACACTTTGGCTTCCAGGCCTTGGCATTCGGCGCGGTCCGCCGCCTCACGCAGGCTCTGCATCCCGCGCTCCTTGTCGCCGGAGGGCAAGAACAGAAACGGCCGCAGCAGCTTGAAGTAGCCCGGCAGCACATCCATGGTGATGTCGTAGACCGCCAGCGCGATGCGCGCGTCGGCGAGCGCCGGATCGGCCGCCAGCGCCCGCCGCAGCAGGCCGTGACTCGCGCGCGCGGAGGAGACCAGCCCAATCCAGGAGCGCCGCAGGCCGCGGAACCGCGCTTGATAATGGGCCGCCATGCCGGCGTGATAGAGCAGCATCGGATCCGTGGGCGAGCGCTGGAGCTCCGCTTCGGCGCGCGCCCGGAGCGCGTCGGCCGCCGCTTCGCCCCGCGCCGCCAAGTCCTTGCGGTCGCGGTCCATCAGGCTGCTCCAAAACAGCGTGCCGATCTGATGCAGCTGCGGCGCCGGCGCCGCGGGATGGCGCCGCGCCAGCCGCTCCGCGGCCTCGAGCGCCGCCGGCATGTCGGCGCGGGCCAGCAGCCGGTGCAGCTCCTCCAGCGCCGCCGGCTCCGGCTGGTGCAGCGCGGTCGCGCCGCCGGGCGACGCCGCCAGCAGCCACAGGCCGAGGCCGGCGAGAATCGAACCGGCCGAGCTCAACGCGAAAAGGCGGCGCGGCCGGCGAAGCGCGCCTGGCGGCCCAGCTCTTGCTCGATCCGCAGCAGCTGGTTGTATTTCGCGATCCGATCGGTGCGGCAAGCGCTGCCGGTCTTGATCTGTCCCGCGTTGGTCGCGACCGCGAGGTCGGCAATGGTGGTGTCCTCGGTCTCGCCGCTGCGATGCGAGATGACGGTCGCGTAGCCGTGCCGCCGCGCCAGCGCGATCGCGTCCAAGGTCTCGCTCAAGGTGCCGATCTGATTCAGCTTGATCAGGATCGCGTTGGCGACCCCGGAATCGATCCCGCGTTGCAGCAGCTTGACGTTGGTGACGAACAGATCGTCGCCGACCAGCTGGAGACGGGTGCCGAGCTTCTCCGTGAGCAGTTTCCAACCGTCCCAGTCCGACTCCCCGAGGCCGTCCTCGATCGACACGATCGGGTAGCGCGCGATCCAATCGCTGAACAGCTCGACCATCGCCGCGGCGTCGCGCTCGCCGGCGCCCGACTTCTTGAACCGGTAGCGGCCGTCCTGAAACAGCTCGCTGCAGGCCGGATCGAGCGCCAACGCGACGTCGTCGCCTGGGCGGTAGCCGGCCGCGTCGATCGCCTCGACGATCACGTCCAACGCTTCGACATCGTCTTTGAGGTTGGGCGCGAAGCCGCCCTCGTCGCCGACCGCGGTGCCGAGCCCGCGGCCCTTGAGCAGCTGCTTGAGCTGATGAAACACCTCCGCGCCCATCCGCAGCGCTTCGCCGAAGCTCGGCGCGCCCCACGGCACGATCATGAACTCCTGGAAGTCGACCGTGTTGTCGGCGTGGGCGCCGCCGTTGAGCACGTTCAGCTGCGGCACCGGCAGCAGCGTCGCCTGCTCGCCGCCGAGGTGGCGGTAGAGCGGCAGTCCGCGCGCGACCGCGGCGGCGCGGGCGGCCGCCAGCGACACGCCGAGTAAAGCGTTGGCGCCGAGGCGGCTCTTGTCGGGGGTGCCGTCGAGCTCGATCAAGCGCTGATCGAGCTCGCGCTGCTCCGCGGCGTTCATCCCGCGCAGCTCGGGCGCGATCTGCTCGAGCACGTGGGCCTTGGCCTTGAGCACGCCCTTGCCCAGATAGCGCTTGGGATCGCCGTCGCGCAGCTCGAGCGCCTCGTGCTCGCCGGTCGAGGCGCCGGATGGAACCGCCGCGCGCCCCAGCGCTCCGCCCTCGAGCCGCACATCGACTTCCAAGGTCGGATTGCCGCGCGAGTCCAGGATCTCACGGGCCACGATCGCAGAAATGGCGCTAGCGCTCACGATTCACCGATTGTAGCGCAGGCGGCCGGCGACGGGCGGCCGATCTTCCACGTTCCCAGATTCGGTGGTTGCTTTCCGATAAATTCGGGTGTAGAAACCCGATTCGAGATGATTCTGCGCGTGCTGGTAGGGGTCGACTCGGCGCCGTTCCGGCGCCGCTTGCTGCGCATCCTCAAGGATCTGGGCACCGACCCACTGGTGGCAGCGGGCGATGGAGAGTTGTGGGAACGACTCACCCGGGAGGACCTCGACCTGGTTCTGCTGGACCAGAAGTGGCTGCCGGAGCCGGCTGAAAAGTTGATCGCCTCGATCCGAACCTTGCCGCAGCAGCCCGAGATGATCGCGTTCTACGGGCGCGAGGAGCCGGAGCTGCGGGCCAGGCTGCTGGCGGCCGGCTGCCTGGCCGTGCTTTTGCAGGATCTGACCAGCGCCAGCTTGCGCGATACGCTCAAAACGCTGCTCGACAGCCGGCGCGAGACCGCGACTTTGCGCCTCCGGGCCGATCGTCCGGAGGAGCGCTACGGACTGGCCGATCTGTTTCACGCCAGCCCCGCGATGGAGCGCTTGCTTGCGGTGGCGCGCAAAGTGGTGCGCAGCGACAGCGCGCTTTTGATCCTCGGCGAAACCGGCGTCGGGAAGGGTCGGCTGGCGCGCGCGATTCACCAGGAGGGCGCGCGGGCCGTCGGACCGTTCCTGGCGATCAGCTGTGGGGCGCTGCCTGAGAGCCTGCTCGAGAGCGAGCTGTTCGGCCACGAAGAGGGCGCCTTCACCGGCGCCACCCGCGCGCGCCGCGGCTACTTCGAACTGGCCCACGGCGGCACCATCTTTCTCGACGAGATCGGCGAGCTGCCGCTGCACCTGCAGGTCAAGCTGCTGCAGGTGCTCGAGGATCACCGCCTGCTAAGGGTCGGCGGCGAACGGCACATCCCGGTCGACGTGCGCATCATGGCCGCCACCCACCGCGATTTGGAAGCCGAGCTGAAAGCGGGCCGTTTCCGCGCCGACCTGTTCTATCGCTTGGCGGTGGTCACCATCTCGATCCCGCCGCTGCGCGAACGCCACGAGGACATCCCGCTGCTGGTGCAGCGCTACCTGGAGCTGTTTCGCCAGCGCCAGGGGCACAAGGTCGCCGCGCTGACCCGCGCGGCGCTGCGGGCGCTGGAAGCTTACGATTGGCCCGGCAACGTGCGCGAGCTGATGAACGTGATGGAGCGCGCGGTCCTGCTGTGCCAGGGAAGCGAGATCGATCTGGCGGATCTGCCGGCCGCGATCGGCGCGGGTGCCGCAGCGGTGCCGGAACGCGGCGCGGCGGCGGCTTCGAGCGCGACTTCATTCGCCATCGCCCCGGCCATGCTCAGCAAGTCGCTGCGCCAGCTGCGCGCCGAGCTGAACGCGGAGCTGGAGCGCGCTTATGTCGCCGCCCAGCTCGAAGCGACCCGCGGTCAGTTAGGCGAAACGGCACGGCGCTGCGGCCTCAACCCGCGGTCGCTCTACGAGATGATGAAACGCCACGGCCTGCGCAAAGAAGCGTTCAAGCAGGTAATTCAGGCCCCCAAGCCCGAATCCTCCCCTAGGCAGCGCGGCCGCAGGCGCTAGATTCCGGGCCGGCCACCTGCGGCAATCCATTCTGCTGCAACGAGTTGGCTCCGTTTCCCCGTACACCCCCTAGCCCTGGCAATCCCTTTGCAAGAGAAGTCCCCGAAGCGGTCTTTTGAGCCGAGGCGCGGAGCCCCGGCCGACCGCGAAAGGAAGGGGATTTCATGAACGCCATGCGTCTCGCAGTTTTGACCGGATGCGTTGCCTTCGTCCTGGCGGGTTGCGCTTCACCGCCGCAGGCCGATGTCGACGCCGTGAACGCCGCCCTCGACTCGGCCCAGCAAGCCGAGGCCTCGGAGTATGCGCCCGAATCGTTCGCCGCAGCGCAAGATGCCAAGGCCCAACTCGACGCCGAGCTCAAGGCCCAGGAAGACAAGTTCGCGTTGATGCGCTCGTACTCCAAGGCCACCGAGCTGGCCGGCGCAGCCAAGGCGGCGGCGGAGAAGGCCGCCCAAGATGCGGCGAGCGGCAAGGAACGCGCCCGAGCGGAAGCCTCCCAGTTGATCACCGAGGCGCAGACCGCGATCGATGAGGCCAAGGCGGCGCTCGACAAGGCCCCGCGCGGCAAGGGCTCGCAAGCGGACATCGACGCCATGAAAGCGGACCTCGCCGGCACCGAAACCGCGCTGGCCGAGGCCAACAGCGCGATGGCGGCGGGCCAGTACCTGCAGGCCAAGGCCAAGGCCGAAGCGGCCAAGACCACGGCGACCAACGTGAAGACGTCGGTCGAGCAGGCGATTGAGGCGGTCAAGTCCGCTCGAAACCGGTAGGCTCGGCGGCGGATCTGCCGTCATCTGCCGAAGCTCCAGCGGCGAAAAACGTAGGGGAGGGGCTTGTCCAGGGGCTTGTCCCCTCCCGAGGGCGGGCTCAAGACCCGCCCCTACACTTCCGCCTCGCATCGGACGGCATCTCCGCCGCCCTCCGCATTGTGCCGGAAGCGAAACGGGCACGTCCGTCGTCATTCCGGCGCAAGCCGGAATCCAGGACGAACAGACGCACAGTCTGTGCGCAGCTCGTCCATGGGCTGCCTTCGGCTGCCCATGCCACCCGGTTCGCGACCCTTGGGGCTGGATAACAAGGGCGAAGCCCTTGACTAGTCAATCAAGTTAGACTTTCCGGTGAGCGGCCAGAGGAAAACGTGAAGCGATCGATCAGCCGGCGGACCGCCTGGCTTGTGCTCGGCGCGGCCGCGGCTGGAATGACCTTGACCGTGGTGGCTCAAGAGCGGCGGGCACGTTACAAGCACAACCTCCTCCAGCTCGAACGCCGGGCGCTGGATGCGCTGTGGCGGGCGCGCCGGGCCGATGCGCGGCGCTGGGCCCCGGCGGCGCTGAACGCTGCGGAGCGATCCTTTCGCGAGGGAATCGAGCAGCGCCGCTTGGTGCAGTCGAGCTGGCGGCCATTCCCCGACTTCTCCACGGCCGAACTCGAGCTGCGCCGGGCGTATGGCGTTTCTCGGCGCGCGGCGGAAACCGCGCGGCTGCAGCGCAGCGCAGCACGCGACGGAGCCGAAGTTGCCATCGAACGCGCCGCCGAGCTGGTCGAGACCGGCGCCCGCGTCGCGGCGACGATCCGGGTGCCGCCGCCGCGACGCGCACTGCTCAGCCAGGCCCAGATCGGGCTCTTGGAGGCGCGCTCGCTGCAGCGCGGCGGCGACTACCTGGCCGCCCGGAGCCGAGCCGAGCGGGCCGCGACGCTGGCGGCCGAGCTGCAGGACCACGCCGCCACGGTCGCCGCGCGCTACGCCAACGCCGACCAAATCCAGCTCTGGAAACGCTGGGAGCGCGAGACGGTGGACTGGTCGCGCCGCCAGGGCAAATCGGCGATTCTGGTCTATAAGGAGGAGCACCGCTTGACCCTCTACAGCGGCGGACGGGCGCAGCGCACTTACCGCGCCGAGCTCGGGCCCAACTGGGTGGCCGACAAGCTCCACGCCGGCGATGACGCGACGCCGGAAGGCCGCTACCGCATTCTGCAGAAAAAGAGCGGCGCCGCGACCCGCTATCACAAGGCGCTGCTGCTCGACTATCCCAACTCGGACGACCGGCGCGCCTACGAGCGCGCGCGCAGGGCCGGCCAGATCCCGAGCTCGATCGGCATCGGCAGCTTGATCGAGATCCACGGCGATGGCGGCCGCGGTCAGGATTGGACCCGTGGCTGCGTGGCGCTTACCAACTCGGATATCGACGATCTGTTTCGCCGCGTTGCGGTCGGAACGCCGGTGACCATCATCGGCGGCGACGGCGACGGCGCGGTGGCCGAGATGGCGAAGCTGGCTCGCGCAGGGCCGCCGGTCCCGGAGCAACCATGAGCCTGGCGTCACCGCTGCAAGGCCACGGCCGCGGCGTGGTGCTGCGCCTGCGCTTGCCGCCGTGGGTCGGGACCCTCGCCCGCGCGCGCGCTCGCGGCGGGCGCGCCGCGCTGCTGTGCGTGATGGGGCTCGGTTTATGGTCCGGCACCGGCTACGATTACGCCGCGCCGAGCGCGGCGCCGTTTGCGGCGCCGGCGCCGCTCGAGGGCTCCGATCCGCTCACCCCGAGCCAGCTCCGGCGCCAGCTCGAGCGCGAGCGGCGCAGCTTGCAGCTCAAGCTGCGACGCGACCTGCCGCGCGGAACGTTCATCGTGATCGATCAGACCCACAACCGACTCTACCTGCGGCGCGGCGACGAGGTGCTGCTCGAGGCGGTGTGCTCGGCCGGCTCGGGGATGATCCTGGAAGACGATCAGACCGAGCGGCGCTGGGTGTTCGATACGCCGCGGGGACATTTCCGAGTGCTGACCAAGCTGAGCAATCCGGTGTGGAAGAAACCCGACTGGGCTTTCATCGAAGAGGGCGAGCCGATTCCGACCGATCCCTCCGAGCGCTTCGAGTACGGGATGCTGGGCGAATACGCGATCTACTTCGGCGACGGTTACCTGATCCACGGCACGCTGTACGAGCGGCTGCTGGGACGCAGCGTCACGCATGGCTGCATCCGCCTGGGACGTGATGATCTGCGCAAGGTTTACGCCGCCGCGCGCCTGGCCAGCTCGATCTACATCTACTGATCGTGCCAGCCATGCGGAGCCTTCGGACCTATCGATGCGCGCTCGCGCTGTTGTGGCTCGCTCTGGCTGCGAGCGCGATCTCCACGCCGGCCGGTGAGCCTGCGACCGACGCCGAGGATCTGGCTGAGATCCAGCGCCTCCAGCGCGAGAAGCTGTGGCTCGAGCAGCGCATCGAGCTGGCGCAAGAGGGGGAGTTCTGCCTGCTGCTCGATCCGGCGCAGGCCGAGCTGTCGCTGACCTTGGCCGGCGTGGTGCTGAGCCGCTATCCGATCCATAGCCTGGAGATCGGCACCGCCCGCATCGCTTTTTTCCACCGCTCCGCGCCCGCCGATTGGATAGGAGTGCTGCGCGCCGGCGGCCAGCTCCGCCCGCCGCGGCCCGAGATCCGCATCGAGATTCAGCCGCCGCCGCCGGGGGCCAAAGAGGTCGAGCCGCCGCCGATCCCGCCGACCGCCGAAGAGGCGGTCCCGGTACCGAATCCGTTTCTGATCGCGTTCGACGGCGGACCGACGCTCGAGGTGCGCTCCCCAGCCGCCGGACCGGGAACGCTGATCTCCACCTGGCACCGGTGGTGGATCGACAAGTTCAACGCGCTCGCCGGAGCGCCGGAATCCGCCGTCCGCGTCCGAGTCGCTCTCGATCCGGCCGATGCCGCCGCCCTGTACCGCTCCCTCCCGCCCAACACCCACCTGCTCGTCCTGCCCCCTGGCAGCCCCGCAGACAAATCAAAACCCGAAGACGCTCTACTCGGAGAAATCCAAGTTCAGCCCACCTAATAG
>DASWHO010000372.1:0-25792 GCA_036398155.1 Acidobacteriota bacterium
ACGATGCCGTCGATCGCGGTCTCGATGGACAAGATGGTCTACAGCCCGAGCCAGAGCGCCGACGTGTTCCTGACCATCGTCGCCGGCAGCGGGCCGATCACGGTGGACGTCTACCTGGTGCTGCAGGTCGGTTCGATCTACTACTTCATCGGCGACGGCGGGGCCACGGTCACCACCGATGTGGTGCCGTTCGAGGCCGACAAGACGGTTTCGGCCGACGAGATGATCACGGTCTACAGCGATGTTCCGCTGGCCGGGGTCGCGCCGGGGACCTACACTTGGTTCACGGGCTTCACCGAGCCGGGCACCGTCCAGGTGATCGGCGACATCTCGATCTTTCCGTTCACCATCTCGCCAATCCGCTAGCGCCAAGCGCGGATCCGAAAGGCCCGGCGATCGCCTGCCGGGCCTTTCTTTGGCGGCACGGGTCCGGTATCCCCCATAATGTCCAAACCAGATCGTGACCATGAAACCGGACCAGGGACCGCGCGCGGCCGACCGGCTCAATCAGGACTTATCGCGGCAGATGGAGATCCTGCTGCGCTGCACCGGAGCGTCCTCTAGCGGCGGTCGGGTGCTGATCGCGACACCGGAGGCGTCGCGCTATCCCTACGTCTATCTGAGGGATGCCAGCTCGGCGCTGCAGCTGTTTCGCCGCCTGGCCGGTTCGCGGCTGAGCTACGATGCCGGCGCCCCGGCGTACGAGCTGATGCGAGCGACGGCGCAGTTCGTCAAGCAGGTTCAAGCCGCTTGCGGCGCCTGGGGGCAACGCTACAGCCTGACCGGCGAGGATCGCTCGATCTACAAGCAAGAGGACAACACCGCTCACGGTATTGCGATTCTTTGTAACTTCCTGCTCACCGCCTCGCGGCGCGGCGACGAGATCGCCGAGTTGGAAGACTATCTAGTCGCGATCGCCCGGGCCCTCGATTACTGTGTCACCCACATCTATCAGCGAGAGCTCAATCTGTTCCAGTCGACCACCGCGATTCACGAATCCGCGCTGGAACGGGGCTACACCTGCTGGGTCAACTTTTCGTATCTCTATGCCCTGTCTTTGGCCAACGAGGTCGCGACCCAGTTCGATCGGCGCGAGATCATCGATGCGCGCCATCGAAGGCTGCGCGAGCACTTTCTTCGATCGGTCAGCGAGCTGTTTCTGTCCGGCGGGCGCTACGTCCGGCGCATCGACCCGCGCGGACAGATCGACTGGCGGCCCGACATCACCCTGCTGAGCCCGTTCTACTTCGGCTTTCTGCATTATCGCGAGGAGATCGAGCGCAGCGCGCGCTTCTTGGAGGCGCAGCTCTGGGATCCGGAACTTGGCATGATCATGCGCTATCTGCCGTTCTACGACGACTCCGCGGTGCACCTCCACGCCGGTAACGGGCCCTGGTTGCAATACACCGCCATGCTGGCACAGTTTCACTTCTGGAGCGGCAACCAGGGGCGCGGCGACGAGCTGCTGGCGCTGATCGAGGGTTCTCAAAACCAGCGCGGCGAGATCCCGGAGCATCTTTCGACCTGCAAACGCTTCGAGTGGTTCCTGGAGCGCGAGTGGCGCAGCGGAAAAGATTTCGCCAAGGAGTTCGACGCCGCGATTCTGCTCGACCCGATCGATTTCGATCGAATCCTGGAAGAGGCCAATAACATGGCGCGCTCGTACCGTGAGACCGCCGAGCTCTGCATGGTGCGGGATCCCGCTCGGAGCGAGGGCGGCACCATCCAGTTCGCCATCCCTCTGATGTGGTCGCACGTCGAGTATGCCCGTGCCCTGCTGATGCGGGCCGGGGACTGGTGGAAGCTCGAGCAGGGATCACCGGGTGCTTAGTTTAGTTAAGTTAGCGCGGCAGCAGGATGGCGACCAGATCGTGGATCGAGGTCGAGAACTCGCCGCCCGGCGGATTGGGCCGCGCGCCGGACACCACGCCGCTCACCAGACCGAGCTGAATCGATTCGCCGTTGGTTAGAAACACCCGAGCGAGCGGTCCCGCTTCAGTGCCCTGCTGATCGAGAATCCGCAGCTCCTCCATGCTTTCCCAGCGCAGGACGATGATGCCGCGGCTGGTCGAGAAGGCGGCGCCCGGCAGCGGCGCCTGCAGCGAGCCGTCGGAGCCGGTGGCGCGGAAAGCGAGCTCCTTCACCACCACCCGGGATCCGTCTTTGAGCTCCAAGGCGATCATGGGCCGGGCCGCCACCGCAGCCGCAGCGGCGGCGCTTGGCTGCGGCGCCGCGGGCGCGGGATCGGGCTCCGGCGCGCCCGGCCGCGCCGGGATCGATGACTGCGGCCGGTCGCCGCGCGGCGGAATCGGTTGCATGGGCGGCGGGCCGTTGAGCGCCTGCGCGACGGTTTTCGGAGCGCTCTCGGCCTGGGACTCGGAGGAAGGCTCTCCAGTAGAGGAAGGGCCTTGCGCCGCTGCCGGGTCCGCCGGCGGCGCCGCGGCGGGTTGCAGATCCGGCGGCCTGCGCGCAGCGATCGTCTCACCGCCGGCCGGCTCGAGCGCGGCGACCGTTGCGGGCGCGAGTTCGGCCGGGCGCCGGCCGCGCCCCGACCCGCGGCTGCGATCGAGCTCGGTTCGATCGATCCGCACCAGCCGCAGCAGCCGCGGGTCGTCGGGGGCGTAGCCGCTGGGGGTGAGCGCGGCGGCGCTGGGCGCCGCAGCTTCGGACGGGCCGCCATTGGATTCGGCCGCGGCGCTCCCGGGACCCGAAGATCCGAGCCGAGCGATACGGTCGCGGATCAGCCGCAGCACCGGATCCTCGGGATCGGTGCCGGCCGGCAGATCGTCCAGCGCGCGCTCGGCGCAGGCGGCGTCATTTTGCGCGAGGCAGTCGAGCGCCGCCGCCAGCGCGAAGTCCGGATCGGGCACCAGCTGAATCACTTCGGCGCCGGCGCCGACCCCGATCGCAACCAGCAGCACCGCGCTGCACAGCGGCTTCATTGTTCAGCGATCCCAGAAGCCGGCGCGGGTGCGCACGCTCACCCCGCCCGGCGCCGCCTCGATCTGGAGCCGGCGCCAGGAGCCGTCGCGCTGCGCGTCCTGATCGTAGTAGGCCAGGTAGTACTGGCTGCGCAGCTCGGTAAGAATGGCCTGGAACACCGGCTCGAGCTGGTCCATGGCTTCGATCCGAAACAGCCGCCCGCCGCTTTCTTGGATCAGCGCTTCGAGCTCGCTGAGCTGCCGCAGATTGGCTTCCCCGTCGCGCCAGTTGTTGCTGTACGGCCGCGCCGGCTCGCGGCCGAACAGCACCAGATAGATCAGCGCGTCCGAGGCCTGCACCCGCCAGCGCACGTAGTCGGCCGACAAGACGCTGTGGGCGTCGAGCCCGTCGCTGAACAGGATCAGCGCCTTGCGCGCCGACTGGCTGTCGAGCAGCTCCAAACCGGTGTAGATCGCGTCGTTGAGCGCGGTGCCGCCGCCGCTGCCGGCCGAGCGGATCGCGTCGATCAGGATCGCGCGGTCGGTGGTGAAGCTCGGCACGCCGGAGACCCGATTCGAGAAGCTCAGGAAGGCGGCACGTTCGTCTTCGCGCAGCGCTTCGATCAGCGAGACCGCCGCCTGCTGGCAGTGGCGCAGCGGCTCGCCCTGCACGCTGAAAGAGTGATCCAACATCACCACGATCGAGGTGCTGCGTACGCTGCTTTCGAAATGCGCGATCGGCTGCGGCCTGCCCTCCTCGCGGACCGTGAAGTCGCTCGCCGTGAGGCCGGTGACTGGTTCGCCGTTTCGGGTCACGGTCGCGTACAGCGGCACCAAGGTGACGAAGGCGGTCAGTCCGCCGGGCGGCAGCGGCGCGGTGCGAGTTTCGTCGCGCGCCAGCAGCTCGCCGTCCTCGCCGTAGGCCTGAACCGCGATCAGGTGGCGCTCGCCGGAAGCGACCACGTCGATCTCGGATTCGTAGCGTCCGGAAGCGGGCTGGTGCACCGCGAAGCTGTCGGCCAGCGCGCCGTCGACCAGCACGTCGATCCAGGCGCAGCGGCTGTCGGGATCGTCCAGCTCGACCAGCGCCGGTGTGAGCGAGATCACCACTTGATCGTAGGTGGGCTCGAGCAAGGTGACCTGGACCGACTTGGGGGTTTCGAACGCGCCCGCCGCCGCCGCGGCCGAGACCAGCAGCGCCACCAGACAGCTCCGGCTCCAACCCGGGTCAGCCATGTTCAGCTCCGCGCCCCATCGAGCCCGATCGACAAGCGCAGGCGCTCGAGATAGACCCGCGCCTTGTAACTCTGCAGCCGATCGTAGATCCAGCGGGTCGAGCGGACCGCCCGCGGTTCGGGCGCGATGCTGGCGAGCGAGCGCGCCAGCGCGCCATCGCGCTCCCCGGTCCGAGCCAGCAGGTATGCCTCCATCAGATAGGCTTCGGAATGGCTCGGCGCCAGCTCCTGAGCCTCGCGCAGCAGACGCCGCGCGTCCTCCCACTGCTGGGTCTCCAAGAAATAGCGCGCCAGCTCGAGCCGGCTCAGGTAGCCGGTCAGCAGCGCGCTGGACTCGGTCCGCAGCGCCGCCAGCGATTGCAGGCCGCCGCGGAGGTCGCCGCTGCGCAGCTGGCAGAGTCCGAGCCGCAGCCGCGCCTCCTCGTCATCGGGATGCAACGCCAGCAGGCGCTGCAAGGTTTGAATCGCGAGCGGATAACGCCCGAGCCGTTCGTATACCGTGCCGGCTCCGAGCAACGCGTCGCGGTCGCCGGGCTCGAGCGCCAGCGCCGCGGCGAAGCATTCGATCGCGCGCTCGGGATCCTCGCCGGTCTGCAGGCTGAAGCCGAGCGTATTCCAGAACAGTAGCTTGAAGCGTTGCTGCGCCGGCGCCGGGTCCGCGAGCGAGCCCAGCAGCGAGCGAGCCAGCTCGATGGCGCGATCGCCGCGCACCCACTCGGCGCGCGGATAGCGCTCCAAACCCTGATGCAAATGCAGCACGATCGCGGTCCGTCCGCCGGCCGGATCGCGGTAGCCTTGCAGCGCCTTGGTGAAAGCCCGGGTGTAGAGCTCGGCGCGCGGCAGCAGCTTGGGCTCGAACAGCGGCTCTTCGAGCGCCCGCAGTTCTTCCAGCGCCTTTTGGGTTTGGCCGTCGCGATAGAGGCTCAGGACCTTTTGGTAGCGCGTCGCATCGATGCGGGGCTCGGCCCCGACCGGGCCGGCGCAGACCAGTCCGATCGCCCACCACGCCGCGATCGGAGGGAGGAGTCGGGGTCGCCGGTTTGCGGCGCTTGGGCTCGGCACGCTCACGGCCTACTGGAACACCGCCCGGATGATCCCGTGGGGAATGACCAGATCGCGGCTCGAAATATAGAGCAGATGCGAATCGTAGGTTTCGATCGGCTGGCCCAGGTAGCGCGCCGGCTCGTAGCGCAATCCGGCGACCCAGGCCTCGAGCTCCTGCTCCAGCAGCTGGCGCAGCGGCGCGGGCATGTTGGTCGGAGTCATGCGCAGAATGTCGTACTGCCGGATCGCGCCGTCGGCGGCGACGTGGACCCGCAGATGGATCACGTAACGCTGGTTGCGCAGCATCATCTGCTTGACCCGGGTCGGCAGGCTGAAGGCCCGCGATTCAACCAGCCGCGGCGCCGTGACCCCTTCGCCCCGGCTCACTTCGTAGGTCGAGATCAAATCGAGATAGCGCCCGACCGGGTCCCGGATCACGGTCGGCCTCGAGATCAGCCGCGGCGCCGGCGGAGCCGCGGCCGGCGCTGCGGCGTCGAGCGCGCCGAGATCGTCCAGCGACAGCACCGGCGCGAGTTTGGGCTCCGGCTCGGCCGCGGCCGGCGGCTCGGGCGCCGGCGCGGCGGGATGCGGCAGCTCGCGCGCCAGACGCTCGAGGATCAACTCGGGAATGCTCTCGGCCCGGAGCTGCTCCAACAGCTCCGCGGTGACCTCGAAGCCGACTCCGCCCACATCATCGATGTAGGCGACGATGTCCTCCGGCGGCACGCCGGGCGTGCGGCACACGTCGAGGAACGCATCCAAGGGCGCGCCGATCACTTCGGGTCGGGGCGCAGGCTCTTGCTGCGCGGCGGTCGCGCCGGCCGGGAGGGCCAGAAAGAGAAACGCCAAGATGGAGTAGACGACCCGGATGGGATGCGGATGGTGGAGCTGTTGGAGCGGAGTCATGGCGCTCCTTCGTTGAGGATGCTGAGGATTTCTGCGCGGAGATGCTCGTAAGCCTCCGTGAGCTTGCCCTGGTCGCGCAGCAGCTCGGCCTTGAGCCAGGCTTGGCTGACGCGCTCCCGGCCGGTGTCGCTGAGCTCGCCCAGCCTTCCGGTTAGATAGTTGAAGCCTTTGTCGACCAAACCGCCGCGGACCCAAAGATCCGAGAGCTTGACCGCGGCGTTGAGAATGACCCAATCGCTTTGCGGCACCGGCCGCAGCGCGGGCGCGGCCGCGACTCGAACCGGCGCGGCCCGAGATCGCGCGACGGCGGGAGGCTGGTCCGCCGGCGCCTTCGAGGGGATGGCCGGCGCGGGCGCGGGCGGGGCGGCGCGGATGACCGGTCCGGTTTTCTCCGAGCCCAGGGGCTTGCTTTCGGCGCGCGCCCGAGTCGAGTTCGGCTCGGGTCCCGGCGCCAAAACCGGCCCGCCGCCGGCCGGGTCCGAGTCTCTGGCTTCGATTGGCTGTTGCGGCGCCGGGCGGCTCGGCCCTGCCGCCGGAACGGTGCCGGGCTCCCAGCGCCACAGCTGATAGACGCCGAGCCCGGCCAGGGCTGCGAGCCCGAAGCCGAGGGCGATTCCCGGCCAGCTCCTGCCGCTGCGCTCCCACGGCGCCGCCAGGTCGTCCTCCGCGAGCGGTTGGCCCGCGCTCGCGGCGCCGCCGGCGAGCGTGCGACGGGCATCCGGGCCGGCCGCCCCGGGCGCCGCGCGGTGGGCGGCGGCGCGCTTCTCGGCCTCGCAGCGCGTCAGCTCGAGCTGCACCACGTCATGCTCGGGACAGAGCTCGAGCGCCTCGGTGAGCAGCAGGTGCGAACGCTCGAAGTTGTGCTCGGCCAAATGCCGGCGGCCCGATTCGAGCAGCTCGAGCAAGCGTTTCTCACGGAGCCGCAGCGCTTCGAGCAGCTCGCGGGCGGCCGCATCGCTCGGATCGCGCTCGAGCATCTGGAGCAGCAGCCGGTGGCAGCGCTCGAGCTGGCCGCGCTGAAGGAAATCGCGCGCCGCGCGCAGGTCCGCGGTCGTGCCGCCTGCCGCGGCGTCGCCTGTGCCCGGGGCGCGCTCGAGCTGATCGCGCAGGGCGCGCAGGCGGTGGCACAGCTCGCGGGCCGAATCCCAGCGCGCGGCCGGATCCTTGTTCAGACAGCGCAAAGTCAGCGCTTCGAGCGCCGGCGGGATAGTCGGCTCGAGCTCACGCGGCGGGAGCGGCCGCTCGTGGAGCGTCTGGTAGGCGATGCGGCTGAAGCTGTCGCCGCTGAACGGCAACGCGCCGGTGAGCAGCTCGTAGAGCACCACGCCGAACGAGTAAAGATCCGACGCCGGAACCGCGTCCGCCCCGCCGAGCAGCTCGGGGGCGATGTAGAAGGAGGTTCCCATCACGTGCCCGGGGTGGGTCAGCTGAACTTCTCCGAGCTTGGCGATGCCGAAGTCCATCAGCTTGACCCATTCGGCCGCGCCGACCCGGATGTTGGCCGGCTTGATGTCGCGGTGGACGATGCCGCGCTCGTGGGCATGCTGCAGCGCCTCGGCGACCTGAATCATCGGGCCGAGCCGCCGCGGCAGGCTCCAGCGCCGCAGCTCGGGCAGCAAATCGGTCAGATCCCGGCCCGGGAAGTACTCCATGGCGATGAACAGCTGCGGGCCGTCTTCGCCGCAGTCGAACACCGTGACGATGTTGGGATGATTGAGCCGGGCGGCGCTGCGCGCCTCGCTCAGAAAGCGGCTGCGGATCGACGCATCCGCCACCAGCGGCGCGGCGATCACCTTGATCGCCACCGGACGGCCCAGCTTGGGGTCGTGGCAGCGGTACACCACACCCATTGCTCCCTGCCCCAGGATCTCTTCGATCTGATACCTGCCGATGGTCTGCAACGCGGCTCGCCTTGGGGAGATAATGATAGGCAACCCCCGCCCGCCCGGAAGATGCGACACCCATTATACCGCTCCGGGTGCCCGGCGGCGGATCTGCCGCCATCTGCCAGGGGGTGTGGGGGAGTGCCCCCACTCTCGATGCCCATGGGCTTGCTCGGCTTCCTCCGGCGTACCTTTAGTACGCCTCCGTCAGCCGCATTGAAAGCGGGGGACTCCCTCGCACCCCCTGTCGCCCGCCTTGCAGCTGACGGTCTCCGCCGCCCTCTGCGCCGTGCTCTGTCATTGGGGCAGGCCTCGGAGCCTTTCGGTAGACTTCGTCCTTCCTGGATCCCGGCTTGCGCCGGGATGACGGGGAGGGTGAGCCGGCCTTGCCGGGATGACGGTGCGCCGCGGCCGCTGTGATCGCGGCGACCCCGAAGCCGCGCCGAAGGCTTGCGGCCGGCCGGCGCCATCATCAGAATGAGGGACGGGACCATGGTGACGATGCGACAACGGGTCGGACGCGCGGCGGCCGCCTTGGCGCTGCTTGCCTGCGGCGTCTGGGGGCAGGGGTTTCTGAGCAGCGCCAACCACGTCGAGGCGAAGGCGTACTTGTCGCGCAGCGCGGCCCGGCCCGGCGACAAGGTGGCGGCCGCGGTGGTGTTGGACATCAAGAAGGGCTACCACATCAACGCCCACAAACCGACGCTCGATTATCTGATTCCCACGGTATTGAGCCTGGAAGCGCCGGACGGGATCCGCGCCGGAGCGATTCGCTATCCCAAGCCGCAGGTGCGAAAGTTCGACTTCTCCGAGGAGCCGCTCGCGGTCTACGAAGGCAAGCCGGTGCTGCGCTTCGATCTCGAGGTCGATGCGGCGGCGTCCACCGCTGCCCGCGAGCTCAAAGGCAAGGTGCGGGTCCAGGCCTGCGACGAGCGCGCCTGCTACGCGCCGGCCAACCTCGAGCTGTCGATCGCGATTCCGATGGCGGCCAAGGGCGCGGCGGTGCAGCCGACTCACCCGGAACTGTTCCGCTAGCCAGGCGGCGGATCTGCCGCCATCTGCCCGCCCCTACGTTTGTGCCGGTTGCTGCCCGCGCCGGCCCCAGGCGGCGAGATTGCGCTCGATCTGACGGGCGTGCTGCTCGAGATGCTCGGCGTAGATCTCGAGCCAGGTCTGGGCCGAGTAGTCGCCCGACTCGGTATGCCTTCCCGATTTGCTCCAATCCGACTGCTGGAGCGTTCGGAGCAAGGCGGTGGTGTTGGCGCGCACCGCATCGACGGTGGCCAGCGCCGGCTCGAGCGGATGGCGGTGGTAGTCCAGCGCGCGCGCCCATGCGTCCTGATCGTAGCCGACGATCAGCGGCTCCCTTTCCGCCAGCAAGGTGCGAATGCGGGCGGCCGCGTTGGTCTCGGAATCCGCGCAATGAACGATGATCTCGTGCACCGACCACTGGCCGGGACCGGGCCGCCACTGGCGCGCGGGCTCGGGAACCTTGGCCAGCGCGGCGCTCAGCTTGGCCGGGCCGTCGGCATACTGCTGAATCCACTTTTCTCTCTGAGACGCATCTGCCATGTCTGCCTCCGGGTCAGGGGATCCGAATGCTCGGATCCGCCGGTCGCGCGCTTGGGGCCGTCGGTCGATGGGCCGGCGCGCGCCAAAAGGATATCATTTCGAGCCGGTTTTCATGGATCGCCGCGCCGGTGATCGAGGGATGGATGACAAACGGCCAGAATCTACTAGAATTGGAGCTCTGCAGCACTCGCGGCGCCCCCCTCGGATGTGCCTAGGTGCGGACTTCGCCTGGGGGGCCGGCGTGATCGGCAGGGGAGCGAGATCATGATTGTCGGAGTCGCCAAAGAGACCTACCCCGATGAGAGCCGCGTCGCGCTGGTGCCGGCCAGCCTGCCCGCCCTGAGCAAGGAGGGCGCCGAGCTGCGGATCGAAACCGGCGCGGGCAACGCCGCCGGCTATCCCGACGAGCACTACACCGAGAAGGGCGGCAAGCTGGCGGCCACTCGCTCCGAGCTGTTCGGCGCCGCCGATGTGGTTCTGCTGGTGCGGGCTTACGGCCCTGAACCCGAGCGCGGCACCGAGCTGGAAGGACTGCGGTCGGGACAGCTGGTGATCGGTCTGTTCGATCCGCTTTATGAAGCCAAAGCGATTGACCAGATGGCCCGCACCGGGGCCGCGCTTTTCGCTCTCGAGCTGCTGCCGCGCATCACCCGCGCGCAAAGCATGGACGTGCTCTCTTCGATGGCCACGGTGGCGGGCTACAAAGCGGTGCTGATCGCCGCCGATCTGGCGCCGCGCATGTTTCCGATGCTGATTACCGCCGCCGGCACCCTGACCCCGGCGCGGGTGTTCGTCATCGGCGCCGGCGTCGCCGGGCTTCAGGCGATCGCCACCGCACGCCGGCTCGGAGCGGTGGTGGAAGCATTCGATCTGCGGCCCGCGGTCCGTGAGCAAGTCGAGAGCTTGGGCGGCAAGTTCGTCGAGCTGCCGCTGGAGACCCAGGAGGCGGAGGATGCCGGCGGCTACGCCAAGGCTCAGGAGGAAACCTTCTACCGCCGCCAGCAGGAGATGATGACGCGGGTGGTGGCGCAATCCGACGTGGTCATCACCACCGCGGCGGTGCCGGGTCAGAAGGCGCCGGTCTTGATCAGCAAGGAGATGGTGCTCGGGATGGCGCCGGGCTCGGTGATCATCGATCTGGCGGCCGAGCGCGGCGGCAACTGCGAGCTGACCGAGCCGGGGGAGCGGGTCGTCGAGCACGGGGTGACCATCTTGGGGCCGCTGAATCTCGCGGCCAGCGTTCCGTATCACGCCAGCCAGATGTACTCCCGCAATATCGCCAGCTTTCTGACCCATCTGATCAAGAATGGAAAGATCGAGCTCAACTTGGAGGATGAAATCACCCGCGAGACGCTGCTCGCCCGCGACGGCAAGGTGGTTCACCCGAAGCTGCTCGAGCTTTTGGGTCGAGCTCCGACCGCGGCCGGCTGATACCGGTCTCGGCTAGAAAGGCTCAGGTTATGGAAGCGCTGGCCATCACGCTCACGGTGTTCGTTCTGGCGATGTTCGTGGGCTTCGAAGTCATCACCAAGGTCCCGCCTACGCTGCACACCCCGTTGATGTCGGGCTCCAACGCGATCTCCGGGATCACGATCGTGGGGGCGCTGCTGTCGGCGGGCCTGCAACAGACCACGCTGACCACCGCCCTCAGCTTCGCCGCGGTGGTGTTCGCAACCATCAACGTGGTCGGGGGCTTCCTGGTCACCCATCGGATGCTCGCGAAGTTCAAGCGGCATTAGTCATGCCTGCCGGCTTGATCCAGTTCGCTTATTTGATCGCTGCGGTGCTGTTCATTCTGGGGCTCGAGGGGCTCTCGAGCCCGCGGACCGCCGTGCGCGCCAACCTGATGGGGGCGCTGGGGATGCTGATCGCGATCGTGGTGACCTGCGCCGATCGCAGCATCATCAGCTTCCAGACCATTTTGATCGGGCTGCTGGTCGGAACGCTGGTCGGCGCGCTGCTGGCGATCAGGATTCGGATGACCGCCATGCCGCAGATGGTGGCGCTGCTCAACGGCTTCGGCGGGGCCGCCTCGGCGCTGGTGGTTGCGGCCGCGCTGCTCGAGATGCTGCAGGTCGACGCAGCGCAGCTCAGCGGCCAGACCATGATCGCGAGCGCCGCCTCGGGCTTGATCGGCGGAGTCACGTTTTGGGGCAGCTTGGTGGCGTTCGGCAAGCTCGAGGAGCTGATCCCCGGCCGCCCGATCCAGTTCCGCGGCCAAAAGGCGCTCAACGCGTTGCTCCTGGTTCTGACCTTGCTTCTGACCCTTCGGCTGGTGATGGCGCCACTCGAGACCGCGCCGTTCTGGGGCATCCTGCTGCTGGCTTCGCTGCTCGGCGTGTCGAGCGTGATTCCAATCGGCGGGGCGGACATGCCGGTGGTGATCTGTCTGCTCAATTCGTACTCCGGGCTGGCGGCCTGCGCCACCGGATTCGTGCTCAACAACACGCTGCTGATCATCACCGGATCGCTGGTCGGCGCTTCCGGAATCATCCTGTCGCAGATCATGTGCAAGGCCATGAACCGTTCGCTGGCCAACGTGCTGTTCGGCGGCGTCGGGGCCGAGGTGGTCAGCAAGTCGAAGGCCGACGAGGTCTATGCCGGCAAAGTCAAGGCCTCCTCGGCGGAAGAGATCGCGATGATCCTCGAGACCGCGCGCCGGGTCGTGATCGTGCCCGGCTACGGCATGGCGGTCAGCCAGGCGCAGCACGCGGTGCGCGATTTGACCCGCCTGCTCGAGTCGCGCGGGGTCGAGGTCGAGTACGGCATTCATCCGGTGGCCGGCCGCATGCCGGGGCACATGAACGTGCTGCTGGCCGAGGCCGATGTGCCCTACGAGAAACTCAAGGAGATGGACGAGATCAACGGCTCGTTCCAGCAGACTGACGTCGCGATCGTGATCGGCGCCAACGACGTGGTCAATCCGTTGGCGCGCACCGATCCCAAGAGCCCGATCGCCGGCATGCCGATCCTCGATGTCGATAAAGCGCACACGGTGGTGGTGATCAAGCGCAGCCTGAGCCCGGGCTTCGCCGGCATCCCCAATCCGCTGTTCGCGGCCGAAAACACCTTGATGCTGTTCGAGGACGGCAAGAAAGCCGTCCTCAATCTGATCGCCGCCCTCAAGGAAGCCGGCTAGCTGCGCTCCTTGAGCAGGTGGGCGGCGACCTCGAGGAAGTCGCGCTCGGTCACGATGCCGACCAGCCGGCCGCGCTGGACCACCGGCAGACAATCGACCTTCTCGCGCCGCATCAGGGCGATCGCGTCCAGGGTCGAAGTTTCGGGTCGAATCGTGAGCGGGTCGGCCTGCATGATCGAGCTCACCGCGATCGGCGCGCGCGGTTGGCCGCCCAGTCCTTGGGACATCAGCTGCAGGACCTGCAAGCTCGAGACCAAGCCGACCAGCCGGCCGTGCTCGTCCTCGACCGGCACGTGACGGATGCTCTTCCAGGACATCAGATGCACCACCAGATCCAGCGGTTCGTCCTGGTGCACGGTGTAGAGATCGGTGGTCATGAATTCTTCGACCCGGAGGTGGGTTTGCTTCCAGCTGCCGGCTTCGTCGAGTTGGGCCGCGGTCCACTGGTGCACCGGTAGGCCTTCGCGCTGGCGTCGCACCGCCGCCGCGGTGAGGGTGGCATAGACTTCGTTCTTGTTGCCCTCGTGGCGCATGCCCGCGAGCGAATCCAGCAGCCACTGCGACCCGGTGCGGCCGCTGGCGACGCGCTCCTGGATGACACCCAGATAGCGGTCGATGTCCGCGGCGGCGATGCCGGCGCTTGCCAGCCCGTGGCGCGCGATCGGAAGCAGCTGCTCGATGATCAGCTCGGTGGCCGGAATGACTTTGCCGCCCAACCAGGTGAGCTGCGCTTCGAGCCCCAGCCGGGCCGCGGCGTGGAAATTCGAATGGGCGTCCTCGAACTCCATGTGCCGAGTGATGTCGGGCGAGTCGGCCGCCAGGCCGTGCACCATGCCGAGGAAGAAGGCCGCGTTGGCGATCTCATCGATCACGGTCGGCCCGGCCGGCAGCACCCGGTTCTCGATCCGCAGGTGGGCCTTGTTGTTGGCAATCCCGTAGCAGGCCCGATTCCAGCGATAGATGGTGCCGTTGTAAGTCCGCAGCGCCTGCAGCGCCGGCGGCAGCCCTTGCTGCAGCTTGACAAACGGATCCTCGCCGGAGGGGCCGCCGAACAGGACCCGGAAGCGCGCGATGTCTTCCTGGAACAGCTCCAAGACCGAATGGCGCACCCATTGGCTGCCGAAGCTGACCCGCGGGCTGCGCTCGCGGAGGTGGAAGTAGGCACTGCGGGTGTCGACCGCCTGCTGGAACAGCGGGATCCGGGTCTCACGCCACAGGCGCCGGCCGAACAGCAGCGGCGAGAACGTCGCCGCCGCGAGCGCCGGCGCGGTCGCCACTTGCGCGATGTTGTAAAGCTGGGGGAATTCGTCGAGGCCGACTTGCAGGTGAAACTGGAAGCTGGTGCAGCAGGCCTCGATCATGACCGAATCGTGCTTGACGATCAACTCGTCGGTGCCCTTGATGCGGAACTCATAGGCCCCGCCGCGCAGCTTCTTGAGCGCGCTGTTGAGCACGAAGTAGCGCGGCACCGGGCTGAGGTTGTCGAGGCCCAGGTCCGATTTGCGGATGGTCGGCAGGATGCCGATCAGAACCACCTCGGCGCCGCACGACTGGGCCGCCGCGCGCACCTTCTGCAGCAGCTGGTGGAGTTGAAGCTCCATCCGCGACAGGCAGGTGCCGTCGAAATCCTGCGGATCCAGGTTGATCTCGAGGTTGAAGCGCGCGATCTCGGTGGTGAAGTGCGGATCCTTGAGGATCTGCAGCAGCTCCATCGCCACCGGCGCCGGCCGCCAGGCGGGATTGACCAAAAACATCTCCTGTTCGGCGCCGATGCGGCGCACGCCCGACTCGATCATGCCCTCGGCCAGCACGGTCTCGAGCGCGCGCATGTCGCGCAGCAGGCACATCAGGAACACGCGCAGCTCTTCGGCTTCGGAGTGCGATCGGATGTCGTGCTCGCCCATGCCTTACCCCGGCGCGCCGCGCAGCGCTTCGGCCATCGCCGGGCTACGGGGCGGGCCCCAGGGCGGATCCGGTAGGACGGACCGTAAGGAGGATGAGATCACCCTCTTGCTAGACTCCGCGGGAAGGTCGAAGCGACCATAGTCATCCTAGCACACTCGAAAGGCGTGTCGTTCCGGCCATGCAGGTTGAATGGGATCCAAGTTGTTGATAAAGTCAGTAACCAATAGCGAACCCGATGAAAGAGCAACCCAAAGGAGACGTGATGCGCGCGCTAACCAGCGAGGAATACGAACGTTACAGCCGGCATCTCATCCTGCCGGAGTTCGGAGTGGAAGGCCAAAGAAAGCTGCTGGAGTCCAAAGTGCTCCTGATCGGCGCCGGGGGATTGGGCTCTCCTCTGGGTCTGTACTTGGCGGCCGCCGGCGTCGGCACGTTGGGCTTGGTGGATTTCGACCTGGTCGATCTGACCAACCTGCAGCGCCAGGTGATCCACGGCAGCGAGGCGATCGGGCGGCCCAAGGTCGACAGCGCCGCCGAACGCATCGGCTCGATCAACCCCGGGGTCGAGGTGCGCAAGCACCCGGTCCGGCTCACCAGCGACAACGCGCTGGAGATCTTCCGTGATTACGACCTGATCATCGACGGCACCGACAATTTTCCGACCCGCTACCTCACCAACGACGCCTGCGTGCTGCTGGACAAGCCGACCGTCTACGGTTCGATCTTCCGCTTCGAAGGACAGGTGACGCTGTTTCACCACCGCGGCGGTCCGTGCTATCGCTGCCTCTATCCCGAGCCGCCGCCGCCGGGTCTGGTGCCCTCCTGCGCCGAGGGCGGGGTGCTGGGGGTGCTGCCCGGCATCATCGGCATGATCCAGGCGCTCGAAGCGATCAAGGTTCTCACCGGCATCGGCGAGAATCTGTCCGGGCGGCTGCTGATCTTCGACGCGCTGGCCCTGTCGTTCCGCGAGCTTAAGCTGCGGCGCGATCCGGCCTGCCCGGTGTGCGGCGAGCAGCCCACCATCACCAAGCTGATCGACTACGAGGAGTTCTGCGGGCTGCGGCGCGGCCAGGCGCCGGAGCCGAGCGTCCCCGAGATCACGCCGACCGAGTACAAGGCCCGGCTCGACCGCGGCGAGCCGATGGTGTTGATCGACGTGCGCGAGCCGCACGAAGTCGAGATCTGCCGGATCGCCGGCAGCCATCTGATTCCACTGGGGGAGATCGAATCGCACCTGGCCGAGCTCGAGCCGTATCGCGGCCGCCCGATCGTGATCCACTGTCGCTCCGGCGCGCGCAGCGCCAAGGCGGTCGGGATGTTGGCGCGCAAGGGATTCGACAACTTATGGAATCTGCAGGGCGGCATCCTGCAGTGGGCGGACGAGCTCGAGCCCGACATGCCGCGCTACTAGCCCGGCGGCGGATCTGCCGCCATCTGCCAGGGGGTGTGGGGGAGTTCCCCCACTCTTGACGCCGTTGGGCTTGTTCGCCCTCCTCCGGCGTGGGGCGGGCCACAGGCCCGCCCCTGCGCTTCCGTCGGCCGCTTTGAAAGCGGGGGACTCCCCCGCACCCCCTGCCACCCGCCTCGCAGCTGACGAGCATCTCCACCGCCCTCTGCCCAGTGCTGCGTCGCCGTTGCGTTCCATTGTGCTACTGCGTCGACTTCGCTTCGCTCGCCCTATCATTTCTACCCATGCGCGCGACGACCAGATGTAGGGGAGGGGCTTGTCCCCTCCCGTTCAGCGCCGCAACCGACCGGGCCGCTCGCGAACCGCTCGGGCGCCCAGGCGGGCGGGGACAAGCCCCGCCCCTACGTATCCTAGGCAGGGGCCAATGCCGGAATTGGGTGGCATGGGCACGCGCAGCGCGCCCATGGTCGAGATAGCTCAACGACTACTCGGCGGCCAGGCGGAGCTTGGCGGCGGCCCGTTTCGGCACCAGTCCGGCGTCGACCAGCCAGCGCGCCGCGCGCAGGAGCGCGGCTCGGGCCGGGCGCGGGTTGAAACCGAGATCCGTCCTGGCCTTCGAACCGTCGTAGAAACCGTAGCGCCGGTGGAGCGCGCGCGCCGAGCGGCGGTCCAGCAGCGGCGGCTCGGACCCGGCCCGGGCCTGCCGCTCCATCAGCCAACCCAGGGCGGTCAGCGCGCCGGCCGGCAGCGTCCAGAGCGGGGGCCGGCGGCCGGTCAGCTCGGCCAGCAGAGCGAAGCACTCACGGTAGGTCAGGTTCGCGCCGGTCAGCAGATAGCGCTCGCCGGGCTTGCCGCGTTCGGCGGCCAGCAGATGACCGGCCGCGGCGTCCTCGACGTCGACGATGTTGAGGCCCCCTTGTGGGCAGGCCGGCATGCCGTGGGTCAGGAAACGCCGCACCAGCCCGGTCGACGGGGTCGGCCGCCAGTCGTGCGGACCCAGCAAAGTCGAGGGCTGGACCACCACCAAGGTCAGGGCCAGCTCCCGAGCCAAGGCGTGGGCCAACCGTTCCGATTCGAGCTTGGCGTGCACATAGCTGTTCGAGGCGTCATCGCTCCAATCCTGCTCGGTCCGCGAACGCGCCGGATCCGAGCTGGTGCCCGAGGCGATCGCGGAGCTGGTGAAGATCACGCGCTCGACGCCGGCCCGCGCGCAGGCGGTCAGGACGTGGCGGGTGCCTTCGACCGCCACCGTGACGGTGGTCGGATCAGGCCCCAGCGCGTAGCGGGCGGCGGCGTGGAAGACCCAGGCGCAGCCGGGAACGACGCGTTCGATCGAGGCGGGGTCGAGCACATCGCCGGTGCGGGTCTCGAGGTCGAGGCCGTAGAGCCCGCGCATGTTGCTTTCGGCGCGAACCAGGGCGCGGACCGTGTGCCCTTGAGCCAGCAGGCAGCGAACCAGATGGGCTCCGAGATGCCCGTTGGCACCGGTTACCAGGACTCGCAAGGTCTCAGATCAGCATCGCGAGGTCGAGGCACTCGCGGCGGATCGCGTCGCTGTGGCGGCGCAGCTCGGCGAACGCTTCGCGGTCGGCATCCCCCTCGCTGTCGTGCTGCCATTCGCCGTACAGCGCCCAGAGCTCGCGTTGCCAATCGGCTACCAGCGAAAGCAGGCGCCGCACGCCCTGCGGCAGATCGGATTCAGGCACCGGGTCCTCGGTTTCGGACTCGACCGCGATGCTGGCACCGAGCCGGTTCAGCTCCCCGCGCAGGCGATCGACCTTGTGGCCGAAGCTGTCGAGCAGCGCCGTGATCCGGAGGCGCAGGACCGGCGAATGGACGCCCTCCAGGGCCTGCTGCAGTACCTGTCGGCAACGCTGCTCCACGATGATGCACTCCTGCAGCGCTGCGGGGCTCGCGATCAAGGTCCGGTTCATGGCGAAAGCCGAAAGGCGGCTTATAGAATGCCGGCGCCAAGCTGTCAAGGGCGGTTGACGCTGCAGTCCGGTTCCCTTATAAGTCGAGGGTGTAGCGCCATTCCAGCGTCGGCGTCTCTCCGCATCATCGTGAGGATGAGACGCGCGTTTATGATGGAATCGTGCCGCCGGCCGGCGGGAGGACAACCATGGGCAGCTCCAAAGCGGTTTTGGCCGGGCTTCTGATCCTGGCCGGTGTGGTCGGCGGGCTGGTCCTGAGCGGCGCCCTGCGCCTGTCGCAGGACGGTGAAGCGGCGCCCGACTTCCCCCAGGCCAATCCCGAGGTGCTGCGCAGCCTCTCGACCGCGTTCGTGGACGTTGCCAAACGGGTCACGCCTTCGGTGGTGACCATCACCAGCGAGCGGGTGGTCACCAACCCGCACGGCTCGATGGAGGATCTGCCGCCCGAGCTGCGCCGCTGGTTCGGCCGCTTCTTCGAAGCGCCGGGCGAGCCCGAGGAATTCCGCTCCCGCGGTTTAGGCTCGGGGGTGATCGTGCGCTCCGACGGCATCATCTTGACCAACAACCACGTGGTCGAGGACGCCGACGAGATCAAAGTGGTGCTCTCCGACGGGCGTGAGATCGACGCCGAGGTCAAAGGCACCGATCCGCGAACCGACGTGGCGGTGCTCAAAGTCGGTGAAAAGAACCTGCCGGCGGCGCCGCTCGGCGACAGCGATCAGCTCCAGGTCGGTGAATGGGTGCTGGCGATCGGCAGCCCGTTCAGCGAGAACCTGCAGCATACCGTCACCGCCGGGATCGTCAGCGCCAAGGGGCGCCGCAACCTGGGCATCGCGCGCTACGAGGACCTGATTCAAACCGATGCGGCGATCAACCCCGGCAACAGCGGCGGCGCGCTGCTGGATCTCAACGGCAATGTGGTCGGGATCAACACCGCGATCGCATCCCGCGCCGGCTTCGCCGGCATGGCCCAGTTCGCCGGCGTCGGGTTCGCGATTCCGATCAACATGGCCCGCGCGATCATGGAGGATCTGCTCCAGGAAGGGCGCGTGATCCGCGGTTACATGGGCGTCAACGTGCAGACCGTCACCCCGTCGGTGGCGCGGGCGCTGGACCTGAGCGAGCCGCACGGAGCGCTGGTCGCCACCGTGGTCGAAGGCAGCCCCGCCGACCAGGCCGGCGTCAAGGTCGGCGACGTGATCGTCGAGCTCGACGGCAAGGCGGTCCGCGACAGCAACAGTCTGGCCAATCAGACTTCGCTCACCCGTCCCGGCACCGCGGTGACGATCAAGCTGATCCGCGGCGGGAAAGAGCTGGAGCTGCGGGTGACGCTCGAAGAGCTGCCCGAGGAACAGGAGCAGGCGCGCCCGGCCGCAGCCCAAACCGAGCGGCCCAGCTCGCGCCTGGGTCTCGAAGTGGGCGAGCTGACGCCGCGCCTGGCGGAGCGCTTCGGTTACGAGAACGCAGCGGGCGTGCTGGTCGCCGGCGTGCGGCCAGGCGGGGCGGCCTTCGACGCCGGCCTGCGCGACGGCGATCTGATCCAGGAGGTCAATCGCCGCAGCGTGGCGAGCGTGGAGCAGTTCCAAAGCGAAGTCGATGCGCTCAAGCCGGGCGCGACCGCGCTGCTCTACGTGCGTCGCGGCGACGGCAACCTGTTCCTCCCGCTCGAGATCCCACGGGATTGAGGTGACCAGCCGCCTCCTGCATCGAAATGGCCGGCCGCACCCGTACCGATGTAGGGGCGGGGCTCGTCCCCGCCCGTCTGTGTCAACGTTCTCAAACGCCCTGACCCCCTGCTATCTAAGGTTGAGGACCAGGATCTTGCGCTCGGTGTAGTCCTCGATCGCGTAGCGCACGCCTTCGCGGCCGAAACCGGAGTCCTTGGCGCCGCCGTAGGGCATGTGATCGGCGCGATAGGTGGGGACGTCGCCGACGATCACGCCGCCGACCTCGAGCTTGCGGTAGGCGCTTTCGATCCGCTTGAGGTCGCTGGTGAACACCCCGGCCTGGAGTCCGTAGTCCGAGTCGTTGACCGCCTCCAGCGCCGCCTCGAAGTCGGAATAGGGGAACACCACCGTGACCGGCGCGAACACCTCTTGGCGGCAGACCTTAGCCCCCGGCGGCACGTCGACCAGCACGGTCGGCTCGAAGGCGCGCCCGCTGCGCCGCCCGCCGACCACCACCTTGGCGCCGCCCTGCTGCGCCTCGGCGACCCATTGCTCGGTGCGCTCGGCGGCCGCCTGGTCGACCAGGGTGCCGACGTCGGTGGCCGGATCGAGCGGATCGCCGAGCTTCAAGGCCGCGACCCGCGCGCAGAACTCCTTGAGGAAGGTGTCGTAGACCTGCTGCTGCACGTAGACGCGCTGCACGCTGATGCAGGACTGTCCGGCGAGCGCGTAGCCGCCGACCACGATGCGAGCGACCGCGTAGTCCAGATCGGCGTCGTGGTGCACGATCACTCCGGCGTTGCCGCCGAGCTCGAGCACCACCTGCTTTTTCGGCGCGCGCTGGCGCAGCTTCCAGCCGACCGCCGGGCTGCCGGTGAAGGTCAGCACCTTGACCCGCGGATCCTCGATCAGCGGTGCGGCCTCGGCGCCGCGGCACGGCAGGACGCTGAGCATGCCGTGCGGCAGGTCGGTCTGGTCGATCAGCTCGGCCAGCAGCAAGGCCGACAGCGGCGTCTGCGAGGCCGGCTTGAGCACGATCGGTGCGCCGCAGGCGATCGCCGGAGCGACCTTGTGCGCCACCAGGTTGAGCGGGAAGTTGAACGGGGTGATGCCGCCGACCACGCCGCGCACGAAGCGGCGCACGATGCCGACGCGGTGCTCCTGTCCGGCGACCCAGTCGAGATCGAGCACTTCGCCGGGCAGCCGCTTCGCTTCCTCGGCCCCGAGCGCGAAGGTCGCGATCGCGCGCCCGACCTCGCCGTCGGCGTCCTTGATCGCCTTGCCGTTTTCCAATGTCAGGGTGCGAGCAAACTCCTGCCGGCGCTCGGCGATGCCGTCGCTGACCTGCTCAAGGATCTTGGCTCGCGCATGGGACGGCAGCTCGCGCCCGGCCGGCAGCGCGGCCTCGGCGCGATCGATCGCCGCGCTCAGCTCGGCCGCGCCGGCGAGCGGGACGCTCGCCACCAGACGCTGGTCGTAAGGGAATCTCACCTCGAGCGCATCGGGTGAGCCGCGCCATTCACCGGCCAGATACATCTTCCATTCCGTGACGCTTTTCATGGTCCCTCGCGCCGGTGATGGCGCCAACGAATTCATTATGGATGGACCCGCAAGCGTTCACAACGGCCAGCGTCATGGCGCAGACTTGGAACACCTCCGATTGGGTGCCGTGGGCCGAAATTGGGTGCCGTGGGCGAATCGGGTGCAGGCAATTGGGTACGGTGGGCAAACTGGGTGCCGTGGGCAAGCTCCGCTTTGCCCACGGACGACTTGGTCAGAGGAGAGATCTCACTTGACCGATCCGCGATTCTCGCTTTAGTCTCAAACCTGGATGCCCGGCCCAGAACAAGATCGGATGGTCATGAGAAATCCGGCACCCGTAGCCAGGTCCACCTCAGCCGCGTGGTCCCCGGGCGAGATCATGCGCACCTGTCCCAACTGCGGCGCCGAGCTGCGGGTCCAGCGCTGCAAGCTGCTGTGCGGGCGCTGCCACTTCTATCTGAGCTGCGCCGACTACACCTGATCGGCGCGCGCGCGATTCGAAAGGGGAGAGTCATGCGAAAGGGTCATCTGTTTGCGGCCGGCATGAGCTTGTGTCTGGGCCTTTCGGTCGAGGCTGCCGAGCGCTACGCGCGGCTGGCACATACCTATTCGATCGTGGCGCGCGATCCGGAAACCGGCGAAATCGGCGGGGCGGTGCAGTCGCACTGGTTCTCGGTCGGCTCGGCGGTGCTGTGGGCCGAGGCCGGAGTCGGAGCGGTGGCGACGCAATCGTTCACCGAGCCGTCTTACGGCCCCTTGGGGCTGGCGTTGATGCGCACCGGCCGCAGCGCGCAGCAAGCGCTCGCCGGACTGTTGGCGGCGGATCCCGACGCCGCGGTGCGGCAGGTGGCAATGATCGCCGCGGCGGGGAAAGCGGCGGCGCACACCGGCGCGCGCTGCATCGCCGAAGCGGGCCAACACGTCGGCGAGAACTACTCCGCGCAAGCGAATTTGATGCTCAAGCCCACCGTGTGGGATGCGATGGCGCGGGCCTTCGAATCGAGCAGCGGCGATCTGGCGGAACGGCTGATGGCGGCTTTGGAGGCCGCCGAGCGCGAAGGCGGCGACATTCGCGGCCGCCAATCGGCGGCGCTGCTGGTGGTGTCGGGCGCGCCCAGCGGCCAGCCGTGGGCCGACCGCCGGTTCGACTTGCGGGTCGAGGATCATCCCGAGCCGCTGGTCGAGCTGCGGCGCCTGCTCGGGGTCGCGCGCGCCTATCAACATATGAATGAGGGCGACGAAGCCGCGACCGAGGGCGACATGGAGCGCGCCAGCCGCGCGTACGGCGCGGCGGCGGCGCTGGTGCCGGACAATCCCGAGATGGTCTACTGGAACGCCGTCGCGCTGGCCAGCTCCGATCGCCTCGAGGAGGCGTTGCCGCTGTTCCGCAAGGCCTTCGCCGCCGACCCCAACTGGGCGATTCTGACTCCGCGCCTCCCCGCCGCCGACCTGCTCCCCGACGACCCCGCCCTGCTCCAGCAGATCCTGGCAGAAGCACAAAGATGACGGGATCGCGGTGCCGGCGCTGCCGGGCCAGACGATCGTCTACACGCTGAGCTATGCCAACGTCGGCAACCAGAACGCCGTCAACGTGACGATCATGGACACGGTGCCGGCGAATACGACCTTCAATGCCGGGATGAGCGATCCGGGCTGGACCGGCTGCATAAACGGCGACCCTGGCGGAACCATGTGCAGCTTCTCTGTCGGGGCGCTGACGGCAGGGGCGCCGAGCCAGCAGATCGCCTTCGCGGTGGACGTCAACAACCCGTTCCCGGCAATGACCACGGTGGTGGTCAACACGGCGGAGATCATAGACGATGGCAGCAACGGCCCGGACCCTTCTGCGCCTGCGCCGGTGGCAAGCACGCGAAGGCTTACCAGGTGCGTCAGGTCCGCTCAATAGTCTTGAGATACCGGCTTGGAGGTGAGCTGTAATGCATCGGTACGAGGTCATCATCTATTGGAGCGACGAGGACCAGGTTTTCGTGGCTGAGGTACCAGAACTTCCAGGGTGTGCGGCCCACGGGAAGTTGCCAGAGACTGCGCTGGCTCAAGCGCAGGAGGCCATCTCCCTCTGGCTCGACACAGCGCGTGAGTTCGGTGACCCCATTCCAACCCCAAAGGGGCGCAAGCTGCAATACGCCTAGGTGGTGGGAAGCTCGGATTGCTAGGTTCCAGGAGAATTGCCCCCGAGAATAGGTTCCACCCCTTTCGCCGGATAGTTTCCGCACCCAGAATAGGTTCCCCAGAATAGGTTCCTCCAAATAGGTTCCACCCTTTTCGCGCCCGCGTTGCCCTGCGCCAGGGCCGCCCAGGATTACCGCAACTCGCAACTGGGGGTGCTCTGGCGCTCAAATGGGTTCCACCTTTTTCGCAGCCCCGGTTAGGTGCTGCGCAGAGTTCCCAAGGTAGATTCTGCCTGTCGCTTGCCCACAGCAGGGATCGTTGACACGTAATATGTGGGCACGTATCATGTAAGCATGAATATTACGCTTGCAATGGATGAGGCGCTGGTCGAGGAGGCTCGAAGGGTCGCTGCGGCGAGAGGTATTAGCCTCAATCAGATGATCCGAGAGGAGCTAGAGAGGCTTACACGCGCGGGTGAGCGTCAGTTGCGGATCGACGAGATGATGCGTCTCTTTAAGGAGCACCCCGGCGATTCCGGTGGCTGGAAGTGGAACCGCGAGGAGCTCTATGACCGAGCGATCCTTCGTCGACAGTAACGTCTTGGTCTATCTCGATGATCGGGCGGCCAGTACGAAGCGCGAGCAGGCCGAAGGGCTTGTGCGGCGTCTGGCGGAGACTCGGCAGGGCGTTCTCTCGACCCAAGTCCTCGCCGAGTACTTCGCCGCCGCGGTTGGCAAGCTCGGGGTGCCCGCTGAGCATGCTCGTGCGAAAGTTGCCGCCCTGGAGGTGTTCGAGATCGGGCGGCCGAGCTTCGATGACCTCCTTGCTGCCATCGATCTTCACCGCCTGCATGGCTTCCACATTTGGGACGCCCTGATCGTGCGCATGGCCCTGGTCGCGCGATGTTCGGTCCTCTACAGCGAAGACTTTCAAGACGATCGCAGGATCGACGGCCTCCGTATTGTCAATCCCTTCCGCTTCCGCCCACTCGAACCTGATCGCCCGAAATAGACTCCGGAGAATAGGTTCTGGGATAGGGTCCACCTTTTCGCCCCCGAATGGGTTCCGCCCCCTTTGTTGGAGCTTGGCGGCCCAAATAGGGCGATCGATGAAGAGCTCTGGCGGTGAGCCGCTACTGCGTCGACACCTCAGCCAATAGCCATATCAAGCGCGGCTAGCCGAGAGTCGTCGAGCTGCTCGACATGGCCGAGGGGCTCGGAGTCCCGTTCATCGTCATCGATGAACTCTGGCTGGGTTTCCTCCTCGGGGGTCAAGTCGAGCGCAATGCGAAGGAACTACAAGAGTTTCTGGACCACCCGGTGGTGGAGACGCTGCCCCTCGATCTCGCAGTCGCTCAGAACTATGCTGAGATCGTCGCTGCCCTTCGGCGAGCTGGCAAGCCTATGCCGACCAATGATGTCTGGATCGCAGCAAGCGCAGCGCGGGCCGGCGCCACAGTGGTAACATTCGACGCGCACTTCCGCGATATCTCCCGGGTCGCCAGCCTTGTGCTCGGCCCCGCGGGGCCCTGGCCGAAATAGATTTTCTGGCTGGAGAGGGGTTCACCTCCGCATCGAGCTGCAGGTGAAGCTCCTGCTTGACACCCACGTCTGGCTTTGGAGCCTGCTCGCTCCAGAGCGGCTTCGCGCCGAGTCGATCGCGTTGCTTGAGGATCCTGCCAACCGGCTGTTCCTCTCGCCGATGAGCGTCTGGGAGGCGCTGCTGTTGGCCGAACGGCGGCGCATCGAGATCGATGAAGATCCCCGCGCTTGGGTTACCCGCGTGCTCGACGAGATTCCAATCTTCGAGGCGCCTCTGACCTTCGAGGTTGCGATCGAGAGTCGAGCGGTCCGTCTCGTTCACGATGATCCTGCCGACCGGTTCCTGGCTGCGACCGCACGCACCCAGGAACTGATCCTGCTCACTGCCGACCAACGGTTGCTCGAGTGCGCCGATCTGCGAACGATGGCCGCATGAGCCACACCGAATAGGGTCTACGCTTTTCGCGCAGCCCCGTGCTTTCGTGGTTCAAGGTGGTGCGGTAGGCTATGGGATCTCGAGCTCCAAGACTTGTCCGACGAAGAGCTGGCGGCGGCCTGGGACCTGTGGTTCGACCTCGCCCAAATCACCAACGACGACGATCCACCGTACACGCACGGTGTCTTTGCGAATCTCCGCCGCGAAGATCTAGCCCCCCAATAGGTCCGACCTACTTCGAAACACGTCCTGCCGTGCACCTTCGGCCGGTACCTGATGGACATAAGGTGTCCCCGAAACCCCGGTTTTGTAACCTGTCCCCATGTTAGAATTCGGAGATGAGGCGCAACCCGACGCGGGAGGTTCGGATCGGCACGGTGAGCATCGGAGCAGGCCGGCCGATCGCGGTTCAGTCGATGTGTGCGACCCCGACTCGCGACATCGACCGCACGGTGGCCCAGATCGAACAACTGGCAAATGCCGGCGCCGCGATCGTGCGGGTGGCGGTCGACAACCAGAAGGACGTCGC
>DASWHO010000373.1:0-3547 GCA_036398155.1 Acidobacteriota bacterium
GCCCGGAGATCCGTCATCCCGGCGGAAGCCGGAATGACGGTGGGCGGACTCCCGCTCTGCGCCGCGGGGCCTCGTGGTGTCTCGTTATGCCGACACGGATCGGGAGGGGACAAGCCCCTCCCCTACATTACCTTCCAATACGCCGGGTTGTGCGTTGCCGTCATCCCGGCGGAAGCCGGGATCCAGTGTTGTTGTGGACGTGCGAGGGCCGCATGGATTCCGGCTTGCGACGGAATGACGGCAGATGCTTGCGGCTGCAGGGGACCCTCTTTAAGCTAAAGACACGGTGAAGGGGTCGCCCATGTCCGAAAACAAGCCGCGTTATCAGCTCAAGCATCCGGTGCGGTTCGTCACCGCCGCGGCGCTGTTCGACGGCCACGACGCCACCATCAACATCATCCGCCGCATCCTGGTCAGCTCCGGCGCCGAGGTGGTGCACCTGGGGCACAACCGCTCCGCGCTCGAGATCGTGGAGGCGGCGATCCAGGAAGACGCGCAGGGGATCGCGGTCTCGTCCTACCAGGGCGGCCACATCGATTTCTTCCGCTACTTGATCGACCTCTTGGCCGAGCGCGGCGCCTCCCACGTGCGGGTGTTCGGCGGCGGCGGCGGCGTGATCGTGCCCGACGAGATCCGCGCGCTCGAAGACTACGGCGTGGTCAAGATCTTCTCGCCCGAGGACGGGCGCGCGCTGGGACTGGCCGGCATGATCGACACGATGCTGTCGCACGCCGACTTCTCGCCGCTGGCGGCGGGTCTCGGCGACGCGCTCGATCAGCTTTCGGCCGCGCGGCCGGCGATGGTGGCGCGGCTGATCACCTTGGCCGAGCTCGAAGGCCTTTCGGGCGCGGCGGCGGCCGCCGTCGAGCGCCGGCTGGCGGCGCGCGAGCGCCCGGCCCCGGTGGTCGGGATCACCGGCACCGGCGGCGCCGGCAAAAGCTCGCTGATCGACGAGCTGGTGCTGCGCTTCGCGCGCGACTTTCCCAAGCGCCACATCGCGGTGCTGTCGGTCGATCCCACCAAGCGCAAGACCGGCGGCGCGCTCTTGGGCGACCGGATCCGTATGAACGCGATCCACGGCGGGAACTGCTACATGCGCTCGCTGGCGACCCGCGGCAGCGGGGTCGAGCTGTCGCGCGCGACCGAGGACGCGATCCGCATCTGCCGTGCCGCCGGCTTCGACCTGATCCTGGTCGAGACCAGCGGCATCGGCCAGGGCGGCGCCGCGATCGTCGAGGTCGCCGACCTCTCGCTTTACGTGATGACCGCCGACTTCGGCGCGCCGAGCCAGCTCGAGAAGATCGACATGCTCGACTACGCCGACCTGATCGCGATCAACAAGTTCGAGCGCCGCGGCAGCGAGGACGCGCTGCGCGACGTGAGGAAGCAGGTGCGGCGCTCGCGCGGGCTGTTCGGCGCGCCGCCCGACGCCGAGCTGCCGGTGTTCGGCACCATGGCGAGCCAGTTCAGCGACCCGGGCATGAACCGGCTCTACCTGGCGCTGCTGGGCGCGATCGAGGCCAAAAGCGGCATCGAGCTGCGCAGCCGGATTCGGGCCGACGACCAGCCCGAGGCGCCGCGCGACCGGATCCTGCCGCCCGAGCGCGATCGCTATCTGGGCGAGATCGCGCGCCTCTTGCGCGAGCGCAAGGGCTGGATCGAGGCGCAGTGCCGGCTGGCGCGGCGCCGCCAGACCTGGCGCGAAGCGCTCGGCGAGCTGAGGCCGGGCTCGCCGGCGCGCGCCGAGCTCGAGCGCGCGGCGCAGGCGGTCGAAAGCGAGCTGGCGCCGGAGTGCCGCCGGCTGCTCGAGCAGTGGCCCGCGCTGCGCGAGCAATACGTGGCCGAGCAGATGGAGGTCGAGGTCCGCGGTAAAGCGCGCCGGTTCGAGACCGCGACCCGCTCGCTGTCGGGCCTGCGGATCCCGAAAGTGGCGCTGCCGCCGGAGGCGGACGAGGGCGCGCTGCTGCGCTTCCTGCTGGCCGAGAACCTGCCGGGACGCTTCCCATACACCGCCGGCGTGTTTCCGTTCCGCCGCACCGAAGAGGATCCGCGGCGCCAGTTCGCCGGGGAGGGCACCCCGGAGCGCACCAACCGGCGCTTCCATTACCTGAGCCGGCACGATCAGGCCAAGCGGCTGTCGACCGCGTTCGACAGCGTCACGCTCTACGGCGAGGACCCCGATCCGCGCCCCGACATCTACGGCAAGGTGGGGGAGAGCGGGGTGTCGATCTGCAGCCTCGACGACATGAAGAAGCTGTTCGCCGGCTTCGATCTGTGCGCCCCGCTGACCAGCGTCTCGATGACGATCAACGGGCCGGCGCCGGCGGTTCTGGCCATGTTCCTCAATACCGCGATCGACCAGCGGATCGAGGCGTTCCGCTCCGAGCACGGCCGCGAGCCCGACGCCGCCGAAGCCGGAAAGCTGCGCGCCGAGACCTTGAAGGTGGTGCGCGGCACGGTCCAGGCCGACATCCTCAAGGAGGACCAGGCCCAGAACACCTGCATCTTCTCGACCGAGTTCGCGCTGCGGATGATGGGCGACATCCAGCAGTACTTCATCGACCACCAGATGCGCAACTTCTACTCGGTCTCGATCAGCGGCTACCACATCGCCGAGGCCGGCGCCAACCCGATCAGCCAGCTCGCCTTCACCCTGGCCAACGGCTTCACCTACGTCGAGTACTACCTGAGCCGCGGCATGCAGATCGACCAGTTCGCTCCCAACCTGTCGTTCTTCTTCAGCAACGGGCTCGATCCGGAGTACGCGGTGATCGGGCGGGTGGCGCGGCGGATCTGGGCCAACGCGATCCGGCAGCGCTACGGCGGGGACGAGCGCAGCCAGAAGCTCAAGTACCACATCCAGACCAGCGGCCGGTCGCTGCACGCGATGGAGGTCGACTTCAACGACATCCGCACCACCCTGCAGGCGCTGCTCGCGGTCTCCGACAACTGCAACTCGCTGCACACCAACGCTTTTGACGAGGCGGTCACCACCCCGACCGAGGCCAGCGTGCGGCGTGCGGTGGCGATCCAGAAGATCCTGGCGCTGGAGTTCGGCCTGGGGCGCTGCGAGAACGTGCCGCAGGGCGGCTACATCGTCGAGCAGCTCACCGAGCTGGTCGAGGAGGCGGTGCTGGACGAGTTCCAGCGGCTGTCCGACCGCGGCGGGGTGCTGGGCGCGATGGAGACCCAGTACCAGCGCGGCAAGATCCAGGAGGAGTCGCTGCTCTACGAGAGCAAGAAGCACTCCGGGGAGCTGCCGATCGTCGGGGTCAACACCTTCCTGGCGAGCGATGCCGAGGCCGCCGCCGAGCCGGTCCGGCTCGAGCTGGCGCGCGCGACCAAGGAGGAGAAGCAGGCCCAGCTCAGCGGTTTGCGGGCGTTCCACGAGCGCCATGCCGCCACGGCGCCGGCGGCGCTGGAGCGGCTCCAGCAGGCGGCTCTGAGCGGCGGCAACCTGTTCGCCGAGCTGATGGAGGCGGTGCGGGTCTGCTCGCTCGGGCAGATCACCCGCGCGCTCTACGAAGTCGGCGGCCAATACCGCCGC
>DASWHO010000374.1:0-4979 GCA_036398155.1 Acidobacteriota bacterium
AAAGCGATCCATTCTGAACCAAGCGGCAACCGGCTGCTCCAAACTCGCCGCCCTGCTGGTCCTGTTGCTCGGGCTCATCGTCACCAGCTCCCCCAGCGAGGCCGGCAATACCGGCAGGGTCTGGGGCCTCGACAGCGGCAATGGCAAGCTCTTTTATCTCGACCTCAATACCCCCGGCAACGTCAACGCCCAGAAGAACGTTCTGGATCACCTGACCTACGCCGGCAAACAGCTCACCGGCCTGAAATCGCTGGCGCTGCTCGACGGCACTTTCTACACCGTCGACACCAAGAAAAATGCGCTGTATTCGTTCAGCATCGATCAGGAGAATCCGGTCGCAGCGCCGATCGCAGTCACCAAGGTGATGGACCTGAGCCTGGGCAGCGGCCGAGACCGAGTCACGCTGACCGATTGCGGCGGGCTCGGGGTTGCGGGCGACGTCCTGGTGACCTACAGCAGCAGCTTGAAGCGCGTCTACTACTTGAACCCGTCTTCGGCCGCGATCAGTGCCGGCGTCAATGTCCAGGCCAACGGCTCGCTCGACGGCGTCGAGCCGCTGGGTGACGTGATGTATGCGGTCGAGAACTCACCCGGCAAGGTGGCGCTGGTAGCGGTCGACTTGAGCAGCGGCGAGGTCGACCGGCTGATCCCCGACATGGGCGCGTTCGATGCCAGCGTCAACTCGTTCGAGAACCTCACCGCCGGTCCCGACGGCATGTTGTACGCCTTCGTGCACCAAGGCCGCGATGTCACCCAGATCGATCCGTTCATGGGCTCGGTGGTTCAGGTCTTGAACAACACCGGAGCCGGCAAGCCCGAGGGCATCGTGTTCGGCGACGGCCAGGGCTTCGTCTCCCCGAACTCCAGCACCGGGCCGCAGGATGGCTCCGACGATCCCGAGCTGCAAGGCGGCAACCCGCACCAGTCGCCGGTGGCCGGTCCGCTGAGCGGCAAGAACACAGCCGCCGGTCCTCCCGGCCTGCCGACGATCAAGACCACCCTGTTCCAGCAGAAGGAAGTGGTCAACACCGGCGATGGCGGGGCGGGCGGCATCGAGCTCGGCGACGGGGAGATCATCCTGGAAGATCCGCCGGTCGATCCGAACGCCTCTTAAGCGTGGTCTTGAACCCGTCGCGCGATCCTGAGCGACGTTTCCCCTCGCGCTCCTCTTGAGCGAGGGTTTCCCCTCGCCCGCTGGGACCCTTTTCGCAGCTTGAGCTGGGCGCTCCAGTGCGCCAGGATGATGTCCGAAAACGGCCAGACACGCTCCACCCGACTCGCTATGCTTCGGACCGTTGGAAGCGCGATGACCCTCACCCCAGAGATCTGCGAGCTCCTCAGGCTGACGCGCGACGCCCGCTTCGACGGGCGCTTTTTCATCGGCGTCACCAGCACCGGCGTCTACTGCCGCCCGATCTGCCCGGTGCCGCCGCCGCTGGAGAAAAACGTCCGCTACTTTCCCTCCGCTGCGGCCGCGGCCGAAGCCGGCTTTCGGCCGTGCCTGCGCTGCCGGCCCGAATCCGCACCGGGAACGCCGGCTTGGAACGGCACCTCCTCCACGGTCACGCGCGCGCTACGCTTGATCGCGCAAGGGATGCTCGACCAGGCCGGGGTCGACCGGCTCGCGGAAGCGCTCGGCGTCAGCGCGCGACATCTGCGGCGTCTGTTCGACCAGCACCTCGGAGCCGCGCCGCTCGCCGTGGCCCAGACCCGGCGGCTCCACTTCGCCAAGAAGCTGCTCGACGAGACCGACCTGCCGATGACCGAGGTCGCGCTGTCGTCCGGTTTCGGCAGCATCCGCCGCTTCAACGCCGCGTTTCAAAGCAGCTACGGCCGCAGCCCGCGTTCACTGCGCCGTGCCGCGCCGCCCAAGCGCGAGCCGGGGGCCGACTCGGTGCGCCTGCTGCTCGGCTACCGCCCGCCGTTCGATTGGAACGCGCTGATCGACTTTCTGGCCGCAAGAGCCATCCCCGGCGTCGAGCACGTCGACCGCGCCGCCTACCGGCGGACGATCACCCTCGACGGCAAGAGCGGGCGCTTGCAGGTGCGCCCGGCGCGCCGCAACCAGCTCGAGCTGAGGGTCGAATTCCCCGACTCGCGCCCGCTGATCCGGATCGTCGAACGGGTGCGTGGCCTCTTCGATCTGGGCGCCGATCCGCACCAGATCGATCGCCATCTGGCGCTCGATCCGCTGCTGGCGCCACTGGTTCGGGCCCGTCCCGGGCTGCGGGTTCCCGGCGCGTGGGACGGTTTCGAGCTCGCGGTCCGCGCCATTCTCGGCCAGCAGATCACCGTCTCCGGGGCCACGACCTTGGCCGGTAGGCTGGCCCGATCGTTCGGAGAGCGTCTCGCGACCACCTCACGGGAAACGGCTGCCATCTTGTTTCCGACCCCGGCGGCGCTGGCGCGTGCGCCGATCGCGTCCATCGGCATTCCAGAGCAGCGCGCCAAGACCGTTCGCCGGCTCGCCGAGCTGGTCGCCGAGGGCCGGCTTGGGTTTCAAAACGTCTTGGATCCTGAAGCCTGGATGGCGGCGCTTGCCAAGCTCCCCGGCATCGGGGACTGGACCGCTCAATACGTGGCCATGCGCGCGCTGGGCGAGCCGGACGCATTCCCGGCCAGCGACCTCGGTCTGCTGCGCGCGGTGGCGACCGGCCGCAGCTCGATAAATCCGAACCAGCTGCGCCAGCTGGCGGAGCCTTGGCGCCCGTGGCGCGCGTACGCCGCCATGCACCTGTGGGCCGCGGGGGGCGGCCTAACCGCTCGCAAACCGCGGTCCATAAGCGCCGCCACCGGAACCAGAGAAGGGATGGGAAAGCGATGAAACCCGGGATTCAATTCAGCTACTTGCCCAGTCCGGTCGGACGCTTGCTGCTCGCGGGCGATTCCAGCGGTTTGCGCCGCATCGTGTTCGAGTCGGAACGCAAGCCGCAGAGCCCGGCGCCCGGCTGGATCGAAGGAGGCAAGCCGCTCGCTGAAGCCATCGAGCAGCTCGAGGCCTACTTCGCCGGCGCGCTCCAGCGGTTCGATCTCCGGCTCGCCGCTCAAGGCACGCCGTTCCAGCTGCGGGTGTGGGCTGCGCTGCGCGAGATCCCGTACGGCGCGACCATCTCTTACGGCGAGCTGGCGCGCCGCATCGGCCGGCCGGGAGCCGCGCGGGCGGTCGGCGCCGCCAACGGACAGAATCCGATTCCGATCGTCGTGCCCTGCCATCGGGTGATCGGCAGCAACGGCAACCTGGTCGGATTCGGCGGCGGCCTGGCGGTCAAGCGCCGGCTGCTCGCGCTCGAGCGCACCGCCGCGAGCTTGCCGCAGCCGAGCTTGTGGGCCGGTGATCGCGCCTGGCATGGCGCCCGCAGCTAGCGATCCCGGACCAGGTGTCGGCCCTTACTCAAGGCCGGCCTCGGTGCACGGGAGAGCGCGAGGGCGAAATCCCCGCGCCCGAGTTAGCCTCCGGAGCAGCCGGTCACGGGCGCGACCCGTTTCCCGCTGAGCAGCGCCTCGGCCTCGGCCAGAGCGGAGCTTTCCGCCTGGTCCCGAGTGGTTCCCTGCGCGCGCGCCAACCGCGCGCCCGGATCGGTGTTGTCGGCGATGCAATGCCAAACGCTACCCAGCCGATAGCTGCTCAAGGTCACCACCGCGGCGCCCAGCGCCACCTTCCGCACCGAATGATCCTCGGGCTTCATTGGGCTAACGCTCCACCGGGGCGCCAACCAGATTGCCCCACTCGGTCCATGAACCATCGTAGTTGCGCACGTTGGGAAAGCCGAGCAGTTCCTTGAGCACGAACCAGGTGTGGCTGGAACGCTCGCCGATGCGGCAGTAGGCGATCACGTCCTTGTTAGCGCTGATACCCTTGCCCTCGTAGAGCTTTTTGAGCTCGTCCGCGCTCTTGAAAGTGCCGTCCTCGTTGCACGCCTGGCCCCAGGGGATATTCGCCGCCCCCGGGATATGCCCGCCGCGCTGGCAGGTCTCCGGCAGCCCCGGCGGCGACAGGATCTTGCCGCTGAATTCGTCGGGTGAACGCACGTCGACCATGGCCGCCTTCCCGGCTTGGACCTGCTTGGCCGCGTCCTGGACCTGGGGCAGGAACGCGCGCAGGGAGGGATCGGGCTCTTTCGCGCTGTACTGCTTGGCCGCGCGGCTGGGCGCGTCCTGGCTCAGCTCGCGCCCTTCGGCGATCCACTTCTTGCGGCCGCCGTTCATCAGCCGCACATCCTTGTGCCCGTACATCTTGAGCTGCCAGTAAGCCCAGGCGGCGAACCAGTTGTTGTTGTCGCCGTAAAGCACTACGGTGGTGCCGTTGTCGATCCCGCTGGAGCCCATCAGCTGCTCGAGCTGCTGCTTGCCGATCACGTCGCGCCGCAGCTGATCGCAAAGCTGGGTCTGCCAGTTCCAGCCAACCGCCCCCGGGACGTGGCCTTCGTCATAACCTTTGGTGTCGACGTCGACCTCGACGATCCGGACGTTCGGGTTGTTGGTGTTCTGAGCCACCCAGTCCGTCGACACCAAGACATCGGGCTTCGCATAGTCGGCCATGGCAACTCCTCCTGTTCGAGCGCGCCTATCGCGATCGTTGGATCGATATAACCTATACCTTACCTAGCAGCGGTTCCGGAACGCAACCGGGAGCTGTTGTGGCGCAGCTTGCACCCGGCGTGCGAGCCGGTTGGAACGCGGAGCGCTGAGCAACGTAACTCCGATCGGCGCCGGAGCCCCCGGTTTCCGGCGGCCGTTCTGGATTGTTACTATAGCGCCACCGTCATGTCCACTGTCATCCAGAATCCGGTCCTCGTTCCGGTCGCAGGCCCGCAGCTTCCGCAAGAACGGACGCGCGTGAGAGCCCCGCGTTCGCTCCTCGCGTTCATCCTGATCGCGCTGGCGGCGTGGTCCGGGCTCGAGCTGCTGAGCGTCTGGGCCGACGACGCGGAGCGCGAGGCCCAGGAGGCCGCCCGAATCGCCGAGCTCCTGCAGTTGGG
>DASWHO010000375.1:0-19622 GCA_036398155.1 Acidobacteriota bacterium
CCCGCTCCCCCGGGCGCCCGGCGCCCGATTCTCAGGGGTGGCCTGGCACTGCTGCCCGCGCAACGAGCACAAAGTTCTCGTTTCGCCGTGCATAACGGGCTAGCTCATGCGGAGGCTGTTGGCGATCATCATCTCGTACTCCGCCTCCGGAATCATGCCTTTCTTCTGGTAGTAGCGCGACAGCGCGGTGTGGGCCAGGACATTGTTGGGTTGGGCCTCGATCACTTTGCGGATGCTCTCGACCGCCAGATCGTACTCGCCCTTCTGGCAGTAGGCTTCGGCCAGGTTCTGCTGCGCGATCGCGAAGGCCGGGTCCTGCGCCAGGGCCTGCTGGAACAACTCGATGGCGCGGTCGTAGTCACGCTTGGCAAAGGCTTGAAAGCCCTGGGTATAGAAGTTCTGCTTCGCTTCCATGCTGGCGTTCTCCGTGCTCGCCCTGGCAGTCTATCGACCGCTTCGGGACCAGGTCAACGGAGGTCGCTGGCCCTTAGGCGAGCGGGCGGGCTTGCCGCTGCTCGACGCCCGTGGTAAACAGCCTGCATCCGGATCATGCCCCCGATCGACGAGCAGGAAGCCGCTGAGCTGCGCGCCCGGATGGAAGCGAAGCGCCAGGGGCTGGTGCTTCGCGGCCAGGTGCTGGAGGCGGGCGACGGCTCCACTCCGGTGCCGGGCGCGACCGCCGTGCTCGAGCTGTTTCCCACCGTCAGAACCCTGACCGGCGTGGACGGAAGCTTCAGCTTCAGCGTGCATCGCGATTACAACCACAAGGAGCTGCGGCTGCATTTCGAGAAGGAGGGCTATCAGCGCGAGCAGATCGATCTGACCTTCGATCACGGCATGGAGCCGCTTCGGATCCTGCTCCGGCCGGCTCGCTCCGCGCCCGGTTTGCTCGGGCGGCTGTTGGGCCGCTCCTGAGTGCTCATCGGCCTGGACACTGTTCATTTCACTGAACAACATCTGGAACCATTTCAAGATCGGTACCTATTGCTTACATCATTGTTTACAGTAGTTTATGTGATCTCAATTCCATTGGCACGTGGATTGCTCTGTATGGTTTCGGCTGCGGAAGAAGCAGCCGAGAAAGGAGAGCAACCATGCAATCCAGCAATTGGAAAACGATGACCGTGTTCGCGGTCGCGATGCTGTCTTTGCTCGCGCTTCCGGCGCGTGCGGCCGAGGCCGAAGAGGCGCCGGTCGCGGTGGAACAGCGCATCGGCGATTTCGAATGGTTCGAGACCTACGCACCGTTCGTGCTGACCCCCGCCGAGATGAAAAGCTACAAGGCGGCCCAAACTCCGTTCGAGCGGCAAGCGGTGATCGAGGAGTTCTGGCGGATTCGCAATCCGAATCCGGGCAGCGCACGCAATCTGTACCGGGAGGCCTTCTACGCCCGACTCGACTATGCCAACAAGCGCTTCAGCCAGGGCATTCCCGGCTACAAATCGACCCGAGGTCTGGTCTACGTGCTCTTGGGCGCCCCCAACGAGTACCGCTATCTCAACCGGCGCACCGGCTGGCCGGTGGAGACCTGGACCTACTGGTCGACCGATTCGCGGCGCCTGCCGGGGCAGTATACGATCGGTTTCGATCTGAGCCCGGGTCGCGGCGGGATCCTGTTTACCTGGTTCCCGGGCCAGACCGGCTTCGAACGAGCCCTGGCGCGCAACCGCAGCGGTCTCGGCGGTTACCTCCCGCCCGAGATGGTCGCGGCGATTCAGGACCTGAGCCGCAAGGCGATCGTTCCTGAGAACGCCTGATCAGCCCAAACAGCAACTTACCTGGCCCGCGCGGAGCCGCTCCGCGCGGGCTTTTTCGCCTTTGACCTACGCTCCGAGGCGGTGCTACGATCCATCGGCTTGAAGGCGGCGCGGGGGTGGGAGCGCCGCCCTTCGCGGCTCGAGCGCGCCACCGACCCCGCATTCTCGCAGAGCGTTTCCATGAGCGAACCGGCAGAGGAGCTGTTCTATTGGGAAGCACGCCCGCGCGACGCGGCCCAAGGGATGATCTGGGGTCTCGCCAGGCTGGCCAGCGAACGGGCGGTGCGCCAGAACCTGACGCGCGAGTTCGGTTTCGGCTCCGAAGAGGATTTCCAGCGCGCCTATCCGGATCTTGGCATCATCCGCCTGCGGCTGGTCATGAACGCCAATGGACTGCTCACTCTGAGTGCGATTTTCTGAGCACTCTCGCCTGGCTGGGCGCGCCGAACGGCGGCCGGAATTGAGACCCTGAAATGCAGCCCACCGTGTACCCGCGGGCCGAGCACGGCATCTCGCGCAAGGGCATCGACTCCGATGCCTTGGCGGTGCTGCAGCGGCTCGAGCGCAGCGGCTATCAAGCCTATCTGGTCGGCGGCGGAGTGCGCGATCTGCTGCTCGGTCTGCAGCCCAAGGATTTCGATGTGGTGACCGACGCCCATCCGATGGAAATTAAGCGGGTGTTCCGCAACTGCCGCATCATCGGGCGCCGCTTCCGGCTGGCGCACGTGTTCTTCGGTCCCAAGATCATCGAGGTCTCGACCTTCCGGCGCAAAGCGGAGCCGAGCGTAGCCGAGGGAGCGGCCAGCGCCAGCCACGAGAACACGTTCGGCAGCGCCGAGGAGGATGCCTGGCGGCGCGACTTCACCATCAACGCGCTGTTCTACAACATCGCCGATTTCTCGATTCTGGACTATGTCGGCGGGGTTGCCGATCTGCGGGCGCGCCGGATCGTTTCGATCGGCGATCCGCTGGAGCGTTTTCCGGAGGATCCAGTGCGCATGATCCGGGCGCTGCGGCTGGCGGCCCGGCTCGAATTCGAGATCGATGCGGCGGTGCTTGCGGCCATCGAGCGCCACGGCGCCGAGCTGGCCCGCGCCGCCCCGGCGCGGCTGTTCGAGGAGCTCTCCAAGACCCTGCTATGCCGGGCCTCGGCGCCGGCTTTGCAACTCTTGAGCCGGCATCGTCTGCTCGATCGGCTGCTGCCCGAGCTGGCGCACTTGGTTCGCGAGCTGGACCCGGCTGCAGCGAGCCGCAATGGGACCACGCTCCGCGCGCTCGACGAGTATCCGGCGCGCGAGCGGATCAGCGCCGCGGTTTGGCTGGCGGCGCTGCTGGTGGTGCCGGTGGAGCGCGCCTTGCAGGCGGCGGCCGAGGAGAGCCCGGCCGAGCAGCTCCTGCGCTTTCTCGATCATGCGGTCGCCGGTCTGCCGATCCCGCGCCGCGTGCGCGACCGCTTGCAGCAGATCTTTCTGGCCCAGGGGCGTTTGGCGCGGCCGCCTCGTGATCCGGCCGCCCCGATCCACTTGCTGAACAAGCCGTACTTCGACGAGGCCTTGACCCTGTTCGAGATCCGGGCCGCGGCGACCGGAGTGGGGCTCGAACAGCTCGAGCAGTGGCATCGCTGGCGCGAGTTGCATCCAGCGCGCCCCGAGCCACGAGCGCGGCGTCGGCCACGACGCCGGCGCCGAAAACCATAATCGTCAGCCGCCGTCGAGATCCTGCAGCGCCGCCTCGATCGCGCCGGGCTGTGCCACGACGCGCCGGCCGTGGCGCAAATAGCGCAGCGCCTCCGCGCGCCGGCCGAGCCGTTCCCATGCCTGACCGAGGCCGAGATAGGCGCTGCTGTCGGCGGGCTCGAGCTCGAGCGCGCGGCGGTAGCTCTGCGCCGCCTGCTCGAGCCGGCCCAGCGCGGTGTGGGCCGCGCCGAGCTGGACCCAGGCGGCGACCAGATTGGGCCGCAGCTCAATCGCGCGCCGGTAGTGTTCGATCGCCTCATCCCAACGTTCGATACCGGCCAGCAGGCGCCCCAGGTTGAACTCAACCTCGGCGCGCTCGGCATCGTCTCCGCTTACCCGGCGCAGCAGCGCGATCGCCGCTTGCATCTGTCCCTGACCGGCGCGGGCGATCGCGAGCCACATCAGCGCCAACGCATGCTGCGGGCGATCGACCAGAATCCGCCCCAGGGTTTGAGCGGCGCCGTCGAAGCGGTGCTGTTTGAGCTGGCCGCGTGCGAGCTCCAGATACGGTTCGAGCTCGGCCGGGTGCGCTGCCGCCAGCGCCTGCTCGAGCCGGCCGACCGCGCCGGCGGCGGCGCCGCCGCTGGTTCGGACCACCGCGGCCGCGCGGTACACTTCGCCGAGCGCGCCGTCCGGCGCCCCTTCGGTCGGCAGCAGCCGCACGTCCAACAGCACCGGATCTTTTTCCGCCAGCGGCGCGAGCAGCTCGGGTCCGCCGGGCCGGCGTTGGATCCGGTGATCGGTCATGACCACATGGATCACGTCTTGGGTGCGGCGCTTGGGCAGGTGACAGGAGGCGCAATCGCTGCCTTCGGCAGCCGCGCCGGCTCCGGCTTCCTCTCCGCCCGGATGGCCCTGGCAATCCGCTGCGGCATGACAGCTCAAGCATGCGCTGCGAAAGTGCGCAGCGCGCTTTTCGGGCTCGACCCGCCGGTGCGGATCGTGGCAGGTCAAACAGGAAAGCGCTCCGTCGCTGGCGCGGAAGCAGCGGCTCTGCCGCAGCCGGTAGGGGTGATGGTTGATTTCGAAACGCTCCTCGCTGCTGCGGCCCTGCTCGACCGCATCGACCGGTACCAGATAGTCCGACAGCAGCTCGCCGGGCTGGAACGAGTAGTCGCCGCGCCCGAACCGGCGCAGCCCCGGCAGCGCCACCGAGGGCTGCAGGTGGCAGCCGAGGCAGATCGCGTCGCGCCGCTCGGGCGAAAGCCGCGCCGGGTTGACGATCGCAGACTCGGGCGCCGCGCCGGAGAAGGCTCGGCGCACGTGTTCCGCTCCAGGTCCATGGCAGCGCTGGCAGCCGATGCCCTGCGGCAGCCGGGCCGGGAAGGTCTGCGGCGCGTCCGCGCGGTCGCTGCCGGCGGCGACATCGGGATAGGCGTTGTGGCAGAACATGCACTCGCGGCGCACCCGGCGCGTGACGCCGAGATGGTCGGAGCGGTCGTAACCCGGCGCCATGCCCCAGCTCTGCGACTGGGTGTACCAGGCGATCGGCAGCTGGTAGAGCTCGCCGTTGGGCGTCCGATAGAGATAGGTGCGCGCATGGTTGCCGGAGCCCAGAATCCAGTCGACCTCCTGCTCCAACACCTGGATCGGCTGCCCGGACTCGTCGAGCTGATAACGCCGCATCCAAAGGCGCTCGCCGCGGCGTTGCATCTCGTAGGTGCGCTGCGACGCGGGGTGATAGAACCGGTTGCTTTCGAAATCTTCCACCCAGCGTGCGGTGGCCGGGGCAAAGAACGAGCGCCCCATTCCGACTTCTTGATAGGCGCGGGCGATCTCGGCGTGACAGGTCGCGCAGGCGCGATCCTCGACGTAACCGGGCGCCGCCCCGCGGGTGACGGTCAGGCCCAGCGCCGCCAGCGGATCGGTAGCTGAATTCTCATGATTGGAGCGGGGGCCGACTTGCAATCCCGCGACCAGGCTGCAGGCGTGCGTCACGGCGCAGCAGCCGATCAGAAACTGCAAACGAATCCACATTTCTATTCTGACCCCGAGACGTTCAACCTCTCAATCTTACAGCGATCTGTTTTCGAGGGTCAGAAACCCCCGTATGATGCATTCTCTGGAGGCTCAGGAGCGCTACAAACAGGCTTGCTCATGTCGACCCCGCACGATCGAGGTTATCGGCTCGCCGCGCTCTTCGTGTCTGCCGTTGTCTTGGGCCTGCTGATTGAGGCCAGTTTCCATCACCAGGTGCCCATGCTGAGCCCGGAGACTACCGGAGCTTCGTACGATTTCACCTACTCCTATGCCTTGGTCGGGCATTGGAACGGAGACGGAATCAAGACTGCAGGGGTATTCTTCCGTGGTGGCTGGGGACTCAACGATCAGAACGATGACTCGATTCCGGAGTATGTTTTTCGGGCGTTGCCCGCGGATGGGCTTCCAGTCGCTGGGGATTGGGACGGTGACGGCAGAGACAGCGTGGGAGTATTCCGTGATGGGCGCTGGTACCTGAAGAACCGCAATGACGACGAGAAGCTCCAATCAAAGGTTAGTAAAATCTCTTGGAGTTCGATTCTCAGGGTTCTGAGCGCGCGGCCCTGTAGGATTGCGTGGCGGGTTGACTGGCTGATGCCGATTGCTGCGAGCACGACGAAGAAGATCAAGCTCCACCGGCCTGCCGGTCCGCTCCCGCGCTCCCGCGGGGCCAATTGTCTAACCAACAGCAGATAGATCCCGGTAATCCCCAATAGGCCCACGGTCCTATACCGGGATAGGAGAGCCGATTCCATCCCCAGGCCACTGCGGCCCAGCGTGACCGCCACCGATGAAAGCAGACCGAACAGAACCAGCGTTGCAGCGAGCAAGAATTTGGTCTCAGCCAGGCCCTTTTGTCTTAATTGGTTGGCGCCGGCGATCACAATAAAGGCGAGCAGGACACCTCCCACCACCACTGACCATTCAAGTCGATCCATCCCCAAAGGGGCGCCGATATTTGCAAGAAAGAAAGCAATGGCTCTCGCCGGCTCGGAAAGAACCGTCGTTGGCGAGGGCAGTTGGGTGATCTCGAGTGTGAAGTGCCACAGATAGAATGTTACCGCGGCCAAACCCACTGCGGTCCAGGTTGCCACTCGCTTGAGCTCGGCGCGTGCAGTGATCAAGTAAGCAAATCCAATTGGCCAAATCAACAGGCCGTTGCTGAACGAGAAGGACGCCACTAGTCCAAGTAGGGCGGCGAGCACCGTGAAAGCGATCGAGTCGGGCACCAGCAGGCATAATCCCCAGATGCTAGCTGCTACGCAGAGGTAAACCGATATTTGCCAGCCCCAGAGAATGTTCTCCCATTGGCCTAGGTTGAAGATGAACCAGGAGATGGGGACAAAAGCCCAAATCGAGCTGCTCCACGTCTGCTTGTAGACAAACCAGAGCCCGACCGCCGACAGGCCGGCGAGCAGCAAACCGATGTATATTGGCACGATGGTGTTGAAGTCCGAAGCGCGCGCCAGGCCGAACAAGAGGAGCCTGGGGAATAGGATGCGATGCTCGTTGTGCTGGCTCCAAAGATAGTCCATGGTGGATAGACTCGGTGGTGTCTTGAGCAACAAAACAAGCTCCCAATCGTCCCAGAAAAGGACATCAACTGCAAAGCTTTGGATATAGATGAGCTGCATCAATGGGGGAATCATGATCAAAACAAGAGGAAGGAAGCGCCGGCCGAATCTGGTCATGCTCGAGTCCGTGAAGGCTGATCTCAGTTCCGAGAATGCCTAGAGCGTTTGGCGGCGCAGGCGCAGGGCGTTGGCGATCACCGAGACCGAGCTGAAGGTCATGGCGGCACTGGCGACGATCGGGCTCAGCAGCAGACCGAAGAATGGATAGAGCACGCCGGCGGCAAGCGGGACGCCGAGCGAGTTGTAGCCGAAGGCGAACAGCAGGTTCTGGCGGATGTTGCGCATGGTGGCGCGGCTGAGCCGGCGCGCGCGCACGATGCCCTGCAGGTCGCCGCGCAGCAGGGTGATGCCGGCGCTCTCCATCGCGACCGCGGTGCCGGTGCCCATCGCGATGCCGACCCGGGCCTGAGCCAGCGCCGGTGCATCGTTGATGCCGTCGCCGGCCATCGCGACCACCCGCCCTTGTTCGGTGAGCTTACGAATCAGGTCGCCTTTCTGTTCGGGCAGCACTTCGGCCTCGATCTCTTCGATCCCGAGCTGGTGCGCCACCGCTGCGGCGGTGGTGCGGCTGTCGCCGGTCATCATCACCAGCCGCAGCCCGTCGCGGCGCAGCGCCGCCAGCGCGTCGGGGGTGGAGGGCTTGATCGGGTCGGCCACCGCGATCGCTCCCGCGGCCCGGCCGTCGATCGCGATCAAGATCGCGGTCTTTCCTTCCCGCCGCAGCGCCTCGGCGCGCGCGGCGAGATCCTGCGGGTCGATCTGCTCCTGCTCGAACAACTTGAGGTTGCCGGCCAACACCGCATGGCCGTCGACTCGGCCGCGCGCGCCGCGGCCGGTGAAGGATTGAAAGTCGGATACTTCGGCGAGCGTGAGCTCGGCCTGGCGCGCCCCGGCGACGATCGCGCCGGCCAGCGGATGCTCGCTGACCTGCTCCAGGCTGGCGATCAGGCGCAACAGTTCCTGCTTTTCGAAGCGCTCGAGCGCGATCACCGATTCGAGCCGCGGCTTGCCTTCGGTCAGCGTGCCGGTCTTGTCGAACACCAAGGTATCGACGCGCTCGAACGCTTCCAGCGCTTCGGCGTTCTTGATCAGGACGCCTTCGCGCGCGCCGCGGCCGGTGCCGACTTTGATCGACATCGGGGTCGCGAGGCCGAGCGCGCACGGACAGGCGATGATCAAGACCGCGACCGCGTTGACCAAGGCGAAGGCGAAACGCGGCTCCGGCCCCACCAGGCTCCAGACCGCGAAGGTGACCAAGGCGATCGCTACCACGGTGGGGACGAAATAGGAGGCCACCTGGTCGGCGAGGCGCTGGATCGGCGCCCGGCTGCGCTGCGCGGCCGCGACCATCTCGACGATCTGGGCCAGCATGGTGTCGCCGCCGACCCGTTCGGCGCGGAAGACGAAGGTTCCGGTGCCGTTGAGCGTGCCGCCGGTGACCGCATCGCCTTCGGTTTTGGCCACCGGGATCGGCTCGCCGCTGACCATCGATTCATCGACCGAGCTCGAGCCCTCGAGTACGATCCCATCGACCGGTATCTTCTCGCCGGGCCGCACCCGCAAGCGGTCTCCGACCTGAACTTGGTCCAGCGGCACATCGCGTTCCGCGCCGCCGTCGCTCACCACCCGCGCGGATTGGGGCGCCAGCTCGAGCAGCTCGCGGATCGCGCCGCCAGTCTGGGCCCGCGCACGCAGCTCGAGCACTTGGCCCAGCAGCACCAGCGTGGTGATCACCGCGGCCGCTTCGAAATAGACCGGCGGCGCTCCGCCCGGGCCGCGGAAAGCGGCCGGCAGCCAACTCGGGAACAGAGTCGCAAGCAAGCTGTAGATGAAAGCGACGCCGGTGCCGAGAGCGATCAAGGTGAACATGTTGAGGCTGCGGTGGACCAGCGAGGCCCAGCCGCGCTGAAAGAAGGGCCAGCCGCCCCACAGCACCACCGGCGCCGCGAGCAGCAGTTGGAGGTAGGACATCCGCGGTGGATGGAGCGCATGCGGCAGCGTCAAGCCGGGGATGAGGTGGGACATCTCGAGCAACAGCAGCGGCGCGGTCAGCGCCAAGCAGATCCAAAAGCGGCGAGTCATCGAGCGCAGCTCGGGATCGTCCTCATCGCCGGCCGCGACGGTGCGCGGCTCCAACGCCATGCCGCATTTGGGGCAACTGCCCGGCCCGCTTTGCACCACCTCCGGATGCATCGGACAGGTGTACTCGACGCGCTTCGGCGCGTGACCTGCGGCCGCGGGTTCCAAAGCCATCCCGCACTTGGAACACGAGCCCGCGCTCTCGCTGTGCTCCTCGGGATGCATCGGGCAGCCGTAGCCGCCGCCGGTGGAGTTCGGCCCGGAGCGATCAGCAGCGCGCTGCGAGCGCTCCAGGTAGCGCTGCGGCTCGGCCCGGAACTTTTCGGCGCAGCCGGTGCTGCAGAAAAAGTACTCCTGACCTCTGTGCTCGCGCCGAGCGGCGGCCCGCTCCGGCTCTACCGACATGCCGCAGACCGGGTCGGTCGCTCCGGATCGGGCCGCGCGACCGGTCGGATTCATTGGCGCGCGCTGGGACGGCTGCATGGCGTCGCCAGGATTGTAGCAGCGGAGCGCTCTTGGATGTCCGCTGGTGTATAACCCAAAGGGCGGGGGAGTCTCCCCGTCTATCGGCGGCGCGGCGACCGTGAAGCTCAAGCTACCAGCTACCGACCAGCGCGGGGCCCTGGCGTGGTTGAAGTCCACCTATCCCGGCACGCGGCTGCTCAGCGTCGGTCCGAACGTTCCGCGGCCGCGGGCGCTGATCCACGCCTGGACCCAACCTGCCGGCCAGCCGGCGCTCGGTCGGTGGCTGCGCCGCGCCGCGCGCGATCCGGGCGGGCTGCTGCTGCTGGTCAACGACACCAGCCGCCGGACTCCGACTGCGGCGCTGCTCGAGCGGCTCCAACCGCTGCTCGAGCGCAGCGGGGCCGGCGAACGGATGCGTTGTTTGGTCGCGACCGGAACCCATGCCGCTCCCAAGGGGCGAGCGCGCGAATCGGCCGGCGCGGAGATTCTCGGCCGGCACTGGCGGGCGCTGTCGCCGCGGACCGAGTGGCACGACGCCGATAGCCCCGCGCTGGTGCCGCTGCCGGTTCGCGGTCGTAAGGTCGCGCGCTTTCATCCCTGGATCGCCGCGAGCCGCTTCGTGCTCGCGATCGGGAGCTGCGAGCCGCACTACTTCGCCGGCATCACCGGCGCGCACAAATCCCTCACCGTCGGTGTCATGGGCCGGCGCGACATCGAACGCGATCATGCCCTGGCGCTGAGCCCGAGGTCGCAGCCGCTGCGGCTCAGCGACAACCCGGTCCACCGCCATCAACGCCGATTGCTCAAGGCGCTGGCGGCGGGAAGGTCGCTGTTCGCCATCAACGTCCTGATCGGTCGCGGCGGCGAGGTCGCGGCCGCCGCGGCCGGTACACCGGAGCGCGCCTTGAGTGCATTGGCGCCCCGGGTCCGGAAGGCCTTGGGCGTCGTCTTGCCCGCCCCCGCCGACCTGATCGTGGCCCAGGTCGATGGGCCGCTGGGTCGCAGCCTGTATCAGGCCGACAAAGGTATAAAGAATGTAGAAGCGGCGGTGCGTTCCGGCGGCGCGATCGTCCTGCTCGCGGACTGCCGCGACGGGATCGGGACCGCGCATTTCTGGGAGTTCCTGCGCCGCAATCGGAGCCTGGCCCGGGCCCGCAGAACGCTTCGGACCCGAGGCTATCGCCTGGGTGACCATAAGGCGCTGCGCTGGCTGCGGCTCGTGGAGCGGCGCCGCGTGCGTCTCTTGGGCGTGTGCCCGGGACTGGAGCCCAAGGCAGCCCGCGCAGCCCAGTTGGAGCTGTTGCCCGACCTGCCGAGTGCGCTGAGCCGGGCTTTAGCCGCGGTCGGCCCGGAATCGAGACCGAGGATCGTCTGGGTCGAACAGGCCGGCGAAATCGCCTTGAGGGTTGCGAGTCGACATACAATCTCATAGAGCGCCACAAAGTGCGCGAGGGGCTTCGCCCCTCGCCCCAGATGGAGGTGAACGGTTGGGAGAGCTCAAGAGCAGCTACGAGCTGGCGATGGAAAAGCTGCGCGCCCGCGGCGGAGAGGACGACGTCGCCAAGCTCAACGACGAACAAAAGACCGAGATTGCCGAGCTGCGCAGTCAGTACCGGGCCAAGCTGGCCGAGAAGGAGCTGGCGACGCAGGACGCGCTGCGCAAGCTGTCTTTGTCCGATCCGGCGGAATATCTGGCGCAGCGCGAGCGCCTCGAGCAGGAACTGCTCGAACAGCGCCAGCGCCTGGAAGCCGAGCTGGAGCGAAAACTCGAAGCCGTCCGCAACCGTTCGGCGAGCGAAATGTAGGGGCATGCCTTGCGCCCGCCCTCGGGAGGGGACAAGCCCAGGACAAGCCCCTCCCCTACAGGTACGCTGGAGGAGCCCGAACAAGCCCAACAGCATCGAGAGTGGGGTGGACTCCCCCACACCCCCTGGCAGACGGCGCCCTATCCGCCGCCGGGTTACGTTTGGCGCAGAACGCGGCGCAGGATCTTCCCCGCCGGGCTGCGCGGAATCTTGTCGACGAAGCGGATCTCGCGCGGGGCTTTGAACGAAGCCAGCTGGGTGGCGACGAACGCGATCAGCTCTTCGGCCGCCGGGGTCGCGCCCGCGCTGCGCACCACGAAGGCGCGCGGAAACTCGACCCATTCCGGATCGTCCACCCCCACCACCGCGCAGTCGGCGACCTGAGGATGGCGCAGCAGCGCCGCCTCGACCTCGGCCGGCGCCACCGCGAAGCCGCGGACCTTGATCATCTCCTTGGCGCGATCCAGGATCCGGACATAGCCCTCGGCGTCGATCGACGCGATGTCGCCGCTGTGGAACCAGCCGTCGCGCAGCACCCGCCGCGTATCCTCCGGCTGATTCCAGTAGCCCTGCATGACCTGCGGGCCGCGCACGCACAGCTCGCCGTGCTCGCCGAGCGGCAGCTCGGCGCCGCTCTCCGGATCGACCACCTTCTGATCGGTGTCCGCGACCGGCGGGCCCACCGTTTCGAGCCGCGGCGCGGTGGCGTAATCGACGTGCGTGACCGGTGAGGTCTCGGTCATGCCGTAGCCCTGCTTGACCACCACCCCGGTGCGCTCGGCGAATTCGGCGCCCAGCGACGGCGCCAGCGGAGCGGCGCCGGTGTTGATGTACTTGAGCGAGCTCAAGTCGGTGCGTCCGAGCTGGTCGTGACCGAGCAGAAACAGCAGCACCGGCGGTACCGTGAACAGCAGCGTGGCGCGCTCGGCCTCGAGCCGGCCCAGCAGCTCGACCGGTTCGAACCGGCTCAGGATCACCTGGCGGCAGGCGGCTGCGACGCAGCCGACCATCTGCACGTTGAGCCCGTAGATGTGGGTGTAGGGCAGGTGGTTGAGCGACACGTCCTCGGCGACCACCGGGTATTCCGGCAGGCAGGTGTGGAACTGATAGACGTTGCTGCACAGGTTGGAGTGCGAGAGCATCACGCCCTTGGGCAGGCCGGTGGTGCCGCTGGAATACGGCAGGCAGGCGAGATCGCGCCGCGGATCGATCGCCACCCCCGGCATCGGCTTTTTGCCCTCGGCCAGCAGCTGATCGAGCCCGATGGTCCCCGCGCCGGCGCCGGCGCGTTCCGAGGCGCCCAGCAGCACGGCCAGCTCCAGCGCCGGGCACTGCGGGCGGGCCTGGTGGAGATGAGGCGTGAGTCCCGGATCGAGAAAGACGGCCCGGGCGCCCGAGTCGCCGAGCTGATATGCGAGCTCGCCGGCCTTGTAGGAGGCGGTGATCGGGACCACCACGCAACCGGCGCGCGCGATCCCGAAGAAAGAGGCCACGAACGATACGCTGTTGGCGGCGAACAGGCCGATCCGCTCGCCTTTGCCGAAGCCGCGCTGCTGCAGGGCCGAGGCGATGCGGGCGCTGCGCTGTTCGAGCTCGGCGAAGCGGATCGACTCGCGCGCATCGACCAGGCCGATCTTGTCGGGGAAGCGCTGGGCGGCGCGGAGCAGGAAAGCATGGATCGGATGCTGCGGATAGGGAGCGAGGCTTGGTCGCGGCGAGCGGGTAGGCGTGGCTCGTTTCATCTCAGTGGAAGAGCTCGGTCAGAATCTGCTGCTCGCCGATGCCCCGATCCCTCAGCAGCTCCTGGGTGCGCTCCATCATCGGCGGCGGCCCGCAGAGGTAGACGCGCTGCGGAGCGAAATCGGAGAGCAGCCGCTCGAGGTGGGCGGCCTCGATTCGGCCGGTCAGGCCAGGCCAATCCGATGGCGGGCGGGTCAGGGCCAAGTGGACTTGAACCGCGCCGGCCTCGGCCAGGCGCAGCAGCTCGCGGTGAAAGATGACATCGTGCGCCTCGCGGTTGTAATACAGCAGGCGCGCGGCGACCGCGAGCTCGCGATCCGCGATCGTGCGCAGGATCGCGCGCAGCGGGGTGATGCCGCTGCCGGCGCCGATCAGCGCGATGCGCTCGGCCGATCCGTCGCGAAACACGAAATCGCCGAGCGGCGCCCGGGCCTGGATCCGTTGGCCCGGCGCCAGCGACCGGTGCAGGAAGTTGGACACCACCCCGCGCGGATTGCGCTTGACGGTGAGCTGATAGTAGCCCGGCTCGGTCGGGGCCGAGGCGATGGTGAACGAGCGCGAGGTCTGCGCTTGGCCCTCGGAAGCGACCGGGACCGTGATCCGTATGAACTGGCCAGGCCAATGCCGCGGCAGCGCGGCGCCGGGCGCTACAAAGCGAAAGCTCTTGACCTCGCGGGCCTCGTCGCGAACCTGTTCGAGTTGGAGCTCGAGCTTGACCGGCTTGCCCATCGGCGCTCGGAGACCATAAGGTAGGACGGGTGACGGCTCGAGATCAAATGCCGGCTCGGTTTTCGCTAGAATGGAAGGCCATGAGCCAGCGAGCTTGGTGGCGGTTGGCGGCGGTGGCTGCGGTCCTCGGTTTGATCGGGGCCGGCGATCCGACCGAAGTGATCCGGCACAAGAACCTCGGCATCGCCTTCTTGGAGCAAGAGCAACCCGGCGAGGCGGCCAAGGAATTTCGCGAGCTGGTCCGGCTCGCGCCCGGCGAGCCGCTGGGCCACGCCGACCTCGCGATCGCGCTCTTGCGCCTGCAGCGCACCGAGGAGGCCCGCTGGCACATCCAAAAGGCGATCGAGCTAGCTCCCGATCGCGGCGATCTGTACGGCATTCTCGCCGAGGTCGAGCGGTGGGCCGAGCAGCTGCCCGCTTCGCGCGCCGCCTTGACCCGAGCGGTGGAGCTGGCCCCCGCAGAGGTGCAACTGCGCTACGCCCTCTATCTCGATGCCAGCGGCCAGCGCGGCGGCACGGCGGATCCCGGGCTGGCGCGCGAGCAGCTGGAAGCGCTGCATCGTTTGGCGCCGCAGAATCTGGTGGTGCTGCTCAAGCTGGGGCGGCTGCGCTTGGAGGCCGGGGAGCAGGCTCAAGCCCGCGCGCTCTACCAGGCGGTGCGCGAGATCGTCTGGGATGCGGACCAGCGGCTGCGCGGCTTTCTCGATCAGGTGATCACCGAAGGCGATGCCGCCGCGCCGCGCGCCGCCGCCTTCGTCGAGAACCTGCTCAAGGCTTCGCCGCGCTACCAGCAGGGCATCGCCGAGCTGCAGACCAACATCATCGGCCTGCCGGTGCTGGAGTTCGCGCCGGGCACCTTGCCGGCCGGGGTGGTCGACCGGCCGCCCGAGCTCGCGATCCGTTTCGTCGCCGCGCAGGCCGAGGCGGAGCTCGGGCTGCGCCCCGAGGTTCTGGCGCGGGCCGACTTGGACAACGACGGCAGCTTGGAATCGGTCGAGCGTCGCGGCGCGGATCTGGTGCTGCGGGACGGGGCCGAGTCCAGGCCGCTGCTCGGCGCGGCCCAGCCTACCGCGGTCCTGCCGATCGATTACGATCTCGAAGGCGACTTGGATCTGGTGGTCGCCTGCGAGGCGGGCGCGCCGCTGCGCCTGCTGCGCAATCGCGGCGACGGCGGCTTCGACGACATCGGCGAGGGTGCGCTACCCGAGCTCGGCGAGCTCAAGGTCCATGGCTTGGCCAGCGCCGACTTCGATGAAGACGGAGACCTCGATCTGGCCTTGGCGACCAGCCGCGGCATTCTGCTGCTGAGCAACCCGCGCCAAGGCCGCTTCGGCGCCCCCGGCGCGCCGCTCGGTCCGGCGCCGGCCCTGGCGCTGGCGCTGTTCGACGCCAACGCCGACGGCTGGGCCGATCTGGCGGCGGTCGGGAGCGATTCCGTCATGCTCTACCTCAACCAGAAGGGCGCGTGGGTCGAGCGCCCCGGCGCTTGGAAGGCTCCGGGCGCGGCTCGAAGCGCCAGCTTGCTGCCGTTCGAGGCCGATAACGACGGCGATCTCGACTTGCTTTTGCTGCGCGACGGCGCGGCGGCTTTCTTCCGCAATCGCGACGGGCAGTTCGAGCCCGAAGCGCTGCTCCCCGATCCGCCCGCCGCCGATCAGGTTCGCGGGCAAGACGTCGACGCCGACGGCGACGTCGATCTGGTGGTGCGCAGCCGCGCCGGAACTGGACTGTGGCGCAACGAAGGCGGGCATCGCTACCACTGGCTCGACGTGCGGCTCGATGGGATCAACTCCGGCAACACCAAGAACAACAAGGACGGCATCGGCTGCCGTATCGAGGTCAAGACCGGCTCGCACTACCAGATGCGGCTGGTCACCGAGCCGGTGACCCATTTCGGCCTGGGGCAGTACGCCCAAGCCGACCTGGTGCGGGTACTGTGGACCAACGGCGTACCGCAGAACCGGTTCAAACCGGCAATCGACGCCTTGCTGACCGAGAAACAGGTGCTCAAGGGCTCCTGCCCGTTTCTCTATGCCTGGAACGGCGAGCGCTTCGAGTTCATCACCGATCTGTTTTGGACCAGCCCGCTCGGGCTGCCGCTGGCGCCGGGCGTATTCGCGCCCGCCGATCCCGACGAAGAGATCCTGATTCGCGCCGAGCAGCTGCGGCTCGACGGCCAGCGCTATCGCCTGGTGGTGACCGAGGAGCTGTGGGAAACGGCCTATGTCGACGCGCTCGATCTGTGGGTGATCGATCATCCGGCCGAAGCCGCGGTGTTCAGCAATCACAAGTTCCAGCCGGCGCCGTATCCGGCGCGCGAGGTTCGGGCGCTCACCGGCTTGCGGCCGCCGCGCGCGGCGGTCGACGGCGAGGGGCGCGACGTGCTCGAGCTGGTGCGCGCCGAGGACGAGCGCTATGCCGCCGGCTACCGGCCCAGCCGCTGGCAGGGGCTGGCGCAGCGGCCCTACAGCCTCACGTTCGAGCTCGGGGACCTCAGCGGCGCGGAGACGCTCCGGCTGCTGCTCACCGGCTGGATCTTCCCGACCGACGCGTCGCTGAATTTGGCGATCGCGCAGTCGGGCCGCCGGCCGCTGCCCCCGGTGTTGGAGGTGCCGGACGGCCGCGGCGGCTGGCGCCGCCTGCTGGATCCGATGCCGTTCCCGCCCGGCAAGACCAAGTCGATCGTGCTCGACCTCGATCCGCGCGAGCTGAAGGGCGGCCGGTTTCGGATCACGACCGATCTGTGGCTGCACTGGGACCGAGTGGCCTTCACCACCGAAACCGGCGAGGTTGCGCTGCGCCGCACGGTCCTGAAAGCCGCCAGCGCCGAGCTGAGCTATCGCGGTTTTTCCCAGCTCTACCGGCTCAGCGGGGTCGCGCCGCACCGGTTCGACTTCTCGCGCGTGAGCCTGGAGTCGCCGTGGCTGCCGATCGCCGGGCGCTTCACCCGTTTCGGCGAGGTCACGCCGCTGCTCGAGGCGGTGGACGGCCGCAGCGTGGTCCTCGGGCCGGGCGATGCGATCGAAATTGCGTTCGACGCCGCCGCGCTGCCGCCGCTGCCCAGCGGCTGGCGGCGCGATTTTCTGCTCCGCGGCTTCGGCTGGGACAAGGACTCGGATCGCAACACCGCGACCGGCGAGCAGGTGGCGCCGCTGCCGTTTCCGGGCATGCCGAGCTATCCGTACGATCCGCGGGCGATCGATCCATCCCGGCGCGCCGAGCTCGAAGCCTACGATCGGCTTTGGAATACCCGCGAGGTCGCGCCGTGGCAACCCGGCGACCGGCTCGCCGGCTCCGATCGCGCCGCAACTGCGGGCGCGGCCGGCGGCGGCCGCTGAGCGGGTGATGAAAACCTCGCGTCGGGACCGGGCCTGATGTTCACGGCCGCGGTGCTGCTGTTTTCGCTCGCGACCGCCTCGGCTCCGGTGCTGCTGCGGGCGCTATCCGAGGAAGAGCTGATCCGGGGCGCCGAACGGATCTTGATCGGCGAGGTGATCGGGCTGCGCGGGCATTGGAACTCCGAGCGCTCGCGCATCTTCACCCGGGTCGAGCTGCGCCTGACTCGAATTCTCAAAGGACCGCAGCGCGACCCGATCGCCGTGATCCAGATCCTGGGCGGCAGCGTCGGCAGCTTGACCACGGAGGTCGGCGGCGCGCCCAGCTTCGCGCTCGGCGAAAGCGTGCTGGTGTTCACCGAGAGCTTGGAGGAAAACGGCTGGCGCTACGAAACCGTGCGCGGTTGGGCGCTGGGCAAGTTCCGCCTCGAACCGGGCGGCGGAGCTGCACCGACCCGCTTGGTTCGCGAGCTGGAGGGAATCGAGTTCCGCGGCGGCGCCAGGCCGGCCGAAGTGCTGCTGCTCGAGCAGCTCGAAAGCGCCATCCGCGCTCAGGGAATGTGATCCGCCGCTCTACTCCGGTTTGAATGCGGATTTGATGTAGGCGTAAACGTCGCGGATCTCCGCGTCGCTCAGCCCACCCTCCCACTTGGGCATCAAACCCTTGCCCTGGCGGATGATATCGAGCAGCTCGGCGTCTTTGCGGCCGCGCCAGAAAGCGGCGCTGGTGTAGTCGGAGGGCCGGGTCGGCAGCACCCTGCCGGTTGGACCGTCACCGCGGCCGCCGGCGCCGTGGCAGATCTCGCAGCGATCTTGATAGATCGCCTTGCCGCGGTCGAGATCGGCGGCCGCCAGCGCCGGCGCGCCGGCCAGCACCAGACCCGCGATCCAGACCAGATCGTTCCACCCCCGTGCTCGATGTCCCCGAAACATGCGCTTGCTGTCGGCGTTGAATTCTTGAAACGCTCTGGCCTGAGTATAGCGGTCCGATTCGAGCCGTGCCAGCCGGCGCCGGGCGGCAGTTTGGCTCCGGCGGGTTCAGGCGCTAGACTCCGCCTCCAATGGCGGATTGGCGTGTATGGCTCGCCGCGGCGCTGATCGCCGCGGCGAATCTGGCCGGCGGATGGTTGGCGCGCCGCCTGGCGGGCGAGCTGCGTCTGATCGCGGGTTTTTCCGCTGGATTTCTGATCGCGGTGGCGCTCCAGGAGCTCTTGCCCGAGTCGATTCGCGCTCTGTCCGGCCGGCTCGCCCCCGAGCAAGTCATGATGCTGGCGCTGGCCGGCTTCGCGGGGTTCCTGGTGCTCGACAAGCTCCATCTGTTTCACTTCCACGAGCATGAAGGACATCGCGGACACGTGCACCGGCGCGCCCACGTCGGCAGCCTGGCGGCGCTGGGGATGGTGCTGCATTCCCTGGTGGACGGCGCTCTGATCGCGGCAGTCTTCAAGTTGCCCGGAGCGCTCGGCTGGCTGACCGCCTGCGCCCTGCTGCTGCACAAGTTTGCGGACGGGGTCGGCATCGTCACCCTGGTCGGAGCCGAGCAGCCGCGTGCCGCGCAGCCGTTTTTGTGGTCCGCCTCCGCGGCGGTGCTGCTGGGTTGCGCGCTGTTTCAGAGCGCTGCCCCCTCACCGGCGCTGCTGGGTTATTTTCTCGCGCCTTTTGCCGGGTTGTTTCTCTACGTAGGCGCCGGCGACTTGCTGCCGCGCGCTTACTCCGGGGCGACCGAAGGGCGGGTCATCGCCGCCAACCTGCTCGGATTCGCCAGCGCCGTGGCCGGGCACTTTCTCAAAGGCTGAAACGATCGCGGCAACGCGCCGATCGTCGCTGGTCCGCGGCAGCTCATGCGCCGGCGCGAACCAAGGCGCTGGAATTTTTTTTTGGAAACGGAATTTTTGCTCTTGCGGTCGCGCGCGAATTGCGTAACATGAAGGATCAAAGTCGTGCGAGGGGGGAGAAGGCTTGCGCGCGCCTCAAGATCTGGGGAAGGGATCGGGTGTGCGGCGCCGCATCGCTGACACGAACGGTTGAGATGAAAACGAAGAGAAAGCGATCTGAGCCGGAAAACCACAGAAACCACCATCGCAAACTCGATCCAACCGTCGCCGAGCGCCTGATCGAAGGGCTCTCGGTTCGACCCGGTTCCGCGATCAAGCGCTCATCGGAGCGCGTTTTCGTCAAGCGGCTGGGCAAGTCCGTGTGCACTGTCGGTCGCGAGAACAGCCATCTGTTGATCGATTTCAAGCCGATCCCGGGCCAGCGCAAGCACGCCGATGCCAGTCCGTTCGTGGCCCCGCATCCGGTATCGGCGCTGCATCAGGCCGGCTGGCGCCAGGCGCGGGTCTCGATTTGGCGGGAGGCGTCG
>DASWHO010000376.1:0-8259 GCA_036398155.1 Acidobacteriota bacterium
GTTTGGGGGTCAAGGGTTTCATGACCCAACGAGCGCTGCTGGCCCGTGGCGCCCGCTATCTCGGCCTGCAGGCGAGCTTCGGCGGCTCGGTCTCCAAGTTCGACGTCGGGGCGGTTCTCGAAGGAGAGGGCGCCGAGAGCCGGATCTTCGGAGTCACCTTCGGTGAGGGGCGGCAGCACTTCGACCATCACACGGTCCACGATCACCGCGCCGGCCACAGCCACAGCGACCTGGACGTCAAAGTCGTGCTCAAGGATCGGGCGCGCTCGGCCTATACCGGGTTGATTCGGATCGAGAGGGATGCGCCCGAGAGCGAGGCGTATCAAGAGAACCGCAATCTGCTGCTCAGCGCAGGCACCCGGGCCGAATCGATCCCCGAGCTCGAAATCTTGACCGACGCGGTGCGCTGCACCCACGGGGCCACCGTCGGGCCGCTGGATCCCGAGCAGATCTTTTACTTGCGCAGTCGTGGTCTACCGTATTCGGAAGCGGTGCGGATGGTGGTCGGGGGCTTTTTGGACGCGACCCTGCAGCGCGTTCCGGAAGATCTCCACGCGCGGCTGGAAGAGCTGGTGTTCAACCGCCTCAAGGAGCTCTAGGTCATGGCCGCACAGTACATTCCGGTAGCCAAGCCCGAGGAGATCGAAGAGGGCACGGTGCTCATGGTCGAAGTGAGCGGCGCGCGCTTGGGAGTCTGTAAGGTCGAGGGGCGGATCTACGCCTTCGAGGATGTTTGCACCCACGATGACGGTCCGCTGGCGGAAGGGGAGCTGAGCGGCTGCGCGATCGAGTGCCCGCGTCACGGCGCGCGCTTCGACGTGCGCACCGGCGCGGTGCTGTCGATGCCGGCGGTGGTTCCGATCCGCACCTTCCCGGTTCAGGTCCAGGGCGATCAGGTGCTGGTCGACGTGGAGAAGTTATGAGCTCGACTCCCATTTCATCGCCGGTGCCAGCCAAGGGCTCGATCGCTTCTGAGCTCGACGTCGAAGCGCTGCGGCGCGATTTTCCGATCCTCGAGCGCGAGGTGCACGGCCGGCCGCTGATCTACATCGATAATGCCGCCACCACCCAGAAGCCGCTGGTGGTGCTGGAAGCGCTGGAGCGCTACTACCGCCGCAGCAACGCCAACGTCCACCGCGGCATCCATGCCTTGGCCGAGGAGGCGACCGCGGCCTACGAGGCGACCCGCGGCGATGTAGCGCGGCTGCTCGGCGGCGTCGATCCGCGCGGGGTGGTGTTCACCCGCAACGCCACCGAGGCGCTCAATCTGGTCGCGCGCGGCTGGGGCGAGAAGCTCAGCGCCGGCGACGAAGTGCTGCTGACCGAGATGGAGCATCACAGCAATTTGGTGCCCTGGCTCCAACTCGCCAAGGCCCGCGGCGTGCAGCTCCGGCACCTGCCGATCCGGGACGACGGCGAGCTGGAGCTGGCGGCGCTCGACCGGCTGCTCGGGCCGCGCACCAAGATCGTCTCGCTGACCCACGTCTCCAACGTGCTCGGCACCATCAATCCGGTGGCGCAGATCGCGGCGGCGGCGCACACGGTCGGCGCCGTGATGGTGGTCGACGGCGCTCAAAGCGTGCCCCACATGCCGGTCGACTTCGCCGCGCTCGGCTGCGACTTTCTGGCCTTCTCGGCCCACAAGATGATGGGCCCGACCGGGGTCGGCGTGCTGGTCGGCAAGCCCGAACGGCTCGAAGCAATGGAGCCGCTCATGGGCGGCGGCGAGATGATCCGCGAGGTTCATCTCGACCGTGCCACTTGGAACGATATCCCGCACAAGTTCGAAGCCGGCACCCCCAATATCGCCGACGTGGTCGCGTTCGCGGCCGCGATCCGCTATCTCGAGAAGCTCGGTTTGGACGCGGTCCGGGCCCACGAGCTGCGGCTCACGGCCTACGCGCTGGAGCGCCTGAACGCGCTGGGGTTTCTGACCCTCTACGGTCCGCCCAGCCCGGAGCGCCGCGGTGGCGTGGTGACCTTCAACGACCCGCTGGTGCACCCGCACGATCTCAGCACGATCCTGGACCAGTTCGGCATCGCGATCCGCGCCGGTCACCACTGCGCCCAACCGCTGATGCGACGGCTCGGGGTGGTGGCTACCGCGCGGGCCAGCTTCTACGTCTATAATTCGGAGTCGGAGATCGACGCGCTGGCGCAGGCCCTGTTGGAGGCGCGGCGCTATTTCGGTCATGCAACTACCGCAACTCGATAGCCTCTACCGCGAGCTGATCCTGGACCACTACCGCAGCCCGCGCGGGCGCGCGCCGCTGGACAAGGAGGATGTCCACAACCACGGCTACAATCCGGTCTGCGGCGACGAGGTACAAGTCGGTTTGCAGTTCGATGGGGATCGCATTCGCTCCGTGCAGGTGGTGACCCGCGGCTGCTCGATCAGCGTGGCTTCGGGATCGATGCTGGCCGAGCTGCTGCCCGGCAAGTCCCGCGCCGAGGTCGAGGCCTTGTCGCAGGCGTTCCTCAAGATGATGCACGGCGAGGCCCCGCCCGAAACGCTCGAGATCGGCGATCTCGAGGCGCTCGAAGGCGTCTGCAAATTCCCGGTGCGAGTCAAGTGTGCGCTGCTCGCCTGGATGACTCTGCGTGACGCCCTGCGCGCCTGGGACGACGGTCGCTCGGAACCGGTGGCGGCCTCCACCACCGAGGAGTCCGGAGAGGTTACCGCATGATTACGGAAGAACAGGTTCGCTCCGCTCTAGTGCCGGTCTCCGATCCGGAGATCGGTCTCAGCATCGTCGAGCTCGGCCTGGTGCGCGGCATCGAGGTTGCGGACGAAGGCAAGAAGGTCAACATCAAGCTGACCTTGACCAGCCAGATGTGCCCGCTCGGTCCCGAGATCATGGCCGCGGCGCACGGCGCGGTCCAGAAGCTGGATGGGGTCGAGGATGTCCAGCTCGACCTGGTCTGGGATCCGCCCTGGGATCCGCGCCGCGACGCCAGCGACGACGCCAAGGCCTACCTCGGCATTTGGGAATAGTCGATCTGAAAGAGCTTCTGCCTCACCAAGGGAACGTCCGGCTAATCGCGCGATGAGTGATTCCGCTAGCGCCACGGCGATCCAGTGTCTGCGCTGGGGCGCCGCGCTCGCCGGGTTCGGCGTGATTCTCGGCGCCTTCGGAGCCCATGGCCTGCGCGACCGGCTCAGCGAATCGGCTCTGAACTGGTACCAAACCGGGGTCCACTATCATTTGATTCATGCGCTCGGGATCCTGGCCGCGGGCTGGGCTGCGAGCACGGCCCGCGGGCGCTGGTGCGCTTGGGCCGCCGGACTGTTCGGCGCCGGCATCGCGCTGTTTTCCGGCAGCCTCTATGCGATGGCGCTGACCGGGCGCACCGCCTTGGGGCTGATCACGCCGCTCGGCGGCCTCTGCTTCATCGCCGGCTGGATCGCGCTGGCGCTGAGCGCGGCGACCGGTCCGCGTGCGCGCGCGGGGGCAAGCCCATGAGAGCGTTCTTGCTGCACTGGCTGCTTGGCGCGGTCGCGCTCTACGTCGTGGCGCAGCTCGTGCCGGGCATCTCGGTGACCGGCTTCGGCGCCGCGCTGATCGCCGCGCTGGTGTTCGGCGCGGTCAACGCCACCCTCGGTTTGGTACTCCAGCTGATCAGCATCCCGATCACGATTCTGACCTTGGGGCTGTTCTACTTCGTGATCAACGCGTTGATGCTCATGCTGGCGGCGGCGCTGGTGCCCGGTTTCGTCTGCCGCGGGTTCTTGGCGGCGCTGATCGGAGCCGTCCTGCTGATGATCTTCAACGCCGTTCTGCGCTCGCTGGTCAGCGCCGGATCGAACCCCTAGCGCGGCTCAAGCCAGGAGGCGGTCGGCGCGGCCCATCAGGGTGCGGATGTCGAGCTTGTAGGGACAGGCATGGAGGCAGGGCGCGGCGCAGGTCGCGCAGACCGCGGCGCGGCGCTCGGGTGCGAGCTTGGCATAGGCTGCGCGGCCGCGCTCGAGGTCGCCGTAGTCCTCCGCGTACATCGCGAAGCGCAGCGTGTCGGCGATCGGAAGCGCAGCCGGACAGGCCGGCTCGCAGGCGTTGCACAGGCGGCAATACTCCTGGGAGTAGCGCGCCGCGTAGCGATCCAGCAGCGCTTGGTCGGTGGAGTTGAAAGCGCGCGCCACCGCGCCGACGTACTCGTCGACCTGGGACCGACTCGAGATGCTGATCACGGCCACGGCGATGTTCGGATTCGAAAGGGTCCAGCGCAGCGCGGCTTGCTGGAAGGTGGCGTCGCCCCGGCGCCAGGGATCGAGCCGCTGGCCCTTGGCGCCGGCCAAGGTCTTCATCACCGCGACCCCGATGCCGCGCCGCTTGGCTTCGGCGAACAGCGCCTTCTGCTCCGGGTAGTCGAGAAAGCTGTAGCGGTTGAGGATCATATCGGCCGGGGTGTGGTCGAGCACATAGCGCATCACCTGCATCAAGTCGCCGTCATGGCCGGTGATCCCGACGAAACGCACCTTGCCGGCCTGCTTGGCGGTTTCATAGGCGGACCACAGGTCCTGGTTCTCGAGCCGTTCGATCGATTCGCCGCCGCTGCGCTTGCCGACTTGGTGGACTTGCAAGATGTCGACGTGGTCGGTCTGGAGCCGGCGCAGACTCTGATCGAGGCCGGCAAGCATCTCGGCCTTCTTGGTCCGCGCCCACGGGTGCCACTTGGTCGCCAGCACCACTTGGTCGCGCAAGCCGCGCAGACCGCGGCCGATGGTCTCCTCGCTGGCGCCGCCGCGGTAGTCGTCGGAGGTATCGATGTAGTTGATGCCGCGTTCGATCGCGTAGCGCAGCAGCTCCGGATCGCGGATCGGATAGCCGCCGAATCCGATCTCGGAGACCTTCAAGCCGGTGCGCCCAAGGGTGCGGTAGCGCATGATCGGCTCCGGTGGGGGACGCTGCAGCCAAGTCGTCCCCAGCACCGGCGCGGCGGCGGCCGCGAGTCCGGTCTTGAGAAAGCGGCGCCGGCCCCAGCGTTCGGTCATGAAGCCGCTCCGAACTGGGCGCGCACGCCGCGCTGCAGCAAATGGATCAGCAGCAGCGCGAACAGGCCGAGCACGAACAGCTTGTTGACGAACCACGAGGTGCGCCAAAAGTCCCAATCCGGCGCCCGCAGAAACAGCGCGTACTTGGTCGCGACGATGCCGATCTCGAGCAGCGCCACCGCCAGACCCGCGCTCCAAGCCCAAGCGCGGCGGCGCGCCAGCCCGAAGCCGAGCCCGAGGTGGGCCACCCACCAGAAATCCCACATCACGTAGCGACCGAGCGGCTCGCGATTGCCGAGCGCATAGACCACCGGCACCAGGAACTTGGTGACCAGAGTGTAACCCGCCAGGGCATAGAGGCCGATCGCGAACCGGTTCAGGGCGTTCATGCTCGGGCCAGCTCGCCCGGCTTTGAGAAGCGGAGCGCCAGGGCGACCGCCAGCAGCGCGCCGATCAGCTCCAAGAGCAGAAAGGAGCGCTGGCCGATGACGTAGTAGCCGACCGGCAGAAACTCGCGCTCGACGTTGCAGATCAAGAAGCGCTGGGTGAAGGCCAGCAGGCCGAGTCCGAGCGCGACGTCGGGCAGGCTGCCGCCGCGGCCGTAGACTTGAGACAACGCCGCGACGGCGAGCGCCGGCAGCAGCACGCGCTCGACCAGCGTTTCGGCCTCGACCACAGCGCCGCGCGCCAGCAGCCCGACCAAAGCGGCGAGCAGCGCCGCCAGAGCCGGAGCGATCCGACTCAGCGCGCGCGGTTCCAGGCTGGCTTGGAGCAGCCCGAACAGGATCAACGAAGGGCCCAGCAGCATCAGGACGTACCATTCCACCGCCCCGAGCGCCCATTGCCAGACCTGGTCGTGCTGAAAGCTGCCGGCTCCGGCGGTGAAATGGATCCAGTTGAGCGCGTAACCGATTCCCAGCGGCAGTTGAAAGCAAAGGTAGATGCCGAGGACGACCGCGAAGGCGCGCAATCCGGAGCGGGTCCGGCTCGCATCCAAAACCCGGCCGGGCGCGAGCAGGATGCCGAGCAGCGCGCCCGCGGCGACGAACCAATGCGGGATGCGGGACAGCGGCTGAAGGCCGAACGCATGGAGGGCTTGGCCGGCGAGCAGGCTGGCCACACCGATCAGGACCCCGCCCATATCAGCAGGGTTCGCCCATCGAGTCGAGCCGCACGTGCTGCCAGTCCAGAAGGGCGTTCACGGTCCGCTCAATCTAGAGAATTTCCCCCAAGCGGTCAAAGCATGCGAGGCACGGTGGCCGCGCCGTGAGGTTGCAAACGGCTCTGGATTCCGGCTTGCGCCGGAATGACGAGGGTGTGCTAGATTAGAGCTCGCCAGCGACCGGGGGACCGGCGGTGAGCGACGATGCCTCTCATCCCCACCCGTTTCGGCTCTCCCCGTTGCGATCGACGGTTCACCTTGCGCCGCGCTGGCGAGAAGGGGGCTTGGCCATGCTGCTGGTGATCGACATCGGCAACACCAACATCACTCTGGGGGTTTACGACGGCGATCAGTTGATCGGCCACTGGCGCCTGGGGACTCAGCCGGAGCGCCTGCCGGACGAATACGGGGTGTTGATTCCAGGCTTGCTGGCGCACCAGCAGATCGACGTGCGCCAGCTCGCCGGCGTGGCGCTCGCCAGCGTGGTGCCGCCGCTGACTCGGGTGTTCGTGCAATTCTGCCACAGCTATATCGGGCGCGAGCCGCTGGTGGTCGACGCCGGCACCAAGACCGGGGTCCGGATTCGTTATGACAATCCGCGCGAGGTCGGCGCCGACCGGGTGGTGGATGCGGCCGCGGTCCAACATCTCTACGGCGGTCCGGCCTGCGTGGTCGATTTCGGCACTGCGACCACGTTCGATGCGATCTCCGCCGACGGCGAATACTTGGGCGGAGCGATCGCGCCCGGCATCGTGATCGCGGCCGAGGCGCTGACCCGGCGCACCGCCAAGCTGCCGCGGGTCGACTTGGTGGCACCGCCGCGCGTGATCGGCAGCAACACCGTGCACAGCATTCAGGCCGGCTTGTGGTTCGGTTACATCGGCCTGGTGGAGGGCATGGTGGCGCGCTTCAAGGCCGAGCTCGGTACGAGCTGCAAGGTGGTCGGGACCGGCGGTCTGGCCGAGTTGATCTCCGGCGGCACCCGGGCGATCGAGATCGTCGATCCGTGGCTCACCCTCAAGGGGCTGCGGCTGATTCACGAGCTCAATCGGACGGCTTGAGCGATGGCGCAGATCCTGTTGGTCGGCGCCGGCGGGGTCGGGCTCTACTACGGCGGCCTATTGGCCCGAGCCGGCGAGGATGTCGCGGTGGTCGCGCGCGGCGCGGCGCTCGAAGCGCTGCGCGCGGGCGAACTCGAGGTGCGCAGCGTGCGCTCGGGCGACTTTCGGGTGAAGTTGAGAGCGGTCGCGAATCCCGCCGAAGCCGGACCGGCTCAGGTGGTGCTCTTGTGTGTCAAGGCATACGACCTCGAGTCGGCCGCGCGGCAGCTCGCCGCAGCGCTGACGCCCGAGACCCTGGTGCTGCCGCTGGAGAACGGGATCGAAGTTCCCGCGCGGCTGCGCGAGCTGCTGCAAGGCCGCGCGGCGGTGCTCGGCGCCGCCGCCTATTTGGAATCGACCCGGACCGCACCCAATCGGGTCGAGCAGACCGGAGGCAGCTGCCGGATCGCCGTCGGCGAGCTCGGGGGCGGGCTTTCACAGCGGGCCGGCGCCGTCGCGCGGAGGCTGCAAAAGGCGGAGATCCCCGCTGCAGCGGTGGAAGACATCGAAGCGGAGCTGTGGAACAAATTCGCCTTCATCTGCGCCTTCGGCCTGTGCGCGGTTTGCGAGGCTTCGATTGGCGCCGTGCTCGCGAGCGAGGCCGGGCGCAGCGCATTTCATGAGTTGATCGAGGAGGGTTTCGCGGTTGGACGGGCCCGCGGTGCGGCGCTGCCGGCCGATCGGGCCGACCGGATGCTGGAGATCGCGATCGGGCTGCCGGGCGGCATGCGCTCTTCACTGCAGCGCGATCTGGCCGCAGGACGACCGACCGAGATCGAGGCGCTTCACGGTGCGCTGCGCCGCATGGGCCGGGCCGCCGGCGTCGCGACCCCGTGCACCGATCTGGTCCATGCCGCATTGGATATCCGAGCGGGCGCGGGCGGCGCTTGATGCCCGAATCCGCCCTGCCCGGTTTCGTGACCCGGTCGCAAGGCCTTGCGGCGGAAGGAGTTCCGTGTCCGCACCCGCACCGTGCTAGAATGCTCGGGACGCAACTCTCGCAGCGC